>NZ_CP022121.1:2622500-2812500 GCF_002224645.1 Dehalobacterium formicoaceticum | reverse complement strand
GTAGGCGAAAGGCGGAAATGCTCGAAAGTATCCCAAGTACCGCGGGACACGAGAAACCCCGTGGGAATCCGGGGGGACCACCCCCCAAGGCTAAATACTCCTTGGCGACCGATAGTGAACCAGTACCGTGAGGGAAAGGTGAAAAGAACCCCGGGAGGGGAGTGAAAAAGAACCTGAAACCGTATGCTTACAAACTGTCAGAGCACTTTAAATGTGTGATGGCGTACCTTTTGTAGAATGGACCGGCGAGTTACGATAACGAGCGAGGTTAAGTCGAGAAGACGGAGCCGAAGCGAAAGCGAGTCTTAATAGGGCGGAAAGTTCGTTGTTGTAGACCCGAAACTTGGTGATCTACCCATGGTCAGGGTGAAGCTCAGGTAAGACTGAGTGGAGGCCCGAACCGACTTACGTTGAAAAGTGAGCGGATGAATTGTGGGTAGGGGTGAAATGCCAATCGAACCAAGAGATAGCTGGTTCTCCCCGAAATAGCTTTAGGGCTAGCCTCAAGAGATGATTTATGGCGGTAGAGCACTGTTCGAGCTAGGGGCCTAACCAGGTTACCGAACTCTCACAAACTGCGAATGCCATAAATTTATCTTGGGAGTCAGACTGTGGGGGATAAGCTTCATAGTCGAAAGGGAAACAGCCCAGATCGACAGCTAAGGTCCCAAAGTGTGTGCTAAGTGGAAAAGGATGTAGAGTTGCTAAAACAACCAGGATGTTGGCTTAGAAGCAGCCACCATTTAAAGAGTGCGTAATAGCTCACTGGTCGAGTGACCCTGCGCCGAAAATGTAACGGGGCTCAAGCACACCACCGAAGCTTCGGATTCAAGAAGCAAGATGCTAGAGGCAAGAAACAAGAGGTAAGACTAATAATCTTGCATCTTGCTTCTAGCATCTTGCTTCTTGAGTGGTAGGGGAGCGTACTGAACACGACGAAGGTTTACCGGAAGGAGAGCTGGAGAGTTCAGTAGTGAGAATGCCGGTATGAGTAAGCGAAAAGGCAGGTGAGAATCCTGCCCGCCAAAAACCTAAGGGTTCCTGGGGAAGGCTCGTCCGCCCAGGGTAAGTCAGGACCTAAGTCGAGGCGAAAAGCGTAGATGATGGACAATCGGTAAAGATTCCGATACCACCTGGATCCGTTTGAAGGAAGGGGTGACACAGGAGGGTAGGTCAAGCGCACGGTTGGTAGAGTGCGTCCAAGCCTGTAGGGAGAAAGATAGGAAAAACCGTCTTTCAAAGATCCTGAGAGGTGATGGGGAGCGAAAATAAGTAGCGAACTGACTGATCCCACACTGTCAAGAAAAGCCTCTAACGAGGAGCCAGGTGCCTGTACCGAAAACCGACACAGGTAGGTGGGGTGAGAATCCTAAGGCGCGCGAGAGAACCCTTGTTAAGGAACTCGGCAAAATGACCCCGTAACTTCGGGAGAAGGGGTGCCTTTGTAATGTGAGGTTTTTAACAGACTGAGCATGAAGAGGCCGCAGAGAAAAGGCCCAAGCGACTGTTTAGCAAAAACACAGGTGCCTGCAAAGTCGAAAGACGACGTATAGGTGCTGACGCCTGCCCGGTGCTGGAAGGTTAAGAGGAGAGGTCAGCGGAAACGTGAAGCTTTGAATTGAAGCCCCAGTAAACGGCGGCCGTAACTATAACGGTCCTAAGGTAGCGAAATTCCTTGTCGGGTAAGTTCCGACCCGCACGAAAGGCGTAACGATTTGGGCACTGTCTCAACAAGGGACTCGGCGAAATTGTAATACCGGTGAAGATACCGGTTACCTGCGACAGGACAGAAAGACCCCGTGGAGCTTTACTGCAGCCTGACATTGGATTTTGGTATATCACGTACAGGATAGGTGGGAGACTAAGAAGATGGGACGCCAGTCTCATTGGAGTCGCTGGTGGGATACCACTCTTGATGTGCTGAAATTCTAACTTCAAGCCGTAAGCCGGCTGAAGGACATTGTCAGGTGGGCAGTTTGACTGGGGCGGTCGCCTCCCAAAGAGTAACGGAGGCGCCCAAAGGTTCCCTCAGCGCGGATGGAAATCGCGCGAAGAGTGTAAAGGCAGAAGGGAGCTTGACTGCGAGAGAGACATTTCGAGCAGGGACGAAAGTCGGGCTTAGTGATCCGGCGGTACCGAGTGGAAGGGCCGTCGCTCAACGGATAAAAGCTACCCCGGGGATAACAGGCTTATCTCCCCCAAGAGTCCACATCGACGGGGAGGTTTGGCACCTCGATGTCGGCTCATCGCATCCTGGGGCTGTAGTAGGTCCCAAGGGTTGGGCTGTTCGCCCATTAAAGCGGTACGTGAGCTGGGTTCAGAACGTCGTGAGACAGTTCGGTCCCTATCCGTCGCAGGCGGAGGAAATTTGAGAGGCACTGTCCCTAGTACGAGAGGACCGGGATGGACAGACCACTGGTGTACCAGTTATCCTGCCAAGGGTACAGCTGGGTAGCTAAGTCTGGCAGGGATAAGCGCTGAAAGCATCTAAGCGCGAAGCCCCCCTTAAGATAAGATTTCCCACAGCGCAAGCTGATAAGACCCCAGAAAGACGAACTGGTAGATAGGCCGGGTGTGGAAGGGCAGTAATGTCCGGAGCTGACCGGTACTAATAGGTCGAGGACTTGACCTTAAAGATAAATTCTAAGCATGAAAGACTTCACTGTGTAGTTTTGAGAGAACAGTTATAGATTGTTCCAACTTCATAAATTTTCCTGGTGATGATGGCGGAGAGGCCCCACCTGTATCCATTCCGAACACAGAAGTTAAGCTCTCCAGCGCCGATAGTACTTGGGACGCAGGTCCCTGGGAGGGTAGGTCGTTGCCAGGTTCTAATTTTAATTAAAAGCACACTAAAAAGTGTGCTTTTTTATATATGCTAGCGGGGTGCAATCTATTAAAAGCCATATTGATTTGGAATCCTACGATGTAAAACAGATCATACCTTATTAGTAAAATTATATCTATTTGATAAATAACAGTTGTGTTCATGCAAATGATATTGACTAAAACTAAGAAGAAGAATCATGATAAGATATTGAACATAAAACAAGAAAAACAACAAGAAAGCAAAAATAAAAACATCTAATCCCTATAAGTTCCATCAGGAAATGGGAGAAAAGATGATCGAAAATGTAGGAATTGTCCGTAACAACGAATTGTCCGTAATAATAAAGATTTAACCACCAATAATGAATTCCTGCTTGAATTGAAAGAACGATGGAAAAACATCAATATGGTAGATTCACAGGGGTATTACAATCAGACCATGATGTTTGTTAAAGAATTAAAAAATATGCTAGAGGTTGCCCAGGCGATTACCATCGGTGCTTTAATGCGCAATGAAAGCAGAGGCAGTCACTATAAGCCGGAATATCCTGAAAGAAATGATCCGAAATTCCTTAAAACATCGAAATGCCGATGGACATCCCATTGGTGAAATGCATAAAGAAGCACGACTTGACGCATTAATTGCAGAGGGAGGTATTCAGGAATGCGGCAATGCTCAGAATTGCCGGGAGGTATGTCCAAAAGAAATCCCCCTGACCACCCACATCGCCGCAATGAATAAAGAAACAACAAAATACTCCTTCAGACGTTGGTTTACAAAATAGGGAGTTCCAAAGAATCCTCATCTGAATTTTGAGCTTACCTTACAAAATTAGATTAACCGGCTTAACGCTTTTTAAAACTTTTTTCGTTGTTCTTTCGGCGGAACTAGTTTTTTTCTTTGATCCAGTAAGAGATTTTCTCTGTTATTTTGATCCTTCCGTTCTCATAGCAATATAGCCTTTATTTTGATATAATGATGTCTGACGACTAGAAAAATTTGCTGAGGAGAATAGATGATGAAGATTGGCGTAATCGATGGCCAAGGCGGTGGTATCGGGAAACACATCACTGAAAAGCTACGTAAAAATCTATCGGAAAATGCAGAAATTATTGCTTTGGGCACAAACTCTTTGGCAACAGCAGCGATGCTGAAGGCAGGTGCGAATGAAGGTGCCACAGGGGAGAATGCCATTGTGTTTATGGCCGGTCAGATGGATGTGATCGTTGGATCAGTGGCAATTATCGCGGCAAATGCCATGCTGGGGGAATTAACCCCTAAGATGGCCCAAGCTGTTTCTGAATCATCAGCACAAAAAATTCTCTTGCCTATCAATAGAATAGGGATTGAAATTGTAGGTGTACCCAATGAGCCTTTACCCCATCAAATTGATGGATTGATCACTCTTTTAAGAAAATTTGGGAAGGATGAGTAAAATATGTGTGAAGCAAACGCCTATATTTTAAATGGGGATCAAGAAGAATTATTTTTCGAAAAGGTGGATCGGGTCATCCCGGAAGATGGGCAGTTGATCCTGGAGAATATCTTTGGTCATAAAAAAATGATCAAAGCCGAAATTAAAGAATTAGCGTTGGTCGACCATAAAATCATTTTGAAAAGATCATAAGGTCTTCAGTTACTATTCCCTATATCAGAATTATATGCTAAAATATGAGGGTTCATTTAATAATTAAAGACGTTTTTTGATAGAAAGAGGGGTAATTATCATGTCCGGTCATTCCAAATGGGCAAATATTAAACACAAAAAAGCAAGACAAGATGAAGCGAAAGGCGCCATTTTTACGAAGGTATCAAAAGAAATTATGGTTGCTGTTAAACAAGGGGGACCGGATCCGGAAGGTAATTTCCGTTTAAAGCTTTGTATTCAAAAAGCTAAGGCGAATAATATGCCCAATGATAATATCAACCGGGCCATTCAAAAGGCATCCGGCGGCACAGATGGCGACAATTTTGAAGAAATTTTTTATGAAGGATATGGACCGGGAGGAGTAGCCATTTTGCTGGCGATTTTGACCGATAACCGCAATCGGACGGCCAGCGAAATCCGACACACTTTTTCAAAAAACGGTGGAAATCTTGGTGAGACAGGTTGTGTCGCCTGGATGTTTGATCGGAAAGGCCGTTTAACTGTCAATTTGGAAAATCAGGATGAAGACGAATTGATGATGCTCGTTTTAGAAGCCGGTGCTGAAGACTTTAAAGCAGAAGAGGGGATAGGTGAGATTATCACAGAACCTGATTCTCTGGAAGAAGTGCGTAATTTTCTGGTAGAAAAGGGAGTCACCATTGAAGAAGAGGAAGTCACTATGATCCCTCAGAATACTATTATGGTTGATGATTTGGATCAAGTGAAGAAATTAATGAAAATGGTAGAAAGTCTGGAAGACCATGATGATGTTCAAAATGTTTATGGCAATTTTGATATCCCGGATGAAATTTTGGCTCAATTAGAAGATTAAATGCAAGTATAAAAAGCCCATCTTTTGGTTATCATATTTTTCTAAAGAATGATCAATATGATGTAATCGATTAGGTGGGATGAACATGGCTTTTAAGCATATAAAAAGAATGGTCGGTTTTTGTGCCCTGGCTTTTGTGGTTAGTTTTGCGGCATCTTTTTTGTTTGCCGATCATACTTTTTGGCATAATGAATCTAAAAAACCCTTATACGGGAATAGTTTAAGGGACAATCAAACCCAAACGGTGGGTATGATACCAGAAAATGCCACCATTAAAGAAGAAATTTATTATACCCAATGTCAGCATTTGATCCAAAAGGAAATCATTGCCGGAGAAGCTTATCCAGGTATGGACGAAGATGCTCTGAGAGCTGCTGGGTGGGCTTTATATCATAATAATGATCGAGAGATCACAATTTTTAAAAATATTGATGGCCTTTGTCCAAAAGATGAACATAAACGTCACCTCGGGGCGGTGGGGGAATATGTTGCTGTCCTGAAAGGACCGGTAGGTGTGACCGGAGAACTCGTTGAAGTTTTGGATATTCGAATCGATCGCCTTCCTCAGGAATGGCAGACCAAAGTGAAAGAAGGAACACTTAATTTCTCCAGCGAACAAGAATTATTAGAAGCCATGGACAGTATTGATGAATATGAATAAGTGAGCTTGAGCATGAAGGGGACAGGTTGATGGCAACCTCGTCCCTTTATCTTTTTTGGCAGGAGATTGAAATTCGCCTGGCGAATATAAGTAAGTTATAGTTTATAGTTTGTCAAAGTGGTTTGCAATTTCAAGTCGGAAAACATGGAGAAAAAATTGATTATTTTAGGAATTGATCCCGGGACAGCTATTACCGGTTACGGAGTCATCGAAACCTGGGGCAATAAATTTAAACTGCTTGATTATGGTTGTATTCGAACTGATGCCGGGATGTTTTTGGAACACCGTTTAGAAAAAATATATCAAGGTGTTACGGCTTTGATCAATCTCTATCACCCGCAAGAAGCCGCCATCGAAGAATTATTTTTCAATAAAAACGCCAGAACTGCACTGGCTGTCGGCCATGCCCGAGGGGTCATTTATTTGGCCGCGGTCCACAAAAATGTAGTGATCAATGAATACACACCTTTACAGGTGAAGCAAGCTGTGGTAGGTTATGGTCGAGCAGACAAGCATCAGGTACAATATATGATCAAGACGATCTTAAAAATGCCGGCTCTCCCCAAACCGGACGATGCGGCAGATGCTCTGGCCATAGCCATATGCCATGCCCATTCCCGTATCATAGATAAAAACATTAATGAAAAGAGGTGATCCTTTTTGATTCAGTTTATTAAGGGGATCATATTTTCCATCGATGAAGAAGACATACTGATTGAGGTTGGAGGGATAGGGTATCATGTTTTTGTCCCTTCTCGGATCTTTCCCCAGGACAAAGAAGCGGGGGATGAAATTCTCCTTTATACCTACTTGCAAATAAGAGAGGATCAATGGCAGCTTTTTGGCTTTCCACAAAAGGAACAAATGGAGGTTTTTCGCCTTTTGATCAGTGTATCGGGGATCGGCCCAAAACTGGGACAGGCGATTTTGAACCATTTTTCCTATCAGGAAGTAATTTCATACATTCTGGCCGGAGACAGCAAGGGTTTAAGCCAAGCTCCCGGGGTGGGCAAAAAGACAGGAGAACGATTAGTTTTAGAATTAAGAGAAAAATTTAAAAAGCTGGACGATGGGAAAGAGACGTCTAACAACCTTTCCCCGGGGCAGGATACTGCCCTCAACCAGGATTGTGTTTTAGCTTTAACCCAATTAGGTTATTCTGCTCCTGAAGCCCGAAGCGCTTGTATGAGAACGTCCAACGCCTTGGGACCGGAAGCAGATACTCAAGATCTTATCAAAGGCGCTTTGAAGCTTTTAGGTAAGTTTTAAGGTGGAAAAGAAAATATTCAGTGAGGTAATTCCTATGGAAGAAGATCGACTTATTTCCTCATCAATGAAACTTGAGGATTTTGATAGTGAAATCAATCATATCCGGCCGATGAATTTAAGTGAATATATCGGACAGGAGCAGGTTAAAAACAATTTGGAAATTTTTATTCAAGCCGCTCTTAATCGAGGTGAATCCTTAGATCATGTGCTTCTTTATGGTCCTCCCGGTTTGGGAAAAACAACCTTAGCCAATATTATTGCCAATGAAATGAATGTTCATATACGTGTCACCTCCGGACCTGCCATCGAACGGCCGGGAGATTTGGCAGCCATTCTCACCAGCTTGGAACCAAAGGATATGCTTTTTATTGACGAAATTCACCGTTTAAATCGCACGGTAGAGGAGGTGCTCTACCCTGCCATGGAGGATTTTTGTATTGATATTGTGATTGGCAAAGGACCCAGTGCACGTACATTACGCCTTGATTTACCTAAATTCACCTTAATCGGCGCCACCACCCGAGCGGGCATGCTATCTGCTCCTCTCAGAGATCGCTTTGGCGTCATGAGCCGTTTGGAATACTATCAGGAAGATGAATTAATCATCATCATTAATAGGTCTGCAGGAATTTTAAACGTAGCAATTACGCCGGAGGGCGCGCGAGAAATTGCTCGCCGATCCCGGGGAACGCCCCGTATTGCCAATCGTTTACTAAGAAGGATCCGGGATTTTGCAGAAATCAAAGCGGATCGGATTATTACCCAGGAAGTAGCCTGGAACGGACTTGCTCAGCTGCAGGTGGATCCCCTGGGCTTGGATAAAACTGACCGCAAAATGATGCTGAGCATCATCAAAAAATTCGGCGGCGGACCTGTTGGCTTAGAAACCATTGCCGCCACCATTAGCGAATCAGCGGATACGGTGGAAGATGTTTATGAGCCTTATTTAATGCAGTTAGGTTTCTTAAACAGGACACCCCGAGGGCGGATGGCCACGGTGGAAGCCTACCGATATTTTGACTGTCCGATACCGAAACACTTAGATCAATTACAACAACAAACTTTTTTTTCGGATGATGATGAAGGGGAGGAAATGTAAGCCATGAAACTACTGCTCCATGCCTGCTGCGGACCATGTGCTATTTTTCCCCTGGGATTTTTAAGGGAAACGGGTCATGAAGTAAGGGGCTATTTTTATAATCCCAATATCCATCCTTATAAGGAATATGAAAGAAGGCTGCTGACTTTTCAAGAATTTAGTGAAAAGGTTCAGTTAGAAATCATCATTCAGGATGATTATGATTTAGAAGGTTTTCTGAGCATGGTGAACGGGCGTGAGCAGATCCGCTGCGGGTTTTGTTACCGTATGCGTTTGCGTGAGGCTGCCCGGATCGCGGCAGAACAGGGATTTGATGCTTTTACCACCAGCTTGCTGGTCAGTCCTTATCAAAAACATGATTTAATCAAACAAGCCGGGGAAGAAGCCGGGGAAGAATTTCGCATACCTTTCTATTATCATGATTTTCGTACCGGATATCGGGAAGGAGTCAGTATTTCCCGGGAAATGAATCTCTATCGTCAGCCATACTGCGGATGTATCTATAGTGAAAGGGACCGTTATCGAAAGGAGAAGAAAAAATAATGGACTGGCAAACCTTAGGCCGGATGTTGGCTGGAATCGGCGTACTTTTATTGATCGTCGGTTTGATAATGATGGGGTTGGGCCGATTTTTTCATTTTGGATCCTTACCGGGAGATATCGTCTTCAAAAAGGGCAATTTCACTTTTTATTTTCCCATTGTGACCTGTTTGGTACTGAGTATCATCCTTTCCTTGCTTTTTAGGTTGTTTTTAAGAAGATAAACCCCCAGTTACAGAGATTATTTTACGAATTAATTTACGATAGGCAGGTGATGGCTTTGGATGATTTGGACACCTTGCTAAAAAGTGCCCAATCAGGTCACCGGGATGCCAGAGAACAGCTTATTAAACGGTTTCGACCTTTGGTTATCAAAACTGCCTCCTCCTTGTGTGGAAGATATATTGATGCTGATCAGGATGATGAAGTAAGTATTGGCATGTTGGCCGTAGATCAAGCAATCGATACCTATAAAACGGAAGGAGGGACCAGTTTTTTTAATTATGCGGAAATAGTGATCAAAAGACGATTGATTGATCATTATCGTCGGGAACAGCGATTGAGCAGAGCAATTCCTTTTTCCAGTTTTGGCGGGGATCAGCAAGCAGAAAATGACGGCATCTTAAATCAGATTGAGCATCATCAAGCCATGATGGAATTTCAGAAAAAGCAAGAAAGCTCAGATCGTCGTGAGGAAATTAAACAATACACCAAATTGTTAAACAATTATGGCATTTCATTTTCCGATTTAGTATCCTGTGCTCCCAAACACGAAGATGCTCGCCTCCGGGCCATGGAAGCAGCCCGCCTCATTGCCGAACAGGAAGAACTACGCACCCATTTGGAACTTAAAAAAGAGCTGCCCTTAAAGCAAATGGCCGGTTTGGTGAAGGTCAGCAGAAAAACGTTGGAACGTCAAAGGAAATACATCATAGCGATGACGCTGATAATCTGCGGTGATTTTAAGTTTTTGCAAGACTATTTAAAAAAATCTTCATAAAGAGGGAAAACCGATGAAAGAAAAAGGATTGGTCATGGAAATAGACGGTAAACGGATGATTTTATTAACAAAAGACGGTCAGTTTATTTCCCGCACTATTTCCGGTTTAAACCCCCAAATAGGCGATGAAACGATCATTGATATTGAAAAAGTCAGAAAGCCCTGGTTTTACGTCAGATTATTATCGGTAGCTGCCCTGGTGATGATTACCTTTTTTACAGCACCTTTATGGCAGCAATTTCTGGGCAAACCTGCGGAGAGTAATGTTTTGGCTTATATGACGGTAGATATTAACCCCAGTATCGAATTGGGATTAGATCAGGAACACAAAGTGGTTGCCGTACATCCTTTAAACCGGGATGGGAAGGAACTCCTGCAAAAGTTGAATTTGACAGGATTAACCTCAGAACAAGCAGTAGAGGATATTATCGATGCCGCTTGTCAGGAAGGCTACCTGAAACCGGAAAAGAACAACCAAGTTATCATAAATCTATCGGAAAAAAAACCGGATGCAGCCAGGGAGAAGGACACAAACCAGCCGATCATTACCCAGGCCAAAAAGGCTTTATCAAAGAATAAAGCAGAAGCAAATGTAACGATTCTTAATACGGATTATGAACTTCGGGAAAAAGCTGAAGAATTGGGTATCTCATCTGGGAAATATGCACTCTTGGTAGAAGCGAAAGATGCCGGCCTGAATATTGATGTCGATCATGTAAAAAAATCGGGTGTGGTGCGAGCCATTCAAGATGCGGGCGGAAATCCGGGAGAAATAATTCAACGTGCTCAAGAAGAAAAAAATTATCAAGAAAAAATTAAAAAGTGGCAAAAAGAATTTAAAGAAACTAAAAAACCGATAGGAAATAAGAATAAAATAGAGTTTAAAGATCAACAAGACCAAAACCAAAAGGAAAGTCAAAAGAAAAGTCAAAAGAAAAAACAAGAGGTAAAACAAGAGGTAAAACAAAGGTCAGAAAAAAAACCTAGGAATACCTTGGATCCTTCCCCATGGCAAGAAAGAGTACCGGATCAAGATTTGGGCAGCAGCAAAAGTATCAAAAAAGGGAGCAATAAAGACAATGATTTAAATAAGATTAAGGAAGAAATAAAAAAAATACAGAAGCAGGATCCAGTAAAGGACAAAAAAAATAACCAGATTAAGATGAACCAACAGCACCAAAAAGAGAATGTGGAAGTTATAAAAAAAGAAATCAAAGTAAAAATCGAAGAAAATATCCAAGAATCTCAGAAAAATAAGAACAAAGAGAAATCTGAAAATATTAATAAAAATGACAGAAATAAAGAACAAAAAGATAAAAACATGAAAACTGAAAGATCTTTTATGAACGATCTCTATCAACAATTGAACATCCGGATTGGGCATTCGATGTAAGTTGATGTAAGTTAAGGTGACTTTTGTTTCCTTAACTTTTTTTATTCCCTATTTTCGGCAGGAAATGTCCATAGTCTGTCGAATTGTTTACCATCGAAGATTAGAAAAACTTGGTTAAGGTGGTATTATGGGAAAAACATTAAAAAAATCGGTACAATTTTTCTTAGTTTGCATCTTGATTATCTGGGGGGTTACCCCTATTCAAGCCAAGGGGAATGATGAAATCAGGGTCTGCCTTTCCAAAGGGACTTATCAAGGGACCTTCTCAATAGCGGAAGGAAGCTATGAAGTGATGGATAATGTCATGAGATTACCGGTCGCCGTTCTTGAGGCGGGAGATGTGTTAACTGTGAATCAGAAAGGGACGTCGATCGCCTTAACCATTAATGGAGAGGATATAGATGGCTTCTTCAGCAATATCACAGTAACCCCGGAGGACGAAGATGAATTAAATGTTTTCAGTTATAAAAATACCCTGTATCGGCATGGTATAGCCATTAGTATAGATGGGGGAAGCCTGCTGGTGGTGAATCATTTGCCTGTTGAATATTATCTCTATGGTGTGGTGGGACAAGAAATGGGCTATACCGCACCCGAGGAAGCTTTGAAATCCCAGGCAGAGGTTTCACGTACCTTTGCCCTGTGTTTTCAAGATTGTGATCGCAAATATGATGTGGTCAATAACACTGCCTCCCAAGTTTATGGCGGTTACAGCGCAGAAAAAAATATCAATGCACAATGTGTGATTGATGCTGTAGATGACACGGAAGGAAAGGTAATTTTCTATCAAAGTGGTAAAAGAGGGGATAAGGAACTGATTCAGGCTTATTTTCACTCCAATGCCGGAGGGTACACGGAAAGTAGTGAAAATGTCTGGAATGAAGAATTGCCTTATTTAAAGGCGGTGCGCTCCAAAGAAGATCGGTCGGCAGAAGAGTCGGGATCCACATGGGCTGCTTCTTGTTATCAGTGGGAAAAAACTTTGTCGTATCAGGAGATTCAGGATGCCATCAAAAGTTATCTAACAAAAACTGCATCAAAGACCGGCATTGGGGATTTTGATCACCTTAATTTATACCGGTTAAATCGGGATGAGAAGACTTCCACTTCATCAGGACGCGTCACCAGAATGGAAATTGTCGGCACTAAGGGTACTGTTAATGTTTTCCGTGATAATATCCGCTCTGTTTTTGGTTTAAAAAGCACCAAATTTGATATAATTCCGGAAGGGAGTTCCAAAGCTGCTGATTTAGCCATTCAGGGTCAAAACGGTTCCATGAGTCAGGGAGTGCACCAGGATCAGTTGATGATTATTGATGGCAATGGTAAGGTTGCTGCCCTGAATTCAAGGATAGAAACCTGTCAAATTGTTGGCGCATCCGGAATTTCCGGTGCAAAGTCAAAGGCTCAGGGTATCCGCTTTGTCGGGCAAGGAAACGGTCATGGTGTAGGTATGAGCCAATGGGGAGCAATAGGCATGGCCCAACAAGGGTCAACTTACCGAGAAATTATTGATCATTATTACAATCAAGGGACGGAAGACGGCACGATTACGATTGAAAGATATTAAGGCAATTTTAAAACTCTACAAATTCTAATCCCGGTACTAATTAAATGATAGGTACTGGGATTTGTTATTTTCTATCTCCTCTGGTACAATATTAAATTGGCAAATGAAATTCCGATATCATCTTATTTTTAACACATTATTGGAGAACAAATAAGGAGCTTTATATGAAACTTTCCGAGTTTGATTACGATTTACCAGAAGAATTAATCGCCCAGCACCCCATTGAACCCAGGGATGCGTCCCGACTCCTGGTACTACATAAGGATACGGGATTAATTGAACATAAACATTTTGCAGATGTGATTGACTATTTTTGCCCCTGTGATGTATTAGTGCTTAATGATACCAAGGTGCTCCCTGCCCGTTTGTTTGGCTCGAAAGAAACAGGGGCCCTCATCGAAGTGATGCTTTTAAAGCAGCAGGATTATCAAACCTGGGAAGTGCTGGTTCGACCCGGAAAAAAAGCGCGACCCGGAACGAAGATTATTTTCTCTCCGGGGATCCTTGAAGGGGAAATCATGGAAACCACTGATGTGGGCGGACGGATGATCAGGTTTTCCTTCCAGGGGAATTTTTTTGAAATTCTGGATCAGTTGGGTCAAATGCCACTTCCTCCTTATATTCATGAAAAAATCCAGGATCAAAATCGTTATCAAACGGTTTATGCCAAGGAAGCCGGATCGGCAGCAGCACCTACGGCAGGCTTGCACTTTACTCATGATCTCCTGGGGGAGGTTGCTCAAAAAGATGTCAAAATCGCAAAGGTCCTACTCCATGTAGGTTTGGGAACTTTTCGTCCCGTTAAGGAAGAAAATATCGAAGATCATAAAATGCATGCGGAATACTATGAAATTTGCCATGAAGCTGCAGAGATTATTAACCGAGGCAAAGAAAAAGGAGGCCGTATCATCAGTGTGGGGACTACTTCTACCCGTACCCTGGAAACGGCAGCCAGTACGGATGGTCGTGTTAAGACTGGGCGTGGTTATACAGAAAGCTATATTTATCCCGGTTACCGTTTTCGCACCGTCGATGCTTTGATTACTAATTTTCATTTACCCAAGAGCTCTTTGCTCATGCTGGTTTGTGCTTTAGGCGGCTACGAGCAGGTGATGGAAGCTTATCGGGTGGCGGTTAAAGAAAAATATCGATTTTTTAGTTTTGGAGATGCGATGTTGATTATTTAAATGGAGGTTAAAGGATGCAGGTAAAATATCATTTAGTTAAAAAAGACGAAATTACTGCTGCTAGGGCAGGAACCCTGGAAACGACCCATGGGAAAATAGATACACCTGTCTTTATGCCGGTAGGGACCCAGGCCACAGTCAAAACCGTTTCCCCCGAAGAACTGAAAGATTTAGGTGCGGAAATTATTCTGGGCAATACTTATCATCTGTACTTACGTCCCGGACATGATTTAATCGCTGAAGCAGGGGGACTGCACAAATTTATGCATTGGGATCGGCCCATTTTAACAGATAGCGGGGGATTTCAGGTATTTAGTTTAAACGAATTACGCAAAATAAGTGATGAGGGGGTACTCTTTCGTTCTCACATTGACGGCTCCAGTCATTTATTCACACCGGAGAAAGTGATGGAGATCGAAATGGCCTTAGGTGCCGATATTGCCATGGCTTTTGATGAGTGTGCACCCTATCCCTGTGATGTGAAAGATGTGGTCAAAGCTTTGGAAAGAACCACACGTTGGGCTGCCCGTTGTAAAGAAGCGCATCACCATGAAGATCAATCCCTTTTTGGCATTATTCAGGGAGGAATGGTGCGGGAATTGAGAGAAAGAAGCGCCCAAGAAATAACGGCTCTGGATTTCCCTGGATATGGTATCGGAGGATTAAGTGTCGGGGAACCAAAGTATCTGATGTATGAGATGTTGGATTGTACAGTACCTTTGATTCCGGAAGATAAACCCCGTTATTTAATGGGGGTAGGATCCCCGGACTGTTTGGTGGAAGGAGTGGCCCGGGGAATAGATATGTTTGACTGTGTCTTGCCCACGAGAATTGCCCGCAACGGAACGGTTTTCTTGCCCACGGGGAAATTGGTGATTCGCAATGCCGAATATGCCCGGGACTTTGCCCCTTTGGATGAAAGCTGCGGCTGTTATACCTGTCAAAATTATTCTCGAGCTTATATCCGTCACTTAATTCGCTGTAATGAGGTGTTGGGTATTCGTCTCACCAGCATTCATAATCTGCATTTTCTGGTGAATTTAATGAAACAAATACGCAGAGCCATTTTGGAAGGCGGTTTTTATGAATTTCGAGAGCATTTTTTTGCTCATTATATGGTATAATGATATCATTGCGTTTTCCTCATAAAATATGGTCAGAGAAAGAGGAATTCATCTTAATACGGCGAAACATTTAAAATAATAATGGAAAGGTAGGTGTGGTATTTTTGGAAAGCTGGATGGGAACAGTCGTTTATTTTATATTTATTTTGGGGATTTTTTATTTGGTGTTGATTCGTCCGCAGCAAAAACGGCAAAAACAACACCGTGAACTTCTGGAATCTCTCAAGGTAAATGACGATGTCGTTACAGCCGGGGGTATCTTTGGGACCATCACTCGAGTTAAGGATAACTCTGTATGGCTGAAAGTTGCCGACAAGGTTGAAATTGAAGTTCTAAAATCTGCCGTGAGTAGTGTTCAGGGAACTGAAAAAAAATAGGCTCTTTGTAAGCCTATTTTTTCATTTTACAAGAAGAATGCAGACCCATCAACGATACTCTTGTTATTTTTGATTGCATAAAAATTATCAAAATCAGAAAGAATTTGAACTTTGTGCCCATGGTTCTAATTCTTTTATTTTTCCCCAGGATTTTGTTATCAAGATAAGAAAAAACCGTAAGCAATCAAAAAAACGGCAGGAAAGTAGGGGAAAATGTAGAATAATATGCTATGATACACTGGTAAGAACCAGAGAAAGAATTTATACTTTCTGAAAGCAGAAAAAGGATCAGAGCCATGCTGCGAAAAAATAATGAGGTGGTAAAATGCAAATTCTATTAATATTTGCTCTTATTTTTGCTTTAGGGGTGGCTATTTTTGCCGTGCAAAACGCTACACCTGTTGAAATCGGCTTTCTCATGTATCAGGGAGAGATTTCATTGGTATATGTGATCCTTCTTTCTGTCTTAGCAGGCGCCTTGATTGTCTTTCTTTTAAGCATATTTAAGCAGATAACTCTTTATCGCCGGATTCGGGCTTTGGATAAAAAAAATCAATCCCTGGAACAAGAATTACACAACTTAGCTCCTAAGGAAACGGTTCCTGCCCAGTCAACAGAAGCACCATCTCAAGAATACCACTCGGTAGAGCAATAGTTCTTAATTTTATGATATATTTAAAAAAGCACCTCAGGTGCTTTTTTAAATCAATAAGAGCATTTGAAGCTTTATGCAATACTCATTGGGAGGATTTATGACGGTTACAGCGAAAAAATGGTTGTTAGCACCCTATGACAGTGATTTACAAGTAAGACTTGCTGAAAAATTAAACATATCACCTCTTTTAGCCCAGCTTTGTATTAATCGGGGACTTGTGACAGAAGAAAGCATAAACAATTTTCTGCATATGAAGCTAGAGGAGATCCATGATCCTTTTCTTTTCCCCCAAATGGCAAAAGGAGTTCAAATCATCGAAGAATCAATGTCCCGGCAAGAGAAAATCTTAATCTATGGGGATTATGACGTGGATGGCATCACAGCCACCTCTTTGCTTTACCTTTACTTAAAAAGGATGAAAGCTGACGTATCATATTATATTCCGGATCGGCTGGAGGAAGGATATGGATTAAATGAGCAAGCCTTACAATGGGCTTCCCGGGAAGGATTTAATCTGATAATAACCGTTGATTGCGGAATCAGCTCCAAAGCGGAGGTTGAGATGGCTCGTGCCCTGGGCATAAAAATAATCATTACCGATCATCATACACCTCCAGCAATACTTCCGGCAGCGGACGTAATTATTAACCCCAAAATACCGGGCAGCCCTTATCCCTTTCACCAATTGGCTGGCGTGGGGGTGGCCTGGAAACTGGCTCAAGCGCTGGAAATGAGTTATGATCAAAAAACAAGAGACCAAGACATTGTTTTGCCTGAATATCTTGATCTGGTGGCTTTAGGTACTTTAGCGGATGTGGTGCCCCTTATGGGTGAAAATCGGGTGGTTGTATCCTTAGGATTAAATAAAATATCTGAATCCAGCAGACCGGGAATCCAGGCTTTACTGGCAATTACCGGCTTGGAACATAAAGAGGTTACTTCCGGACAGGTTGGTTTTATGCTGGCGCCCCGTCTGAATGCTGCCGGCCGATTAGCTCAGGGCAGTCTGGGGGTAAAATTGTTGACAACGGATGAACTGCCGACGGCGCTGATTTTAGCTCAACAATTGGATGAAATCAATGGTAAACGGCAAGCGATTGAAGGAGAGATCTTTCAAGAGGCTGAAAAAATGATGGCAGATGATATGGACTTAGATAAAAACTTGGTTGTCGTTTTAGCTAGTGAAAACTGGCATCCCGGCGTTATTGGCATTGTTGCCTCCCGTCTTATGGAAAAATATTATCGGCCGGTAGTTTTATTAAGTATTGACGGTGAGACGGCCAAAGGAAGTGCGCGCAGTATTGATCTTTTAGATATGTATCAAGCTTTTGATTATTGTCGGGATGATTTAATTCAATTTGGCGGTCATAAGATGGCGGCAGGCCTGAAATTAAAAAAAGAAAACATTGAATTGTTCCGGCAAAGGATCAATCAATATGCTGAGCAGTTTCTGGATAAGAAAGATTTGATGCAACCTTTAAAACTTGATTTAGAATTGGCTGCCTGGGGAGGAGAGGAAGGTTATCTCCGGGATAGTGAGAGTTTAGCGCCTTACGGATCCGGGAATGCACAACCGGTTTTTGCTTATCGGGGTCTTAAAGTTTTAGAAGCCCGGGGAGTAGGGACCGATAAAAACCATCTTAAAATTAGCTTCTCTGCCGGAGATTATCTCCTGGATGGGATTGGCTTTCAGCTGGCCGAGCATCTTTCCTGGATTCATCCTTTTACAACGGTAGATGTGGCTGCTTCTTTAGAGCGAAATCAATGGAATGGTCAGGAAAAAATTCAGCTGATGATTAAAGATATCAAACCTCATTTAATTTCCCAAACCAAGGACTCCTTGCTGCCCCTGTTCAGAAAGGCACAAGGGAAAAAGGGTTGGTCCGATTCCTGGGTAGATTTCAGAGAAACAGACAATCGGGAAAAATATCTGATAGACTTATTAAAAAAGGGAGAACCTACTTTAATTTATCTTGCATCTCCTCAACATTTGGAATCAATCAGCCGTATCGTTGCGGAGTTCTGCCCTTCCGTCACCTTTGACCGATGTTTTGATATCCAAAGACCTTGGCAGCAGGAGTATACCATGGCCAAGGTTAAGAAAAAATTACCCAGGCGGTATTTTTTACGGGAAATTTGCATGCAAAAACAAAGGAAATTTTTCATCATGTTGTTTTTTTTCACAGCCCCAGAAAGATCGAAGATTTATTCCGGTTTATGATCAAAGGAGAAGCACAGGACACACCAAAAATTCATTTATTGTATAATAAAAACGATATGGAAGCCTTAGACCTGGACTTTAAAGTCTTTTTTCCTGATCGGGAACTATTGGGAAATATTTATCGAGCGGTAAAAAAAGCAGGAGCTCCCCGTAATCAAATTGTCGGTTCCCGCAAAGAAATTTTACAAAAGATTCAGATTGATCATTTGGCCCATGGGAAAGAACAAGCAGTAGAAGCTTGGATTTCCATTATGTCGGAATTAGGATTAGTAAAATTATCGGTATGGGGGAAGGATTTACGTCTAGAATTGATAGAAAAAGGAAATAAATGTAATCTAGGCGATTCTTTATACTATGCTCAAGGAATGAACGAAAGAAATTCTTTTGAACATTGGTCTAAGGTTGCTCTTTCTCCCCAGTTGAATGAAGAAATTTCTGCTCTGCTGGGTTAAAGAACCGGTATCAAGTAAAGGAGTTTTGTAACTATGGCAATGGATATTAACGAGTTGGTAGCAGAAATTAAAAAATATAATCCGGCCAGCGACGGAGAACTGATTAAACGAGCTTATCGGTATGCAGCGGATGCCCATGGAACGCAGATCCGTTATTCCGGCGAACCCTATATCAAACATCCTTTAGCTGTTGCCGAAATCTTGGCTATGCTTCAACTGGATGATATTACAATCGTTGCCGGTTTACTTCACGATGTCATAGAAGATACCAATATCACCAGCTTTAATATTATCAAGGAATTCGGTGAAGAAGTTGCTTTATTGGTTGATGGAGTGACCAAATTAGGAAAGCTGGAATATAAATCCCGGGAAGAGCAGCAGGTAGAAAACTTGCGTAAAATGTTTATCGCCATGGCCAAGGATATTCGGGTAATTCTCATTAAATTGGCAGATCGTCTCCATAATATGCGTACCCTGCGCTACCATCAATCAGAAAAAAGGCAAAAGGAAATCGCTGAGGAAACCTTAGAAATCTTTGCCCCATTGGCACATCGGTTAGGAATATTTAAGATTAAGTGGGAGCTTGAGGATTTGTCTTTACGGTATTTAGAACCGGAGAAATACTACAGTCTGGTCGATCAGATTTCTGCCAAACGTGCCGAACGAGAACAATTTATCGAGGAAATATGCCAAACGATAAATGAAAAATTAGAGGCAGTGGACATTAAGGGAGATGTGACCGGCCGACCAAAGAGTTTTTACAGCATCTACCGCAAGATGATTAATCAAAATAAAGAACTCTCCGAAATATATGATCTGATGGCAGTTCGGGTTATTGTGGATAGTGTCAAGGATTGCTATGGTGTCCTGGGCATTATTCATACCTTGTGGAAGCCTATCCCCGGCCGGTTTAAAGACTATATTGCTATGCCTAAGCAAAACATGTATCAATCTATTCATACGACAGTGATCGGCAATAACGGGGAACCCTTTGAAATCCAAATCAGAACCTGGGATATGCATCGTACCTCAGAATATGGGATTGCGGCCCATTGGCGTTACAAAGAAGGGCGCAGCGGCGATAAAGAGTTTGAAAAAAAACTAACCTGGTTACGAGGGATGCTGGAATGGCAGCAAGATCTTAAAGATGCGACGGAATTTATGGAATCGATTAAGGTCGATCTGTTTGTTGATTCTGTGTATGTTTTTACACCTCAGGGAGATGTGGTGGAATTACCGGCAGGAGCGGTTCCCCTTGATTTTGCTTATCGGGTCCACACTCAGGTCGGACATCAATGCATCGGAGCAAAAATCAACGGCAAGATTGTACCCCTGGATTATCAACTGTCTAATGGCGATATTGTTGAAATTCTGACGATGAAGGGCCGCGGACCTAGTCAAGACTGGCTGAAAATTGTCAAAACGTCTCAGGCTAAGAGCAGAATCCGCCAGTGGTTCAAAAAGGAAAAAAGAGAAGATAATATCTTACGAGGCAAAGAGATTCTGGAAAAGGAAATAAAAAAGTACGGACAAGATACGGGTTACTTCTTTAAAGCGGAAAGATTGGCGGAAGCAGCAAAAAAATTTAATTATCAGTCCGGAGATGATTTATTAGTTGCCGTGGGGGATGGTATCATTTCTCCTCTGCAAGTGCTCACCAAGATCAAAGAAGATTTTCGTAAGGATAAGGAACTGGCAGCTCCTCTTCCTGAGATGAAGCCTTGGGCAGAATCGGGCAAACCTTCTCAAGGAATCATTGTACGGGGCATTGATAATGCGATGGTGCGCTTTTCCCGCTGTTGTAAACCTTTGCCTGGGGATCCCATTGTCGGCTATATCACTCGGGGAAGAGGAGTTTCTATCCATCGGGCGGATTGCCCCAATGTACTCCACGCCCACCAGCAGGAACAGGAGCGATTGATTGAGGTGGAATGGGATCAAAAAGAACAGGGATTGTTCCAAGTGGAAATCGAAGCCATTGCCTTGGATCGCCCCCGCTTGGCGATGGATGTGATGAGTGCCATTGCCGATACCAAAACGACCATTAATTCAGTCCACGCCCGGGCAACCAAAAATAAACATGCATCTGTAAATGTAAAAATGGAAATTAAAAGCTTGGATCACTTGGAATATATTATGAATAAGGTAAAGCGTTTAAAGGATATTCTTGAGGTGAAAAGGGTAACGCCCAGCGGAAATACCGATTTGTAATTGACAAGCAACAAAATTGAGCAAGGGAGAATAACATGAGAGCTGTTGTGCAAAGAGTAAAGAAAGCTCAGGTTGCTGTGGCCGGGGAAAGGGTGGGCACTATTGATACAGGATTATGCGTCTTTTTAGGCGTCGGAAAAGAAGACACCAAAAAAGATGGGGAGTATTTAGCGGATAAAATTATCCATTTACGAATTTTCCCTGATGAAGAGGATAAAATGAATTTATCTTTAGTTGATGTCCAAGGTGCAATTCTGGCCGTATCACAGTTCACCCTGTATGGAGATTGCCGTAAAGGACGCCGACCGGGGTTTTCTGATGCTGCCTCACCGGAGCAGGGAAAGGAACTGTACGAAGCTTTTATTCAATCGCTGAAAGAGAAAGGCATTCCCGTTGAAACTGGAATCTTTCAGGCAGATATGTTGGTATCCATTGAAAATGACGGTCCGGTGACCTTATTATTAGATAGTCAAAAAACTTTTAACCGGACTAACTTGTTGTAAGTAGGCATTTGAATTTTTAACGCTGTATTTGCAGTGCTAACTGAACTCCCTACAAGTGATATATTTTCTTTAACAGTATGAATATAGGAGGAAATGATATGATTATCCATGAATTTCAGGTAGGAATGATTGGTACCAATTGTTATCTGGTGGCATGTCCCGACACGAAAGAAGCAATGGTGATTGACCCCGGAGATGAAGCAGATCGAATATTTAAATTGGCTGAACAGAATGGTTTCAAAATTACCACCATTTTGAATACCCACGGTCATTGGGATCATATTGGGGGCAATAAAGCCTTGAAAGAATTAACACAAGCTCCGATATTAATTCATGAAGCAGACAGTGATTATCTCACAGACGAAAAACTCAATTTAGGATCCTCCTTTGGAAATAAAGGTGAAGGTATTAAAGCAGATTGCCTTCTAAAAGAAGGAGATATGGTGACGGTGGGAAATCTGTCTTTTAAAGTGCTTCATACTCCGGGCCATACCCCGGGAGGTATTTCTCTAGTGGCAGACAAAGTTGTTTTTGTGGGCGACACCCTTTTTAAAGGATCCATCGGACGCACGGATTTTGCCGGAGGAAGTTTTTCGGTTTTAATCTCCTCCATTAAAAATAAGCTCTTAACTTTGGATGATGATCTGACGGTATATCCGGGACATGGACCTCATACCACCATTGACCGGGAGAGGAAGGAAAATCCTTTTCTTGCCTAAGTCCGGAAGTCCGGAAAGCAGCTTAAACCATGGTTTTTTCGGAATATTAAATTGACAAATCATCAAACTTTAGATAAAATTATTCAGTGTAATACCATGAAGTATGGCATTAAAAAGCGAAGAATGGGATTTTCAGACAGGATTTGTTTTTACAGGGAGGAAAAGACGTGACTGAAAGCTTTTCTAAAAACTGCTGCTGAAGGAACACCCAGGAGCTGGCATTTATTTAAAGAATGCCCGGGATCTACCCGTTATCAGACGATAAAAGTGGGATTTTCTGATCCAATTAGGGTGGTACCGCGGGAACAACTCTCGTCCCTGATGATAATTCGTCAGTGGGGGGAGTTTTTTTGTTGAAAGGAGGCTTTTCATTTGTTAACAACCAGACCCAGAGGAACCAATGATTTTTTGCCTCAGGAAACTGAAAAATGGCAGTTGATTGAAAAAATCCTTCGGGAAATCTGTGAAGAATTTGATTATCATGAAATCCGCATCCCTATTTTTGAGCATACGGAGTTATTTCAACGAGGGGTAGGGGAAACCACGGATATTGTGGAAAAAGAAATGTATACTTTTATGGACCGGGGTAAGCGCAGCATTACTTTAAGACCGGAGGGAACGGCTTCTACCGCACGTGCCTATTTGGAGCATAAAATGAGTGCCCTGCCTCAGCCGGTCAAGCTTTATTATATGGGCCCCATGTTCCGTTATGAAAGACCCCAGGCGGGACGTTATCGTCAGTTTCACCAATTTGGCGTGGAGGTATTTGGCTCCTCAGATCCAGGGGTTGATGCTGAGGTGATTGCACTGGCCATGGCTTTCTATCAACGATTAGGTTTGACCGGTCTAGAAGTGCGTTTAAACAGTGTCGGATGTCCGAAATGTCGTCCAGCCCATCGTCAAGCCCTGCAGCAATTTTTAAAACAGGATTTGGAACAGCTTTGTCCCGATTGTCAGGGGAGATATGATCGAAATCCCTTACGCATTCTGGATTGCAAAAATCCCCAATGCCAAAAAATCACGGCAGGAGCTCCCACGATCTTACACTCTCTTTGTCCAGAATGTGTGGATCATTTTGCCGCTGTCAAAGAGTATCTGGGGATGGCCGGGATTCAGTATCAGGTGGACGAGAGACTGGTTCGGGGCTTGGATTATTATACCAAAACTGCTTTTGAGGTGGTCGTGCAGGAAATCGGCGCCCAGAGTGCCATTTGCGGTGGTGGACGCTATGACGGTTTAATGGAATCTTTAGGAGGTCCCCCAACACCGGGTGTCGGTTTTGCCTTAGGCATGGAGCGAATTTTCCCCACCTTAGCCACCCAGGGGATTGAGCTTAACCCGGAAAAAATGCTGGATGTGTACTTGGTGGCCATGGAAGAAGAAGGGCAAAAAAAAGCCTTTCAACTGTTGATGGACTTGCGCAAAATGGGCATCAAAGCAGAAAAAGACTATATGAACCGGAGTATGAAAGCACAGATGAAAGCGGCGAACCGTTTCCAGGTGAAGTATGTGCTGATTATTGGAGCGGATGAATTAGCTAAGGGTACAGTCATGATACGGAATATGGAAACCTCGGAACAAAAAGAAATGATGGTTGCGGATACATTAAATTTTATAGAAAAAGCGGTAAAATAAATTTCAACAAGACGGTTTTAAAATAAGGAGGAAGTCTCGTGGCAGAAGGAATGTTGGGTTTAAAACGAACCCATGGCTGTGGTGAATTAACAGCCTTAAATCAAGGAGAAAAAGTCGTATTAATGGGCTGGGTGCAGAGACGACGGGATCATGGCGGCTTGATTTTTGTTGATCTGAGGGATCGTTCCGGATATGTCCAAGTGGTCTTTGACCCCCAGATATCCGGGAGCTTTTTTCAAAAAGCCGAAGCAGTACGTAACGAATATGTATTGGCCATCACCGGTCAGGTAGGAATCAGACCTGAAGGCACTATTAATCCCAATATGGCAACGGGAGAAATTGAAATTTATGCCGATGCATTACATATTTTAAACTCGGCCAAAACCCCGCCTTTTTATATTGAGGATAGTATTGACGTAGATGAAATTTTAAGACTAAAATATCGCTATCTGGACCTACGTCGCCCAGAAATGCAGCAGGCTATGATTGCCCGGCATCAGACGACCATGGCAGTGCGATCTTTTCTGGATGAACATGGATTTTTAGAAATTGAAACCCCTATGCTGGCAAACAGCACACCTGAAGGTGCCCGGGATTATTTGGTACCCAGCCGGGTACATCCGGGGGAGTTTTATGCTTTGCCTCAGTCACCACAACAGTTTAAACAGATTTTAATGGTGGCAGGCATGGAAAAATATTTCCAGGTGGTACGTTGCTTCCGGGACGAGGATTTAAGAGCCGATCGGCAGCCGGAATTTACCCAATTGGATATTGAAATGTCCTTCGTGGACAGAGAAGATGTTCTCTCCCTTATGGAAGAGATGACAGCCAATTTATTTAAAAAAGTGCTGAATATCGAATTGACGACGCCGTTTCCCCGGATTCCATATGATGAGGCTATGGGTAAATATGGCTCTGATAAACCGGATCTCCGTTTTGACATTGAATTGGTAGATGTGGCTGATATTGCTGCCGAAAGCAACTTCCAAGTCTTTAAAAACGCCTTAGCTGCCGGTGGACAAGTGAAGGGGATAAACGCTGTCGGTTGCGGACATTATTCCCGCAAGGAATTAGATGATTTGACAAAAATTGCTGCCGTCTTTGGCGCCAAGGGATTGGCTTGGATTACTGTGGAAGAAAATGGGGTTAAATCCCCCATTGCCAAATTTTTTAGTGAGGATCAAATCAATCGTCTGTTGGATCGTTTTCATGCCCAAAAGGGAGATGTCCTTCTCTTTGTGGCAGATAAACCCTCCGTGGTAGCAGATAGTCTTGGTCACCTGCGCCTTGAAATAGCCAAAAGAGAGAACTTGATTGATAATAATATGCTAAACTTTGTCTGGGTAGTGGATTTTCCCCTTTTAGAATATGATGATGAGGAAAAGAGATGGGTGGCCAAACATCACATGTTTACTTCCCCTAGAGATGAGGATTTGCCTTTATTAGAAAGTGATCCGGGTCAGGTAAAGGCAAAGGCCTATGATATGGTATTAAACGGCGTGGAAGTAGGGGGCGGCAGCATCAGAATTCATCAACGTGAGATTCAGGAAAAATTATTTAATTTGGTTGGCTTTACTCCGGAAGAAGCAAGAGAAAAATTCGGCTTTATGTTGGAAGGCTTTGAATATGGAGCACCGCCTCACGGGGGAATTGCTTTCGGTATTGATCGTCTGGTGATGCTCATGTTGAAAAAAGACACCATCCGTGATGTCATAGCTTTCCCCAAGACCCAAAGTGCCACGGATTTAATGATTAAGGCTCCCGGTCCGGTGGCTCCCAAACAATTGCGGGAATTACACATTAAGCTGAATGTTCCAAAGAAATAATTGGCAAGATAAAATATTTATTTTGATTGAAATAAAACTTTAATTATGATAATATAAATCTAAAGAAAAACCCTGCGATGCACGTTTCTACCGAATAGTTTTGTTCCAACACTTTATTTTCGGGAGCCTGACTCTGATCATGGACTTTCAGCCTCTCTCGTAAGAGGACCTAGAAGATAACCAGGAGGGCACCCACCTGCTGAGGCAGGTTCAAAACATCGGTTCTACGACATATGTGGGGTTTTATCTTTCGTCATTTAAAATATCTATTATTACAAAGAGCCGAAAGGCTCTTTTTTCTATATATCGAGGGACGCGGGCAGGGACGCGGGGACAGGGACGCGCAGGGACGCGGGGACAGGTACTGTGTCCCTCTTTAATTGTTGTCTTAGATGAGATGGGTGATAATCACACCATTCTGTTATTTGGCTCCTGCAATATAATAGGAGATGATGGAAAAGGTGGAGTAGTAGGAGGATTCGCTGTGAGTGAAGAAAAAAGGCTGATGCACGAATGGAACAATAATCTCAGCGCTTAAGGACAAGGATAAAGAGACGTTAGAATCATTATTTTCTAAAAAGGCACTAGACGAAACCGATGACATCGATAACAGAATTGATTATTTGTTTGATCTCATACAAGGTGATATATTTTCTTGGGAAAGAGACAGTTGGTCCTCTGAATCAATGGATGGGGGAAAAAAGATCCCTGATGATTCGCTTTGATTTCGATATTAAAACTGATAAGGATGACTATGGACTTTTTGTAATTGATTATAATGTGGATACCATTAATCCTGATAATGAAGGCGGGCGTTTACATGTTGCAAATAAGAAGATCAGAAGATTGGAATAAAGAAACACTATCATGGCATGAAAGATATGTGCTGGAATCTACATGACAAAAGAATAATTTCTAAAACCTCACCGCTATTTGGTGAAATTATACTATCAAGTGGTGATCCTGAATTTGATGATGCCATGGAAAGTTTAAACTATATACAATTTGCAAATCCGCGTACATGGTCGGATACATATGATGACTTAGATGATATTACAAGAGCAGTGTATTTTAAATTGTGGGGTAAATAAAATGGATAAATTGTTTACTTTCCTAATATTTATCATCATTAGTACTTCTGCAATAGCGAGATTAGTTGATTATTTTACAAATTAGCGAAAAAAAGATGAAATATTAAAACTGTTTGCGGTATCGTTGGTCATATCAATTTTCGTTCTTTGCTTTTATTATGTACTTTCGAAAATCTAAATAGGTCTTGACAAAGGGCATAAAAATAAGTAAAAACCTGATTTGGAAGAACACTGAGAAATTCCGTTTATAGAAACGTAATAGATTTTTTTCGGAGAAATGCGGGTACAGGGGATTGTGTAATAATTCTCAGACGTTTGAACTTTCGTGTAATTGGTAATAATAACGTTAAATGAGATGTTATCAATGAACGAAAGAACAAATGAATTAGTAAAACTATTGGTACAGGAATGTAACAGCATGGAGGACATTCATACAATGCTAAAGAATTTGTTCAGCGGAACAATAAGCTAAAAAGGATGAGAATTTAGGATAACGCTGGTGCCAGAGATGTTAGCGTTCAGGCATATGTCAACGATCTGTGCATTATTCCGTTAAAAAGGATGCACGGAGCACCGTTGTTTCATTTTTCAATGGAACCGCATTAAAAATAGTTAACGGATTTGTCTGGATAAGGTGCTGTGGGAGGTCAGCTGATCAAATAATTATCAGCTTCCTACCCGATTCATTCATAATTTTTGTTCTAATTTGACAAGCTAGTTGTAAAACATCCCATCATCGATTATAATATAAATATACGGGGTAGGGGTATGGAGGTGTTTTTTCTTGGCAGGGTGTAATAAGGATGACATCATGCACCGTTTGAAGAAAATAGAAGGCCAGGTCAAAGGCATTCAAAAAATGATTGAAAATGAAAAAGATTGTGCAGATATTTTAACACAGATTGCAGCTATTCGAGCTGCGATTAATAAGGTGGGCGTCATGTTATTTGAAAACCACACCAGGAAGTGCCTGAAGGACGCTTTGGAGGTGAACCAAGAAGATAAAATGATTGACGATCTCATTCAAGTTATGATTAAATTCACTAAGTAATCCTTTCCGGAAAGGGTATACGGGAAGAAAATCATGGCAATTCTATCTGGAATAAGGTATAATTTAAGTCAACAATGAAAATAACATAATTTAATTATTTAATTGGGAGGAGATTGCATATGGCTAGCGAAAAAGTTCAAGTGTTTTCCGATGCAAATTTTCAAGAGACTGTATTACAGGCTGAAAAACCAGTTTTGGTAGATTTTTGGGCAGCTTGGTGTGGCCCCTGCAAAATGATTGCTCCTGTGGTAGATGAAATTGCCAATGAATTTGACGGTAAAGTCATCGTTGGTAAAATAAATGTAGATGAAAACAATGCTACGGCAGGTAAATTTTCTGTCATGAGTATTCCGACTTTGTTGCTTTTTAAGAATGGCAAAGAAGTTCAAAGGGTGGTAGGTTATAAGTCCAAGAATGAATTGGCCGCGATCTTAAACGGCGCCCTCTAAGTTAAATATTTTTTACTACTGAAAGATGTTTCACTTATATACAGGGAAAAAGACCGGTTATCCGGTCTTTTTCCCAATTAAGGTCAATAATAGGTGGTGCTCCTGTGGATTTATTTGAATACGCCCGGAAAGAAGTACTAAAAAAAGCAGCCCCTTTGGCTGCCCGTATGCGGCCAAAAGGTCTGGAGGATTTCTTCGGTCAGGAAGAAATTGTCGGTCCCGGCTCCCTGCTCCGTCGTTCCATTGAAGGGGATCAGTTTTCCTCTGCCATCTTTTATGGTCCTCCCGGCTCCGGAAAAACCACCTTAGCCCAGGTAATCGCCAATAGTACCAAGGCTCATTTTGAAGAATTAAGTGCTGTCACAGCAGGGATTGCCGATTTAAAAAAAGTCATTCAGGAAGCCAAAGACCGGCTGGGCATGTACAACCAGAAAACGATTTTATTTATTGATGAAATTCATCGTTTTAATAAGGGGCAGCAGGATGCCCTTTTGCCCGCCGTGGAAGACGGCACTCTGATTTTAATCGGCGCCACGACAGAAAACCCCTATTTTGAGGTCAACTCAGCTCTTCTTTCTCGCTCCAGGATTTTCCGTTTGCAAACTTTATCTCAGGAGGATATTAAAAAAATATTGCTCCGGGCACTTGATGATCGGGAACAAGGCTTAGGGGGCTACCGGGTTCAGATCAATGAAGATGCCTTAAACCACCTGGCTGATATGGCCGGGGGAGATGCCCGTATTGCTTTAAATGCCTTAGAGTTAGCCGTTACTACCACCCCGCCTCAGGAGGACGGGATCAGGCATATTGACCTAAAGGTAGCTGAGCAATCTATTCAGCGGCGGGCGGTAAAATACGATAAAAAAGGAGACTATCATTATGATATTGTCTCCGCCTTTATTAAGAGCATGAGGGGTTCCGATCCCGATGCCACCCTCCATTGGATGGCCAGGATGCTGGATGCCGGGGAGGATCCGGAATTCATTATGCGCAGAATCATAATCTGTGCTGCTGAGGATGTGGGTTTAGCTGATCCGGAGGCTTTAAAATATGCGATGGCTGCAGCCCAGGCTTTAGCCTATGTGGGTTTACCGGAAGCCAGACTGCCCATGGCTTCCGCTGCAATTTATGTAGCTTGTGCCCCTAAGTCCAATGCAGTGATTAAGGGGATCGACGGTGCTTTAAGCGATGTAAAAGTTCGTCCCACCGGTGAAGTGCCTATGCATTTAAGGGATGCTCATTACCAAGGGGCTAAAAAATTAGGTCATGGGGAACATTATCAATATCCCCAGGACTATCCCGGTAATTTTGTAGCTCAGCAATATTTACCGGAGGAATTAGCTGGAACCATCTATTATCACCCCACGGAAAATGGCTTAGAAAAAAAATTCTGGACAGACTAAAAAAGTTAGGATTAAGGTAGGGAAATAAAATTATGGCAGATAAAAAAAAGGTACTGGTGGCGATGAGCGGCGGTGTAGATTCCTCTGTGACAGCTGCCCTTTTAAAAGAGCAGGGTTATGACTTATTCGGTGTTACCATGCAAATCTGGCCTCAGGATCAGCCGGATCCCGATGGGTCTGGAGGATGTTGCAGTTTTTCCGCTGTGGATGATGCGAGAAGAGTAGCAGAAGCGCTGGATATTCCTTATTATGTCATGAATTTCAGGGATCTATTTCAAGACAAGGTAATTAACTATTTTATTCGGGAATATTTACAAGGTAAAACTCCTAATCCTTGTATTGCCTGTAATCAATATGTTAAATTTGCTGCACTGCTTCATAAAGCCATGGCCTTAGGCGCCGATTTCGTGGCTACCGGCCATTATGCCAGGATTTTATTTGACCGGGAAAGAGACCGATATGTATTAAAAAAAGCGCAGGATCAAAATAAAGATCAGACCTATGTTTTGTATAATTTTACCCAAGATCAATTATCCAAAGTGTTGCTGCCCTTAGGCACCTATACCAAGCCGGAAATCCGGGCATTGGCACATAAAATGAATTTGTCCCTGGTCGCTGAAAAAGCGGAAAGTCAGGAAATTTGTTTTATCCCGGATAATAATTATCGCCGCTTTTTGAAGGAAAAAGCAGGTCAGGAGATTAAAGGCGGACCTTTTTTTGATATCCAAGGGAATGTGATCGGTCAACATCAAGGTATTCCTTATTATACTATCGGTCAGAGAAAGGGATTAGGTATGGCTTTAGGTAAGCCTGCTTATGTGGTGAATATATTACAGGAGAAAAATGGAGTCGTCATCGGAGACGCTAAGGATTTGTTTAAGACAACCCTTATTGCTCATCACAATAATTTCATTTTAATGGATCGATTGGAAAAGCCCATGGAAGTTAAGGTAAAGGTTCGTTACAAGGCTCAGGAAACACCGGCAGTTATTTCTCCCTTGGAAAATAACCGGGTACTGGTAGAATTTAAAGAACCGGAAAAATCTATTACCCCTGGCCAAGCTGTAGTATACTACCAAGATGAATATGTGGTTGGCGGAGGAGTTATTGAATAAAATACCTTTATTTGCAATGTAAAAAAACGTCGTTAGACGTTTTTTTTCTTCTTTATCGGTCAATACTAAATGCTAGATCGATTAGAGGAGGACGGACTTGTTAAAGGGACAGCAAATCATCGGGCAAAAGGTCATGACTTTAAAAGAGGGCAAAGAAATCGGTCGTGTTGAAGACTTAATCGTAGATACTTCAGAAGGTTATCTGAAAGGAATCATTCTGGAAAATCGAAGCATTTTAAAAAATGCCCGGATTATTCTCTGGAGTCATTTGATACAGGCAGGTCGAGATGCTTTGATCATCAGCGGTCAGGAAGATGTGCTGGAGGAAGCAAATGATCTCAGGGATTTATCTTGGCAAAATAAAACAGGAAAAAATGTGTTTTCTGTGACAGGGGCAGATATTGGCACGATGAAGGATCTGGTCTTTGAAAGGTCAACTGGAAAAATTTTAGGAATTGAGCTTTCCGGAGGTTTTTGGGCAGATTTAAATCAGGGTCGAAAAATGATTCCCTGGCCGCAAATTCAGTTAAATCAAAAAGATGTATTCATTGTCGATCAGGTGAATGAAGATCTTTGGAGTTAACAGAGATACTTGGGGAATAAAAGGAAGGTGTTATCATGGGATGCCCTGTATGTAATGGACGAGAAATAGGAAAGATAGGAACGAACCAATTTTTTTGTTGGAATTGTCTTGTAGAATTTAATGAGCAAAATGAAGTTTTTGAGATTTCGGAAGACGGGACATTAACAAATTTGGATTCAGCAGCACAATAAAAGATAAGGAGATGAATGACGTGAACAACAGATCATTTATCAAAGGAATTTTGGCGGGCAGTATTATCGGGACTGTGTTGGGCATGTTTACGGCTCCGCAAAGAAAACCCTTTCCGGAAAGCGCGCAAAAAATGATTGGTCAAACCCAACATCTGCAAAGCAAAGCAAAAAGAGTATTAAAAGGGATCAATAAAGGCGTTTCAGAGATGATGAAATAAATAATTTGTTATTTTTAAGTGAGGGTAACCTCACTTTTTCTTTCCTTGTTGTTGCCGGAATAAGAAAGAAGATTTTTTTAGCACCAAAAAAGAGGTGATTGAAGTGGAGAAAAAAAAGCGCATGATCGTCTGCATCATTTCGGGTCTGGCCATATTTCTTCTGGCAGGATTGTTTTTATTTCAAATCAGAAGCATTATCATGCCTTTTCTATTAGCGATTCTCCTGGCTTATATCCTATTGCCTCTTGTTGAATTTCTGGTGCTGCATCGATTTTCTATGACCGGAGCAATTCTCATTGTCTATTTGGCCTGCAGTATTATGGTTTTTATTCTGGTACTTTATGTTTTTCCAGGCATTTTTTCTGAGCTTACCCAATTTGCCGGAGAAATTCCTTCCTATGCTCAAAGTTTTCAAAATTCTCTGCTGGAATGGCAAGAACGTTATAGCCGTTTTAATATCCCTGACAGTATCAGGCAGATTGTGGATGAAAATATTCTCTCCATTGAAGCGCGAATTGTCGAAATAGTGCGAAGTTCTGCTTCCATCATCATTGGACTTTTTAGCTACACTTTTAGTTTGCTTATCCTGCCCATCTTAACCTATTATTTCCTTAAGGATCACGCATTGATTACCCAAAAGCTGATTTCCTTTCTTCCCCCCAATAAGAGATCGGAAATATTAAACCTGTGGTTTAAGATAAACCAGGTCTTACGAAGATTTATTTATGGCCACCTTACGGTGGCTTTTCTGGTAGGAGTTCTGACCATGATCGGACTCAAACTCATCGGAGTTAAGTTTGCTGTAACCTTAGGTTTTATTGCCGGACTGGCTGATATTATTCCTTATTTTGGTCCCTTTATCGGTGCGATCCCGGCTGTATGTTTAGCTTATTTACAATCAAAAAAATTGGCATTATATACCATTATCGTGATGGTTGTGGTGCAGCAAATTGAAAGTTCCGTTATTACACCAAAGATTATCAGTGACAGCGTGGGACTTCATCCCTTAACGATTATTTTTGTTCTTCTTTTGGGGGGCTTTTATTTTGGCATCTGGGGGATGCTTTTTTCTGTTCCTGTCACTGCTGTGCTGCGTATTCTAATCAATTATCTTTATCAAAAAGCGGTTGGCGTAAAGCTGGATTGACAGCATAGTCTTATTTTAAGTATAATTTGAGAGAATAATGGATAATTTTACATTAAAAAAGGAAAAAGAGCGTGTAATATATCAAAAAAGTGCTAAAATAGAAGTTAAGAGATTTTCTGCAGAGTAGAACGGAGGAGTAGTATGACAGGAAATGAAGTCAGGGAAAAATTTCTCAAGTATTTTGAAGGTAAAGGACATACCATTGTAGCTAGCTCATCCCTGGTACCCCACGAAGATCCCACATTGCTATTTACCAATGCGGGCATGGTGCAGTTTAAAGATGTTTTTTTAGGTTTGGATCAAAGACCCTACGTTCGGGCAACTACATCGCAAAAATGCGTCCGTGCCGGAGGAAAACATAATGATTTAGATACCGTAGGGCGGACTGCCAGACATCATACTTTTTTGAAATGCTGGGGAACTTTTCCTTTGGGGATTATTTTAAACGGGATGCTATTACCTATGCTTGGGAATTTCTTACTGAAGTGTTAGGACTGCCTAAGGACAAGCTTTATGCTACCATCTATTTAGATGATGATGAAGCCTATGATTTATGGTTGGAACTGACAGAAATCCCCAGGGAAAGAATTCTTCGTTTAGGCGAAAAGGATAATTTCTGGTCCATGGGAGATACGGGACCTTGCGGTCCCTGTAGTGAAATCCTGATCGACCGGGGAGAAGAATTGCGTTGCCAGGCAGAGGAATGCGCGATCGGCAAATGTGACTGTGACCGCTGGTTGGAGCTATGGAACCTGGTCTTTATGCAATTTAATCGTGATGAAAATGGAACGATGACGCCTTTGCCCAAGCCCAGTATTGATACCGGCATGGGTTTGGAAAGGGTTACCTCCGTGCTGCAGAATGTATCTTCTAATTATGATACGGATCTTCTGAAAAAATTAATCACTCATATTGAAAAGACAACAGGCAAGACCTATCATAGCGACGACAGGGGTTTCCCTTTTCGAGTGATTGCTGATCATGCCCGGTCCTGCACATTTTTAATTGCCGACGGTGTCCTTCCCAGTAACGAGGGAAGAGGCTATGTTTTGAGACGTATCCTGCGCAGGGCAGCTCGTTTTGTTAAGGTTTTAGGATGGGAACAGCCCTTCCTGTGTGAGATGGTACCGGTTGTGGTCGATTTGATGGGTCATGCCTACCCGGAAATAAAGGAACAAGAGGAATATATTCAAAAGGTAATTCGTATTGAAGAGGATAGATTCCATGAAACCTTGTCCGAAGGGATGAAGGTGGCGGCGGGGATTATTGAAGAACTCAAAAAGAAGGTAAAAATCAATTGGGAGGTAAGGATGCCTTTCTCCTTTATGATACCTACGGTTTTCCCTTTGATTTAGCAGAAGATATTGCTGAAGAGTATGATATGACCGTGGATCGGGCGGGTTTCGAAGCAGCCATGGAAGAACAGCGGCAAAGAGCCCGGGCAGCCCGGATCGATTCCAAAGCCTTCGATGATGCGGTAGCCATAAATACCTTGCTCGCAGGTGTACCTGCCACCCAGTTTCTCGGCTACGAAACCATAGAAGGGGAAAGTAAAATTATGGCTCTGGTGACAGCAGGAGAAAGTCGAACCAACCTCACAGCAAAGGATGAAGGCTATCTGGTTTTAGACGCAACACCTTTTTATGCAGAAAGCGGCGGCCAGGTAGGGGATACGGGCATGATGACCGGTCCGACAGGTCGGGCCAAGGTACTGGATACCCAAAAACTAGCAAATGGTGTTTTCCTGCACCAGATTCAAGTAGAAGAAGGCTCCCTCTCTGTTGGAGAGACGATCAAAGCCGGGGTGGATAGGGAAAGAAGAAGGGCGATTGCCCGCAACCATACCGCGACCCATTTGATGCACCGCGCCCTGCGTAATGTTATCGGGGAGCATGCCCATCAGGCAGGTTCATTGGTGAATCCTGATCGTCTGCGTTTTGACTTTTCTCATTTTTCCGGGTTAACAGAGGAAGAACTGGCCCAGGTGGAAGAGATGGTAAACAATGTGGTTTTGGATAACTTGAGCCTGGAAACTTTCCAAACGAGCATTGAAGAAGCCAAAACCATGGGGGCAACGGCCTTATTCGGAGAAAAGTACGGAGATGAAGTACGAGTAGTCAAAGTGGGAGATTACAGCATGGAGCTTTGCGGAGGCACCCACTGTCAAGCCACCGGCGAATTGGGCCTGGTGAAAATATTAAGCGAAGCGGGAATCGGTGCCGGATTACGGCGTATCGAAGCTGTTTGTGGTCATAATGCCCGTATCTTTTTCCTGGAACAGGAGAAACTATTGGCGGAAACGGCCCATGCCCTTAAAACAATTCCCGCTGATGCGGTAAAAAAAGCGGAAGCTCTGCAAACCGAATTAAAAAATAAAGAAAAAGAAATTGAATCTTTACAGACCAAGCTGGCCAAAGAAGCTACGGGAGATGTTTTAGATCATAAAGAAACTGTGGGTGACATCAATGTTGTCATCGCCCAGGTTGAGGCACCGGATATGAATGCTCTCCGTTCCATGGCAGATTTAATCCGGGATAAAATAGGTTCCGGCGTCATTGTTTTAGGTGCCATTAGCGAAGACAAAGTAAATTTTGTTGCGATGGTAACCCCTGAACTGAAAGGGAAAGGGCTTCATGCCGGTAATATTCTGAAAGAAACCGCCAAGGTAGCCGGAGGTGGCGGGGGCGGCCGTCCCGATATGGCTCAAGCCGGGGGGAAAAATCCGCAAATGGTGCAGCCCGCCCTTGCGAAAGCCCGTGAAATCATTCTGGCCCAGTTATCATAAACAGAGTTCTTGGCATCAGGTGGAGTTTTTTAACTCCATCTGATGCTTAGAAATCGTTATCCAGGAACTTAGTGCCACTTATCCCATCGCTTTATGAAACGTGGGTATTAGTGGCAGTTAGTTATCGGAATAAAGTGATAAAGTTATCAGAATTCGTTGATCTTGTAAAAAAGTAAAAGGGAATTTGATGGTCATAAGCGAATAGTATTAAGATAGAAAGAGCGGGGGTGTTTTTGTGGCTGGACCTAGTGGTGATCATGGAGATCATCTGGAAGAAACGATGATGTTTAAGGTAGAAAGAGAAGAACAGCTTAATCCCAGGGAAACTTTATTGTTTGTTTTTAAAGCTTTAGAGGAAAAAGGTTATAATCCCATTAACCAGCTGGTAGGTTATTTGATTTCCGGCGATCCGGCGTATATCACCAGTCATAAGCAGGCACGCAGCTTGATTCGTCGTGTAGAACGGGATGATTTGATCGAAGAGTTGGTTCGAAACTATTTAGATAGATAATCTTTAATTTTTTAAGACGACCTACAGGTCGTCTTGTTTTTGTACTTTCAGAAAGTAAAAGTTTAAGATTGAAAGGATAAGTGCAACTAAGACTTCCGCCCAGCTTTCGGCTTGTAGCAGCCAAGTTTTATTTACCTGGCAGCAGACCAGGTTTAGCAAAATTCAACTTAAAGGATAATGGTATCATGATCTATCATCAATTAGGGAAAACAGGCTTTCAGGTCTCGAAAATTTGTTTTGGTTCTTTAACCATTGGACCTTTGCAAGCTAATTTAAATATTCATCAGGGGGCCCAGGTGATAAAAACCGCCTTGGATTTAGAAATTAACTTTATTGATACGGCGGAATTATACCAAAACTATGCGTATATTAAAGAAGCTTTAAGAGGGCATCCTAAAGATGCTATCATTGCCACCAAATCTTACGCTTACTCAAAGGAATTAATGGCCCGGAGCCTGGAAAATGCCCGGCGGGAATTAGACCGGGATCGAATTGACATATTCCTGCTCCATGAGCAAGAATCTCTTCTGACATTGAAAGGACACTGGGAAGCTGTTGAATATCTCTTAGCAGCGAAAGCCAAAGGGATAGTGGGGGCTGTGGGAATCTCCACCCATCGGGTGGAAGGGGTAAATGCAACCACAGAAGTCAAAGAAATTGAAGTGATTCATCCGATGCTTAACATGGCAGGGCTGGGCATACAGGATGGCAATGTTGAGGATATGCTTCGGGCACTGAAGCAAGCAAAGGAAGCAGGTAAAGGAATTTACGGTATGAAGGCCATTGGAGGGGGAAACTTGATGGCCCAGGTGGAGGCTGCTTTAAAGTGGTCCTTTCAGCTTGATTGCATTGATGCGGTGGCGATCGGCATGAAGAGTCCTGAAGAGGTGCGTATTAATGTGGCCTGGTCAGAAGGAATAGAGCCTGCTCCTGAAGATTTAGCCAAAGTAACGAGAGAACCCAGGAAACTCTTAATTGAAGAATATTGTACAGGATGCGGCAGATGTTTGGAGAAATGTGCCCAGGGAGCTTTATCCTTTCATGAAGGCAAGTCCACAGTTAATATGGAAAAATGTGTCCTCTGCGGATATTGCGCCTCTGTCTGTCCTGATTTTTATATTAAAGTAATTTAAATAGTCAACTTGTGATCGTCAAAGATAATTGATGATTTGATAAAGGAGCAGATGTTCATGAGAATTATGGGTTTAGATGTAGGAGAAAGAACCATAGGTATTGCAGTAAGTGATCCCCTTGGCTGGACAGCCCAGGGGTGGATACCATTCGCCGCAAAGGGGATTTAAAAGAGGACCTGGACCATCTTAAATTGGTGCTTGATGAGTATGGAGTAGAAGAAATTGTAGTTGGATTACCCAAAAACATGAATGGAACCCTGGGTCCCTCGGCGGTACGAGCTCAGGAAATAGCCGATGTAATTGCCCAAGAGACAGGACTTCCTATTAAAATGTGGGATGAAAGGCTTTCAACCATGGCCGCGGAAAAAACCCTCTTGGAAGGAAATGTGTCGAGAGCGAAGAGAAAAAAAGTAATTGACAAGATGGCAGCGGTGATCATCCTTCAAAGTTATTTAGATTTTTATGCGAATCAGAAATCTTGACCGAAATGGATTTTACTTTATGGTAACCATTGACATCATTTCATGAATCGTTTACAATGTCCGTAATTTAAGAAAATGAGGTGTAATGATGACTGATTTTGAAGACAGAAAAATTGTCTTATTAGATGAAGAAGGTGCAGAACATGAATTTGAGGTTCTTGACATTATCGAAGTAGATGGGGCGGAATACGCCATCCTATTCCCCATACTGGCAGAAGGCGAGGAAGAAGTGGATGAAGCCATCATCTTAAAAATTGAGAAGGATGAAAATGGCGAGGAACTTCTTACGGAAATCGAAGATGATGAAGAGTGGGAAAAAGTTGCCGATGCATATGACAGCATGTTAGAAGATGAGGAAAACGAATAAAACAAAGAAAATATGCAACCTTCATCAGAGTTCTTTGAAACCCTGATGAAGGTTTCTTTATGCACGAAGCGCGAAAATATTCAAACATAAGATGAATTGGTCTCTCATAACATAAAATTAAGGAAATAGTGGGGTGAGGTGACCCAATTTGTCTAAGGATCAACAAAAGGCCAAAATAACTCTGGGTATTTGCCTCTTACTGATTTTATTTGCTGTCCTTTTTTATGAGTTCCAGGTGATGCACAGCAACAAAATCCTGCCCGGAGTGACCATTGCCGGAATGGAATCAGACAATATGGAGAGAAATCGCAGTCAGCTCTCCCTGGATCCTATTTATCAACAAGCGATGGCAAGAAAGATCATCATTCAAGGAGCAGATGAAAGCTGGTCTTATTCTCCTCAGAAATTAGGATTAAAGGAGGATAGCGCTGCAACCATTCGGGATGCCTGGTCTATTGGCAGAGTGGGACCATTTTGGAAAAGATGGTTCACCCGCTGGGAAACAAAACAAAATGGGATCACAATCCCCTTGGCTTTTCAGTTAGACGACCAGGTCCTTCAGCAGGAAGTAGAGAAAATGGCGCAAACAATTGATCATGAAGGAGCAAGCGCCGAGCTGACCATTGATCAGGATCATCGGATAGGGATTAAAGCGGAGCAACCCGGTATTCAGGTGCATGTGGAGCAGAGTAAAGATAAAATCAAAGAAGTATTGCGATCAGGAGATCAGACGGTGGTTTCCTTAATTATCCAGACCGTGGAACCGGAGATCACGGAGGAAACCGTGCTCTCATGGCAGATTAATGGTGTGGTGGCCAGTTTTGAAACTTTTTTTAATGCTGCTCAGGAAGAAAGATCCTCCAATATCAAAACGGCGGCCCAAGCGCTGGATCAAGTCCTCCTAATGCCTCAGGAAGTATTCTCCTTTAACGAAATTGTGGGCCGGCGTACTACCGAAACAGGCTACAAGGAATCACTGGTGATCGAAAATAATGAATTTATAAGCGGAGTCGGAGGAGGGGTCTGCCAGGTATCTTCAACTTTATATAATGTGATCCTGATGGCAAATTTACCCATCTTAGAACGGCATCCTCATTCCTTGCCGGTAACCTATGTAGAACCAGGTCGGGATGCCACCGTATCATATGACTGGGCAGATTTAAAATTTCTAAATAATCGGCAAAAACCGGTCTTGCTTCATACGGAATATACAAAGGGCAAACTCAAAATTTATCTCTTTGCCACCAAGGGGGATTTCCAAGAAGTCAGGCTCTTCAGTGAAATTATAGAATATCTTGAGGGGGAAGAAGAAATTATTCACGATAAAACCTTGGGGCCGGAACAAGTAATTGTGGAAAAAAAGGGGCAAAAAGGGATGGTGGTAGACTTGTATCGCGAATTCCTGGCTTCTGACGGCAGTCTGATTTCCCGTGAAAAAATTACCAGAGATCGATATCGAGCACAAACAGTGATCAGAGTGCCCGTCGGTCAATAAGGGCATAAGTCAGCTCATGGTTCAAAATGATCCAATTTTGTGATAATTATTGTTAATATTTGATATTGCCTGTATAATTAAAACAGCTTTCTATATTTTATTTATTAATGAAAATGACGGAGGAATGCATGGTCAAAGGACACCGCAAAAAGAAAAGGACAGGAAGGAACTTTGTGATCATCATAATCACCGCTTTAGCGGTCTTTTACACCGGAATTATGTTGGCACCGGTTCCTGTGCATCAGGAGGTCTCCTTCCAAGTCCCCGGACAGGCTACGACGGGTGATATTGCCCAAATCCTTGAAGATGAGGGCTTGATTCGCAATAAATTACTTTTTGAAATGTACATTCGGTTCACAGGCTTAGACAGGAAATTAAAAGCAGGGGAGTACAGTTTTTCCGGAAAAATTACTTTGACCGATATTGGAGCAAAGCTTTCCCGGGGACAAGCTCAAACCGATAAGGTTACCATTCCGGAAGGATATAATGTAGAACAAATCGCCCTATTGTTGGAAGAAAAAGGATTAGCTGATTATGATAAGTTTTTGGAAGTTACTCAATCAGGGGATTTCTCTTATCCATATCTGCCACCTAAGAACAGTGAAGACCGTCTAGAAGGATATTTATTTCCCGATACTTATCAAATCATTCCCGGCTGGCCGGAAGAGAAAATTGTTGCGATGATGCTCAAAAGATTTGATGATGTTTTTCTCCCCGAATGGCATGATCGAACCCAGGAAATGAATACGACGATCCCTGAAATCGTTACTTTGGCTTCCATCATTGAAAAGGAAGCTAAGGTGGAAGAAGATCGTCCTGTTATTGCCAGTGTATTTTATAATCGCATGAAGATCGGCATGCATTTGGAGTCTTGTGCCACGGTGCAATATGCTTTAGGTGAGGTGAAAGAAGTTCTTCTCTATGAAGATCTAAAAATTGATTCCCCTTATAATACCTATTTAAATGGTGGACTGCCTCCCGGACCCATTGCCAACCCAGGGAAAGATTCCCTTAAAGCGGCCTTGTATCCGGCAGAAAGTAATTTCTTTTATTTTGTCGCCAAACCTGACGGTTCTCATTATTTCAGCCGAACATTAGCGGAACATAATGAAGGAAAAAGGAAATATTAAAATAGCCTGTCAAACGGAGTGTTTTTTTCGTGGAGATTGTCAATAGGGACATTTTGGAAATGATGACTGATGATTGTGCCAAAAACCATGTGGCACTAATTGCACCGGAAACGGCAAGTTATTTGAAGCTTTTAATAGAATGGGGTAATTTTCGGCGCATTCTGGAAATCGGAACGGGCCTGGGTTATTCTACCCTGATTTTTGCCCAAGCGGCCGCAAAACAAGAGGGCGCTGTTGTCACCATTGAACGGATGCCGGAGCGGGTGAAGCGGGCCAGAGAGTATTTCTCCTTAAGCGGTTTGCAAAATATTCGCTCCTATGCCGGGGATGCCCAAGATGTGCTTCCTTGTCTTACTGATTCCTTCGATTTCATTTTTATGGATGCGGCCATGGGGCAATACCTTGATTTTTTTCAGCTCCTGTTTCCAAAGCTTGCGCCGGGAGGACTGTTGATTGGTGATAATGTTCTTTTCGAAAATTTAATTTTTCGGGATCGTTATCAAATCCCCCGCAGACGCAGAACCATGCAGCAAAGATTAAGAGATTTTTTAAATCTGGTGTTGGGGCATTCCGAGCTATCTGCCAGATTATTCTCAATTGGAGACGGATTGGTGGTATGCCGACGCCAACTTAGCGTCCGTGATAAAATGATGGAGTGATTACAAAATGATGCAGAAACCGGAATTATTGGCCCCGGCAGGCAATTTAGAAAAACTTTATACCGCAGTTAGGTTTGGTGCCGATGCTGTTTATCTTGGAGGAAAAGATTTTGGTCTTCGGGCAGGGGCGGGCAATTTTTCTCATGAGGAGATGGCACAAGGGATCCGTTTTGCCCATGATCAGGGGGTTAAGGTCTATGTCACCGTCAATATTTTTGCCCATAATCAGGATCTAGAGGGCTTAATCCCTTATATTGAAACCTTAGATGCTTTAAAGATTGATGGCATTCTGGTTTCCGATCCCGGAATTTTTCGTTTGATCCGGGAAAGATTTCCCCAGTTAGCCATCCATATTAGTACCCAGGCCAACAATACCAATTGGGCCACAGCCCTTTTCTGGCAAGAAATGGGGGCAAAGCGTATCGTCCTCGCCCGGGAACTTTCCATTCAAGAGATCAGGGAAATCCGAGATAAAACGACATTGGAATTAGAAGCTTTTGTTCATGGCGCCATGTGCATTTCATATTCCGGGCGGTGTTTACTTAGCAATTATCTGACCGGTCGGGATAGTAACCAGGGAGATTGTGCCCATCCATGCCGCTGGAATTATCGGTTGATGGAAGAAAAAAGATCAGGGGAATATTTTCCGGTGGAGGAGGATGAAAGGGGCGCCTATATTTTCAACTCCAAAGATCTTTGCCTGGTGGAACAGATTCCAGCCTTGATTAAAGCTGGGGTCCATTCCCTGAAAATTGAAGGACGCATGAAAAGCTCCTACTATCTGGCTACGGTAGTCAAGGTTTATCGGGAAGTCATTGATGCCTATTGGAAGGATTCGGTGCATTTCTCCTTTGACAAAGGTTGGCTGGAGGAATTAGGGAAGGTGAGTCATCGCCATTATACCCAAGGTTTTGCTTTTAAAAAACCGGATGCCGAGGATCATCGTTATGAGACCTCTGCTTATGTGCGGAGCTATGACTTTATCGGGCAGGTATTGGAATATCTTCCTGAGACCGGGGAAATGCGGGTGGAGCAGCGTAACCGGATGTCAGTCGGTGATAAAATCGAAATTTTGCCACCTCAGGGTGATTTTATTTCCTGGGAAATCAGAGAGATGAAAAATGACCAGGGAGAACCCATTCGTCATGCTCCACATCCTCAGCAAATCGTGACTATGGCAGCTCCGGCGCAAAAAATCCCGCCCTGTGCCCTGATTCGCCGCGCACATTAGGAGGTAAAGAGGAGGAAGAGATTTTGGCAGAAAGTTTAAATATTTGGGTCCGCCTTGACCCCCAAAATATCGATGTTTTTAATAAAATTATCGAGGGTTATGACAATTTGGCCTTAGTAACGGCCATCGAGCCCGCTTTGGGGCAACTTCTGGTACGGGTCACCCCGGACACAAAAAAAGATACCTTGCGTTTGTTGAAACACCTCCCCTTTCCCATAGAGATAGTATCGGAATCTTAACTTTAAACCCGGATCATTTCTTTCCATGAATAATTCTTAATTTTTCCGACCACCCTATTAAGAGTATGAATTATAGGGGTGGTCTTTTTGTTTTTTAAACAGAAGCGGGTCTTAATTCTTTATCTTCTTTTCGCCGGCACCTTTCTTTTATTGTTGGGCAGATTGTTTCAAATTCAGATCATTGATGGTGCCAAATACGCCCAACAAGCGGTGGCACAGCGTCAGCAAACCGTAAACTATGTTCAATTTCCCAGGGGTCAGATTTTGGATAGAAAACTTCGTCCTTTGACAAATGTCGAAGAGCAGCCTGCAGCCGTTGTTTTTCCCCTGATGATGCCGGAAGACCGATCTGAAGCGGCATCTTTCTTATCCTCTGTTTTGTCGCTTCCTGTGGAGTCAGTAACCAATCGACTGAATGGGGATCCGGTCGTGCTCAAAACCGGTCTTTCTGAAGCAGAAGTATCCTTGATAGAAAAAACAAACCTGCCTGGTGTTTATGTCTTACCGGTCGTTCCCCGCTATCAAAGGAATTGGCCCGCCGTGCATATGATCGGGAACGTGGGTCAGATCAGTGAAGAAGAATATCAACAGCTGAAAGACAGAGAGCAAGATTATCAGCGAGAAGATGTTATCGGGAAAAACGGCCTGGAGAGGCAATATGAAGAAGTGCTGAGAGGGGGTGAATCAGCAAAAATTGCCGCTATGGTTGACGTACATGGGCAACACGTAAAGGGGGCGGGCTTTACTTTAATTCCGGATAAAATAAAATCAACGGATTTGCCTACTCATGTGGTTACAACCCTGGATCAGGATTATCAAAAAATTACCGAAGAAGCATTGGAAGGTTATGAAGGAGCTGCCGTAGTTCTTGATGTTTGGAATGGAGATATTCTAGCTATTGCTTCCAGCCCTGAATATGATCCATCCATGTCAGAAACACCCGAGGGAAAAGATGCATATATTAATAAAGCATTACAAAATTATCCTCCCGCCTCGGTATTTAAAATTCTGATCATGCTGGCTGCCCTGGAAGAAGGCCTGGTGCAGCCGGAGGATCAATTTATCTGTCCGGGAGAAATTACCTTGCCTTCCGGACGCAAGGTATCCTGCTGGAATCAAGAGGGACATGGGGAAATCACTTTTGCCCAAGGTGCTGCTTACTCCTGCAATCCTGTTTTTATTCAAGCCGGATTAGAATTGGGTGGGGAAAAAATTTTAGAATACGCAGGCAAGTTAGGCCTTCGTGATGATAAAATCATTGGCTATGATCTTCCCCTGACTTCTCATTTTCAATTTAATAACAGGGTTGAGGGAGATCTGGTCAACGTAATTATGGGAGAAAAGGGAGTTAGCCTTAGTCCCCTGTTAGTTGCCAAACTCATCGCCCAGGTGGCCAACGGAGGATTCAGTATTACACCTCGCCTGGTATCTGAGCTTCATAATGACCAGGGGGAGATTGTAAAGGAATATCCCAGCACCATGGGAGAGAGGATTATTACGGAAGAAAGCACCGGTGCGGTAAAATCGGTTTTGCACTTGGCGGTAGAGGAGGGTACCGGAACAGCGGCTCAAGTACCGGGAATTGAGACTGCCGGTAAAACAGGTTCTTCTGAAACAGCAGGGGTATGGTTTGCCGGATTTGCACCTTTGGATGTGCCCAAATGGGCTGTGGTGGTATTCGTCCAAAAGGGTACTTCGGGCGGCAGGGAAGCTGCTCCAATTTTCAAAGAAATTATTGACCGTCTGGCCCGGCTGGAAGGAATGATTCAGTGAACTCGTTCAGCTAAAGCTGAACATCGGGGCTTCAGATGGGGAATCTACCCCACCTGAAGTGAAAATAGGAGCTCCCACTTATAGAAGTGGGAGTCTTGAAATTTGATAAAATATTTGGTAAAATTTCCCCCTCCAAAAGTGTCACATTTTATATAAATTGTCATAAAATGTAGAACCGACACTCTTGGAGGTGCTTTGGATGGGACCAGAATGGGCAGCAATCCTGTCTTTATCGATGCTTAAAGGTCTGCATTGTGTTTTTGGATATATCAGCAACAACGCTTTCCCTCATCCTTTATCAGAAGAGGAAGAAACAAAGACGTTGGAAAAGTTTGAAAATGGTGATGAAGAAGCGAGGAATCTACTAATTGAGCACAATTTACGATTGGTTGCTCATATTACGAAAAAATTCGAAAGCGCGGGCTTAGATAAAGATGATTTGATTTCCATTGGAACGATTGGTTTAATCAAGGCCATCAATACCTTTAATCGGGGTAAGGGAACGAAATTAGCCACCTATGCCGCTCGGTGTATTGAAAACGAAATCTTGATGCATCTTCGTTCCACCAAGAATATGCGTACAGAAGTGTCTTTATATGATCCCATTGGAACGGATAAAGAAGGAAATGAGGTTTCTCTGGTCGATGTTCTGGGTACAGAGGGCGATTTAGTCCTGCAATCGATAGAATCCTATTACGAGCAGAAAGAATTATTGGAAAAGGTAGAAACCTTGGAAAACCGCGAGCGCTTCGTTTTACAATCCCGTTACGGACTTTTTAACAGTCTGAGACGGACCCAAAGGGAAATCGCTAAAAAGCTGGGTATTTCCCGCTCTTATGTGTCTCGCATTGAAAAAAAAGCCATTCAAAAACTTACCCAAGAATTAAGCAAGTCCGGAAACAGCTCTTAATTGTTTTAAATATTTTGAAAAACCAAGTAAAAGGAAGATTATTAGAGCAATTATTTAAACAATTGCATTAGACAAAACAATTTAATCGAATATGGGATTTTTCACCCTTTGACGGATGGAAGAAAATCGAGTATTATTTACCTAAGCTCCAAGGAATTCCTAAGACGGAAATCCTACAGCGTCAGAAACGGAAACGTAACATTAAAACTTATCAAAATTAATCTATGGATTCAGGATTCAGTGTCTAAGAGGTTTCAGGAGAAAGTGGTTACAGCAGGAAAGACCCATGGAAGATCGCCTTTACAAAAATCTGAAAAGATGGAGTGATGGAAGAACGGAAGTGAAAGGGTCCTGAGGTAGGCAACGGAAGACTGAAAAAACTGTTAGATGAAGGTTATGTTTACTTGATAAGTAAAGTAATGGAACGCAAAAATGGATGATAGTTGTAGGGAAAAGTCAATAAAGGTTCGTTGGAGCTATATTCTATTCTATTCTTTAAAAGAGAATGTCATCGGAATTATTTATCCGATGACATTCTCTTTATCATCTGCTAATCGTCCGTTAAACCCCTAATAGAGAAAGTTTCACTCGATACGTTTGCCAAAAGTATTAATTTTTTGGGCCAAGGGTACACTACCATTGAGGTGAAGGACGATGGAAAAAAACAAGAAACCGTACCAAAAAGAAAACAAAAATCAAGGACTAAAGACAGTTGTTCCGGAAAATCAAAACCAAAATCATAATATTAAAAAAGAAGCATTAGGTCCTAACACCAAAAGATAAGGGAGGCCAAGCGTGATCTGCGGGCAGAAAGTGCCAGTGAGTTTGGGATGCAAATAAGGATCATGCAAATAAAGACCGATTCTATGGAAAAATGGTATTTTGAAATCAACGATCATCTGTTAAATGACCCCAGACCTGGTGAGTATTTAAGCCGGATTTCACAGGGGCAGATTTTTCTCCAATTTCCTTTTACTCTCCTGAAGAAATTAAAAGAGACGAAACAATCTCCCCAGCATCATCCGGAAGGTTCTGTTTGGAATCATACTTTGTTGGTGGTGAATGAGGCGGCACAAAGGAGGGCACAGAGCAAAAATGCCCGGGTTTTGATGTGGGCGGCTCTGCTCCATGACATTGGTAAGCCGGACACAACCAGAGAACGCAAGGGGAAAATAACCGCCTATGATCACGACAAGGTTGGTGCGGAATTGGCCAGGGAATTTTTGCTGGCATTAACAGATGAGACCAACTGGATCGAAGAAGTTGTTAAACTGATCCGGTGGCATATGCAAATTCTTTTTGTCGTAAAAAATCTGCCCTTTGCCGACATTAAGTCGATGAAGAAAGAAGTTGACATCCGGGAAGTGGCTCTCCTTGGTTTATGTGACCGTTTAGGACGATCAAATCGAAACAAAGCACAAGAAGAAGAAACGATTCAAATATTTATGCAAAAAAGTATCAGGGATGGCCATCAGGGATAAACTATTTCCTCAGGCCATCCAAAATTTTTCTCTTTTCTGTTTATCTTTCCGAAAGCTCTTTAAGCACTTTGACAAAAATCTCATAACGCTCGGCGCCAAAAATTCTTTTTCCGTTCTCAAAAATAAAGGTGGGTATGCCCTCGACATGATATTTTTCGCCTAATGCATGGGATTCTTTAAGAATAGACGTATATTTTTCTTCCTGGAGGGCTTTCTCTAGTTGTCCAACATCCAAGCCGATTTTCTGCGCAGATGCTAATACAATATCCAACTGCCCAATGTCTTCTCCCAGCCCGAAATAAGCTTGATAAACAACATCCTGGAACTCCCATAGTTTCCCCTTTTCCCGGGCAAATTCTGTGGCTGCTAACGCCAATTTGGTATTAGAGCTTCTTTCCATTTTATTAAATACCACATCATAGGGCTTACCGGCCAGATTTAAATTCCTTTTCATCATGTCAAGATCAGCATTCGGGAACTGATCTCTAAGCCAGATCCCTTCTTTAGGGGTTTCGGGATGGAGTTCGTATCCCACCCACTGTACTTCCAAAGGATATTTCTTTTGCAGCTTGTAGAGAATACCTTTCCCTATGTAGCAAAAGGGTCAGGCATAATCTGAAAAGAGCACGATTTTGAGGGGGTGCATATGATCAATCCTTTCTTATTTCTTAATCAAGTACTATCATATATTTTGACATAATGACCCTTTGTTATGCAATACCCATTTTATCCGATAACTAACTGCGACGAATTGTTTAAATTACCGGTAATTGAGCAGAATTTAAAGGATTAAATTTTTGTTTATCGAAATATGAATATGATATTTCGCCCATCCAAAGATGAACCCCAAAGAATCAATTGTGATTGCATTTTTTGTCTAAAAATGCTATATTGAATCCGCAATTTCAAAAGACAGGGGCTGTGATGATAGAAAAAATGCTGACACAACATAATGCACCTATTTATGAAGCCTTAGAAAAACACATGAAAAATCGCGTTGTTCCTTTTGATGTGCCCGGTCACAAAGGGGGTCGGGGCAATAAAGAATTAACTGATTTTTTAGGGGCAAATTGTTTAAAATTAGATGTGAATTCCATGAAGCCCCTGGACAACCTCAGCCATCCAATGTCCGTTATTAAAGAAGCCCAGGAACTGGCAGCAGAAGCTTTTGGGGCCAACCACTCATTTTTTATGGTAAATGGTACCACCGGGGCAGTTCAGGCGATGATTATGTCCTGCTGCAAGGCCGGAGATAAAATTATCATGCCCAGAAATGTTCACCGGAGCGCCATAAATGCTTTGGTAATCTGCGGGGCGATACCGATCTACATAAACCCGGGATTAAATAAAGAACTGGGAATTCCTTTAGGCATGTCGGTGGACGATGTTAAGGAAGCCATTTTAACTCATCCGGATGCCAAGGCAATTTTGGTGAATAACCCAACATATTACGGGATCTGTTCTAATTTACAGGAAATTGTGACGTTGGCCCATAATTTTGGCATGATGGTCTTAGCGGACGAAGCCCATGGAACCCATTTTTATTTTGGAGAAGATTTACCGGTTTCCGCTATGGCAGCAGGGGCAGACATGGCGGCAGTGAGTATGCATAAAACGGGAGGTTCCCTGACCCAGAGCTCCATTTTGTTAAGCGGACCGAAAGTTAATCCGGATTACGTGCGGCAAATTATTAATTTAACCCAAACCACCAGCGCTTCCTATTTGCTCCTTTCATCCCTGGATATTGCCCGGAAAAATCTTAGTTTGAATGGCAAGGAAATGTTTCGTAAAACAGTGCAATTTGCCCAATATGCCCGGGATGAAATTAATAAACTGACCGGTTATTATGCTTTTTCCCGGGAATTGATCAATCATGATACCGTTTTTGACTTTGATATCACCAAACTTTCTATCCATACGCGAAAAATCGGTCTGGCCGGCATTGAGGTCTATGACTTATTACGGGATGAGTATGGGATTCAAATCGAGTTTGGGGACATTGGAAATATTCTGGCCATCATTTCTGCCGGTGATCGGGCATTGGAAATTGAACGTTTGATTTCTGCTTTATCAGAAATTAAACGCTTGTATTCAGGTGATAACCGTGGCATGTTTGACCACGAATACATTAAACCGGACGTGGTTTTAGCACCTCAACATGCATTTTACAGCAAAACACATGCTGTTCCTTTAGAGCAAAGCAAAGGCTGCATCAGCGGCGAATTTGTCATGTGTTATCCACCGGGCATTCCCATTTTGGCGCCGGGAGAAAAAATCTCTGAGGAGGTTTTAGCCTATATTTCCTATGCCAAAGAAAAAGGTTCTTTTTTAACAGGAACCCAGGATATGGAGATAGAAAATATCAATGTTGTGGAGGATATATAAATGGACTTATGGTACACAGAATATCATACGGAAATGGTACGTTTCTCCATTAAAATCGACAAACAATTGGTAAGCATGCAAAGTGAGTTCCAACGGATTGATGTCTTTGAGTCTTATGAATTCGGAAGAATCCTTGTTTTGGACGGTTACTTGATGCTGACAGAAAAAGATGAATTTATTTATCATGAAATGATTGTGCACCCACCCCTTGCCGTCAATCCCAAAATTAAAAAGGTGCTGGTGATTGGCGCCGGAGATGGGGGCACGATTCGGGAATTAACTCGTTACGAAAGTTTGGAGCATATTGATATGGTGGAAATTGATGAAATGGTGGTAGATGTATGCAAGGAATACCTGCCCCATATCTCCTGCCGTTTAAAGGACCCCAGAGTCAATATCTACTACGAGGACGGACTCAAATTTGTGCGAACCAAACAAAATGAATATGATTTAATTATTGTAGATTCAACGGATCCTTTTGGACCGGGTGAGGGTCTTTTTACCAAGGAGTTTTACGGAAATTGTTTCAAAGCCTTAAGTGAAGATGGCATCTTGATCAACCAACATGAGAGTCCTTATTACCCAAGGGATGCTTATGCCATGCAGAGAGCCCATCAGAAAATAAAATCCATTTTCCCCATCAGTAAGGTTTATCAGATTCATATCCCCACCTATTCTTCGGGACACTGGCTGTTTGGATTTGCTTCAAAAAAATACGACCCGGTCACCCATATCGATCAGGATTGGTGGAATGGTTTGGGTCTTAAAACCAAATATTATAATACTGAAATTCACCAAGGCTCTTTTGCCCTGCCCAACTATGTAAAGGAGCTGTTGGCCAATGCATGAGAGAAAGTTCCATACCTTTATCGGTTGTGACGGCACCTATGTGGAGAGTAAGATTGTTCTTTTCGGCGCTCCCTTTGACAGCACCACCTCTTATCGCCCCGGCGCACGTTTTGCCAGTGCTGCGATACGCAATGAAAGCTACAGCATTGAAACCTACAGTCCTTATTTGGATCGGGATCTCACGGATCTGAAAATTTATGACGGAGGTGACCTGGAGCTTGCCTTCGGAAACCCGGAGAAAGCCCTGACTGTCATTGAAAATTATACCGCCCAAGTGCTTCATGATAATAAGCTGCCTCTGATGATCGGCGGAGAACATTTAGTAACCTTGGGAGGGGTGCGGGCGGTCTTACAAAAATATCCTCAGCTGCATATTCTCCATTTTGATGCCCACACAGATCTAAGATCGGACTATTTAGGGGAAAAGCTTTCCCATGCTACCGTGATGCGTCGTTGCTGGGACCTGGTGGGGGACGGGCGAATCTTTCAATTCGGGATCAGAAGCGGTGATAGGGAGGAGTTTTCCTGGGCACAGGACCATGTTTTCATGGAAAAGTTCACCTTGAACCAGGTGGATCATGTAGTAGAAAAAGTAAAGGATCAGCCGGTTTACCTGACCTTGGATTTGGATGTTTTAGACCCTGCCGTTTTACCCGGCACCGGTACTCCGGAGGCAGGGGGCGTGGGCTTTTTGGATTTATTAAAAGTGTTTACCCAGGTAAAAGGCTTGAATTTGGTGGGAGTAGATATGAATGAATTATGCCCTGTCTACGATCCCAGCGGGGCCTCTACGTTACTAGCCTGTAAGCTGTTAAGGGAATTATTATTAACATTGGATCAGTGAACTCGTTTAGCTAAAGCTGAATATCGAGGCTTCAGAGGGGGAATCTACCTCACCTGAAGTAAAAATAGTAACTTCCACTTATAGAAGTGGGGAGTCTTGGAATTTAATGAAGAATGAATCATGATTCGGAGGGATAATCAATGGGAAAAGCGTTAATTATTGGTGCCGGAGGCGTAGGCAGCGTGGTAGTTCATAAATGCTGTCAAAACCCGGAGGTTTTTGAGGAAATTTGTATCGCCAGCCGAACTGTAGCGAAATGTGAAGCATTAAAAGCTAAGCTGGATGGGGGAAAAACCAAAATCACCACCGCCCAGGTGGATGCAGACAAGGTGGCGGAACTGGTAGAGCTTATTAGCAAAGAAAAACCGGACATCGTCATCAATGTGGCTTTGCCTTATCAGGATTTAACGATTATGGATGCTTGTCTGGCTACCAAAACGGATTATCTGGATACCGCCAATTATGAGCCTTTGGACACGGCTAAATTTGAATATAAATGGCAATGGGCCTACCGGGATAAATTCCGGGAGGCCGGCATTACGGCTGTTTTAGGCAGCGGTTTTGATCCCGGAGTCACCGGCGTTTTTTCTGCCTTTGCTCAAAAACATTATTTTGATGAAATTCATCAAATTGACATCCTGGATGCCAATGCGGGAGATCATGGCTATCCCTTTGCCACCAACTTCAACCCGGAAATCAATATTCGGGAGATTACGGCTAAGGGCAGTTATTTTGAAAATGGCCAATTTATCGAAACAGAACCCATGTCCATCAAACGAGTCTATGATTTCCCCGTCATCGGGGAAAAAGATATCTATCTCCTGCACCATGAGGAAATGGAGTCGCTGGCCTTAAACATCAAAGGTATTAAAAAAATTCGGTTCTGGATGACTTTTTCCGAGAATTACCTTACCCACCTGCGGGTTCTGGAAAATGTGGGAATGACCTCCATTGATCCTATTGACTTTAATGGACAAAAAATTGTTCCTCTCCAGTTTCTGAAAGCCGTACTTCCTGACCCGGCTTTCTTAGGGCCTCGGACCAAAGGGAAAACCAACATCGGTTGTATTTTCCAGGGATTAAAGGACGGTCAGGAAAAGCGCTACTATGTATATAATGTTTGCGACCATGAAGAAAGCTATGCTGAGGTTGGTTCCCAGGCCATTTCCTATACCACCGGAGTGCCGGCGATGATTGGCGCCATGATGGTACTGACAGGAAAATGGAAGAAACCCGGAGTCTTTAATGTGGAAGAATTTGATCCGGATCCTTTTATGGACGCCCTTAATAAATTCGGTTTACCCTGGCAGGAAAGCTTCAATCCGGAATTGGTTGATTAAAGAGATGGTCAAGGAAATTGATTTTAGTAAAGTCCCTACCCCTTGTTACCTGCTGGATGAAAGGCTGCTGATAAAAAACCTGTCCACTCTCCGGGGTTTGACAGAGCGGACCGGCTGCCGGATTCTTCTGGCGCAAAAAAGTTTTGCCATGTTTTATGAATATCCGTTGATCAAAAAATATCTTCATGGTACAACCGCCAGCGGTCTTTTTGAGGCAAAGCTGGGCTATGAAGAAATGGGCGGGGAGGTTCATATTTTTTCCCCGGCATATTTAGACCATGAATTTGACGAAATTCTGCAAATTTGTGACCATATCGTCTTTAATTCTTTTGCTCAATGGAGAAGGTTTAAAGATCGGGTAAAGCAGGGGCCTCGTCCTATCTCCTGCGGTCTTCGGGTCAACCCGGAATATTCGGAGCAGGAGCATGGCATCTATGATCCTGCCGCTCCCGGCTCTCGTCTAGGGGTCACTCTCGCTAATTTTGAACCGGAGCTTTTGGAGGGCATCGAAGGTCTTCATTTTCATACCCTTTGTGAGCAGAATTCAGACGTTTTAGCCCGTACATTAAAGGTCTTTGACGAAAAATTCGGTACCTTTATGAAGGGGATGAAATGGCTTAACCTGGGGGGAGGCCATCATATCACCCGGCCTGATTATGATCTGGCAACCCTGGAAAAATTCCTGCACTTTGCCCGGGAAAAATACGGGGTGCAGGTTTATCTGGAGCCGGGGGAAGCGGTAGTATTAAATTGCGGTTATTTAGTGGCCCGGGTCCTTGATTTTGTTCATAATGGCCTGGATATTGCCATATTGGATACCTCCGCTGCCTGTCATATGCCGGATGTGCTGGAAATGCCTTATCGTCCACAGATTATCGGCAGCGGCTTACCGGGGGATTTTCCTTATACTTATCGTTTAGGCGGTCCTACTTGTCTGGCAGGAGATATCATCGGGGATTATTCCTTTCCCCAACCCTTAAAGGCAGGAGATCCTTTGGTATTCTGCGATATGGCTCATTATACCATGGTAAAAAACAACACCTTTAATGGCATTAAGCTGCCTTCCATTGGAGTTTTTAATGATCGGGACGGGTTGAAAATAATTAAAGAATTCGGCTATTATGATTTTAAAAACCGCCTTTCCTAGTGGAAAGGTCAGAGGGATTTGCACCGAGGAGGAAAAAAGCATGGAAAAGATACAAGTAATACAGGAAACCATAAATCAAATTATTGAAGAATTGCAGAGCCAGCCCTTTGGCTTGGATGTAGCCTTGGAAAAATTTGATCAGGAAAAAGTCCATTGGTTAATTCGTATGAAGGATCAGTTTGTACCTATCACAATGGATGAAATTAATGAAAAAAGAACCGGCACAGACAGTCTGTACCAGACTATGAAAGATCTTTTTATGGAGAAGTTTCAGTGGCTTATTTGGAAAACCGTCTAAGGGGGAGAGAGATTTTTTGAAAACCAATAACTTTATGCCGGACATGATGACCGTATCTGTCTTGGATATTCCCCTACAGGACTTGGCAAAAAGAAATGTTAAAGGTATGATTCTGGATCTGGATAATACCATTACAGAGTGGAACAATCCGGAAATAAAAGATGAAATGATGCATTGGTTTGCGAACCTGCAGCAGCTCGGTATTTCCGCTTGTCTGCTTTCCAATAACAAGGGACCCCGGGTCATGGAAGCTGCTCAAAAATTAGGGATTTCATATGTGTCCAGAGCGACCAAACCTCGACGCAGTGGATATCGCAGAGCTATGGAGGTACTTAAAACCACAGAGGCGGAAACAGTAGTGGTGGGAGATCAGATTTTTACCGATATCCTCGGCGGAAATCGCACCGGACTTTATACTATTTTGGTTAACCCCATTGGTGCCAAAGAATTCGCCGGGACCAAGGTGAACCGATGTATTGAACGCATCTTTTTAAAAGTGGCGGGCATTAAAAGACCTAAGTGAACTTGTTCAGCTAAAGCTGAACATCGGGGCTTCAGATGGGGAATCTACCCCACCTGAAGTGAAAATAGGAGCTCCCACTTATAGAAGTTGGAGTCATGGAATTTGATAAAGGTGTTGTTTAAAGATTCTCTCGTCAGGGCAGAATAAGAACAAACCAAATTTGGGGGTTCAAGAATGAGCGCAACCCATACCTTTAGTTTGTTTTTACCTGCGCCTGAAAAAATTATCAGCGCCACGTTGCTTTTAATGAAGATCCGAAGCCAGGTAGAAGAAATTAAGATTACCCATCCGGAACTAAAAAATTCAAGACTGATTAATGTTGGCATGTACCGTGCTAAGGGCGGTATCCGGGTAAAGCTTTATTTTTCCCAAGGGGAAGAGCAAGCCCTTGCTACAGAAAAAAGAGCTGAATTTTAGCTCTTTTTTGGCTTAGACTACCTTGAACTAAACCTTACACCAGAGAATCAGAGAAAATAACAGGAGGAGAGACCGTGCAGTTATTAGGTATTTTTGGCCATCCGATCACCCATTCATTGTCACCTGACATGCAAAATGCTGCCCTTCAGGAAACGGGTTTGGATCAAAAGTATGTTTATCTACCATTTGATATCTTACCGGAGCATTTGGAAGCAGCCGTGGCATCATTGCCCGTGCTGGGTGCGAGAGGCGTTAATATTACGCTGCCCCATAAAGAAAAAGTCCTGCCCTTATTGGATGATTTAGATCCCCAGGCCCTAGCAATCGGAGCTGTTAATACCGTTCTCCATGAAAATGGAAGGCTGAAAGGCTATAATACCGATGGTTTAGGTTTTATTCGCTCTTTAAGAGAGGAAGGGCAATGCGATCCTTACGGGAAGACAATCTTACTTTTGGGAGCCGGAGGAGCAGCTCGCGCTATTGCCGCCGCTATGATCCTTCAGGGAGCAAAGGAAATTATGATTTTGAATCGTACCCTTGCCCGGGCAGAACCTATTCAGGAAATGATTCAAAACATGGGGGGGACATCTTCCATATATGATTTTTCCCCGGAAGATCTTACAGAGAAAATACAAAGTGCCCAAATCATAATTAATACCACCTCTGTCGGTCTATATCCCCCGGATCAATCTCTTTTAACAGAATACTTGGACGGTCTGCACGGAGGTCAATTGGTCGCCGATATTATATATCATCCCCAGGAAACCTTGCTGTTAAAGCAGGCGAAAGAGAAAGGCTGTGCCACATTATCAGGACTGGGCATGCTAATCTATCAGGGAGCGGAAGCTTTTCGTCTGTGGACAGGTGTGGAAGCACCTGTTTGGGCTATGAGAGCATCCTTGGAAAAAAAGCTGAAAAAAATTGATACATCCGCACATGAATGATGGCATGATCCTGGAACAAGCTTGCATCAAAGATAATGATTATGACTAAAATTTTGAAAAAGCGCTGAAAGGCGCTTTTCTTGTCGCAATTATTCGGTAATAATTACCTGAGATGGAGAGGAAATCAATTTAATTTGAGGAATATATATCAGGTTATAACAAAAATGTGCCTGAGGAAGGAAAGGAGGATTTTGATGGCTGCTTTAACCATTGATCAAGCCGGCAATATCCTGCAAGTAGAGGTAAGTACTCTAAGATATTGGGAAAAGGAATTTAATGACTTTTTAAATATTAATTGCCCTAAGGGACAAAGAGCACGGTATACTGAGGAAAATATTGAAATGTTTTCCCAGATCAAAGAACTTCTCTATAACGAACAATACACGATTAAAGGTGCCAAAAGACGATTGGAGATGGAACGTACCTTAACCAGCGGATTAGGAATAGACTCCAATTTTAAAACGACGGTGTTTTTTATGTTTTCCGCCATTATCCAGGAACTGCAAAAAACTCGGGAAGAAAGCAAGAATCTGGCCAGACAGTTGGAACTACTACGCAAGGAGAAAGAGGACATTGAGGACAAGCTTACTGAAGAACAGCAGAAAAGCCTATGGCAGGTTCTTACCCGCAAATTCAGCAGCTAAAACCGACTTGTCCCAATGGATATTTTGTTGAATATTGCAGGAAATTGAAGAATTTAGTGGAAGTTATTAATGCATTGATCTTTTTTGACGAAGTTTTTGCTTTATGATCTTAATAAAACCAGACTGAGGAGAATCATCGTGGACAGGACAAAAAAGAAACTGGGGGATTGGCTCATAGAAGCCGGGATGATTACTGATCGTAATTTGCAGGAAGCCCTGAACATTCAAAAACGCACTGGGGAGCGGCTTGGTACGATATTGGTTAACCAGGGCTTTACCACGGAACATGATATAATGCAGGTTTTGGCCCGGCAATTGAATGTAGATGCCATTAAACTAGGCAGCGTCGTCCTGCTGCCCAATGTGACCAAATTGGTGCCGGAAGCTTTAATTAAACAGCAGCGGGTGGTCCCGGTAAAAAAAGAGGGCAATAAGCTTTTTGTTGCCATGCCGGACCCCCTAAACCTGGTGGTGCTGGATGATCTTCATCTGGCTACCGGGCTTACTATTGTACCCATGATAGCCATGGAACAAGATATTGATGGTGCTATTAAAAAGCTTTTCGGTTTTCAGGATCTTGTTAATCAAGCCATTTTGGAATTTGAAATTCAGCCGCAGGCAAATTTAGTTGCTTTTGATTTGGATGAACCCCCGGGAGCTTATGGCGTTGAGGCTCCGACGGTGCGTATTGTCAATTCCATTATTAAGCAAGCTGTTCAGGATCGAGCCAGTGACATTCATATCGAGCCCCGGGCAGAGCAATTGCTGATTCGTTTTCGTATCGACGGTGTTTTAAAGGATATATTAGCCCTGCCGAAGCAATCCCATGCTTCAGTGGTATCCCGGATCAAGATCATGGGAGATATGGATATTGCCGAAAAAAGAATTCCTCTGGATGGAAGAATCCAGGTCAAAATTGCTCAACAGGATGTGGATTTACGGGTATCCACCCTGCCCACGATTTTTGGGGAAAAAGTGGTGATCCGTATCTTGGATAAAAGCGGCGTGATTGTAACCCTTGACAAGTTAGGCCTTTCACCGGATATTTTACCTATTTACAGACAAATGGTTCAGCGTTCCTACGGCATGATTATTATAACCGGTCCCACCGGCTCCGGAAAGACCACCACCCTATATTCCACCATCTCAGAAATCAATGCGCCGGAAAAAAACATCGTAACCATTGAAGATCCGGTGGAATATGTTTTGGAAGGGATCAACCAAATTAGAGTGAATGATAAAGCGGGGCTGAATTTTGCCAATGGTTTGCGGGCGATTTTGCGTCAGGACCCGGATATTCTCCTGATCGGGGAAATCCGGGACGGGGAAACGGCTGGTATTGCCGTCAGGGCGGCTACTACCGGCCATTTGGTTTTGACCACACTGCATACCAACGATGCAGCAGGAGCTCTGCCCCGATTAATAGATATGGGGATAGAGCCTTTTTTAGTGGCCTCCACCGTAATTGGAGTGATGGCCCAACGGTTAGTGCGCTTAATCTGTCCCTTGTGCAAGGAAGCTTATGAATTGGCGGAGCATGCCGTGGAAAGAAAATTCATGGGCATTGGACCTGATCAAGGCGTAACCCTTTACCGAGGCAGCGGCTGCCCCCAATGCAGTTTTACCGGATATCGAGGACGGATAGCCATCCAAGAGCTGCTGCCGGTCCGGGAAACCCAGCAACAATTGATCCTGGCCCGCTCTCCGGTCAATGAAATCGCTCAATCTGCCATTGAAGACGGGATGCTGTCTTTAACCCAGGACGGTATCCAAAAGGCATTACTGGGCCTGACGACCATTGACGAAGTGATGCGCGTGGCAACAACCGGACTCTAACCTGACTAACTTGGCATAAGTTTCCTGCTTAGGCAGGAGTCAAATGCCAATTAAGTCATGCATTAGCAGTTCTAAAAACTTGGCAAGAAAATTACTTGCCAAGTTTTTAGAACTTGCGTCAAGGAGGAGCAGATCAACTTATGAATATCAGTGAAATTTTGACGAAGGCTGTAGAAATGAAAGCCTCAGACGTACACCTGACCGCCGGGCGGCCGCCTCTTTTTCGTTTGCTGGGAGATTTGCATGCCCAGGAGCAATGGAAAATGCTCCTGCCCCCGGATACGGAAGCTTTGTGTCGGGAAATGTTTACCCCACGATTGTCTGATGAGATGGATGGTCAGGGACAGGTGGACTTTGCCTATGGCCTCGCCGGATTAGGCCGTTTCCGGGTCAATGTCTTTAAGCAGCGCAATAGTTTCTGTGCGGCTATCCGGGTGATCAATCCGGAGATCGTCAGTCTGGAGGAACTAAATCTTCCTCCTGTGGTGGGAGAGCTTGCCCGGAGACCACGGGGCATGGTACTGGTGACGGGACCAACGGGAAGCGGTAAATCCACCACCCTGGCCTCGATGATCGATTTGGTCAATATAGAATACAAAAAACATATTCTCACCTTGGAGGATCCTATAGAATTTCTTCATAAACATAAGAATTGTATCGTCAACCAAAGGGAAATCGGTACTGATACCCATTCTTTTTCAGATGGATTGCGCGCCGGTCTCCGGGAGGACCCGGATGTAATTTTAGTGGGAGAAATGCGTGATCCGGAAACCATTTCCATTGCCGTAACCGCTGCAGAAACCGGCCATTTGGTGTTAACCACCCTCCATACTTCCAGTGCCGCTCAGACGGTGGAGAGAATCATTGACGTTTTTCCTCCACATCAGCAACAACAGATTCGAGTACAATTAGCCTCCACCATCCAGGGGGTTATTTCTCAAACTCTCTTAAAACGGGCAGACGGAAAAGGACGCATTGCAGCGGCAGAGATATTGATCGGTACGCCGGCTGTGCGTAATTTAATCAGGGAAGGGAAAACACACCAATTAAATTCCATGATTCAGACCGGGGGGCAATATGGCATGCAAAGCCTGGACTCTACCTTAAGAAAGATGATTCATGAGGGTACGATTTTGATGAAAGAAGCTTTGACACAAAATGCAAATTTCCAAGCGCAATCTATTTAATGGAAAATTAATATAACAGATGCAGAAATTTGAAGGAAATCTTCATTTTAAGTCGAATAAGCTATAAGACTAAAAGCAGAGAGAAATTACATACAATTATTATTGATGCATGACAAACGGAGTGGAGGAACCATGGCGGAATATGCTTATAAGGTGCGGGATATGGGGGGAAGAGTAATTACCGGTACCATGAAAGCGGAAAATGAACGCATAGTCGTGGAAGAATTACGCAATCGGGATTATCTTATTGTGGATGTAGCAGAAAAAACCGTGCGGAATTTTAATATTAAACTACCCAAACTGGAATCTTCTGTTAAAGCAAAAGACCTGGCTATGTTTTGCCGGCAACTTTCCACTTTGATGAATGCCGGTGTGCCCCTGGTCAACTGCATAAGAATTCTCCAGGAGCAAACGGAGAAGGGCGTGCTGAAAGACGCCTTACAGGAGGTTGTAAGTCACCTGGAAGAAGGAAACTCCTTAGCCCAATCCCTGCGTCCGTATCCCAAAGTTTTTCCGGATATTTTTGTCAATATGGTGGAAACGGGAGAACTAAGCGGTACCATTGATGAGGTAATGGAGCGCTTAGCCATTAACTATGAACGCGAACATGACATCCGGGAAAAAGTAAAATCATCCATGACCTATCCATTGGTCATTCTTATTGTGGCGGTTTTAGGCATGTCCATTATGCTGATTTTTATTGTTCCCATGTTAGTCGGTATGTTAATAGAAAATGGGGCAGAACTTCCTTTAATCACCCGCATCGTGCTCGGTGCCAGTGAATTTACAAAAAACTATTGGTATCTCATTCTTTTGATTTTTATTGGTCTTTATTATGGTACCAAACAGGCTTTTAAGAAAAGAAATGTGCGGGAAGCTTTCGATCGGTTTTTATTAAAGATGCCGGTATTTGGTGAATTAATTCAAATCTACATTGTGAGCCGTTTTTCCCGGACACTGGGAAGTATGTTGCGCTCCGGTGTGCCGATTGTGGAAGCCTTAGGCACTGTACAACGCACTGTAGGAAATCTGGCTGTTTCCCGGGAAGTGGACATTGCTAAGGAAAGCATCCTTAAAGGAAAAGGCATTGCCGAGCCTTTAAAATATTCCCAGGTGTTTCCTCCCATGGTGGTTAATATGATTGCTGTAGGGGAGGAAAGCGGTGCTTTAGACACCATGCTGGAAAAGGTAGCCATCTTTTACGACCGGGAAGTGGATACCCGTTTGGATCGACTGGCATCGTTGGTAGAACCACTTCTGATTGTAGGATTGGGTGTGGTCTTGGGTTTTATGATTATTGCCATGATGCTGCCCATTTTGGATATTACATCAGGTTCCACGATTTAAATTTATGATTTAAAATAAGATATCAATTTCCCAAAATTTCGGCAATTGTGCACTTATCAAAGAAATCTCCTTAAAAAGTGCCGGAGAGTGCCGGAGCAAAATTTTCATGCTAAAAAGATGGAGTGCGATCCATCTTTTTAGCGGAAGGATTTTGATTGGGAATAAATTAACAAAAAATCTTTAATAAAGGAGGTGAAAAAATGTTACAAAAAATTCGTGATCTGATCAAGAGTGATAAAGGTTTTACCCTAATTGAATTGGTGGTAGTCGTTGTAATTCTCGGTATCCTGGCCGCTATTGCCATTCCTCGGTTTATGGATCGAACAGAAGCTGCTACTAAGGCAAGAGCTGATGCGGACACAAAGATAGTTCAAAATGCCATTGATTTGTATTTAGCTGATGATACGACAAGAACATTTGACAATGTTACTGCGTATGATTCTGATGGAGCTAAGACAGAGACGGGATTTGCCAACCTGATTACTAATGGCTATATTAAGGACGTTCCCGTCCCACCGGCAGGATACACATATGAAGTTACTGGTGGTGAGTTCAAAGCTACGCCTGCCACACCTGCTACACCTTAAGGAGAAGGAGAATAAACCTAATTCCGGAGTGACAGGATCCATGATAATCCTGTCACTCCTAAATACATCCCACAAATCTGAGGTGCTTAATGGACTATTTCTTAATTTTTCTCATCGGTTTGATGATCGGCAGTTTCTTAAACGTGTGTATTGACCGGATTCCCCAAGGAGAATCCGTAATTTATCCTCCCAGTCATTGTGAGAGCTGTGGGAAGAGCTTAAAACCAATAGAGCTGATTCCTTTAATCAGTTATCTGTTATTCCATGGGAAATGCCGTAATTGCGGGACTTCACTTTCCTGGCGCTATCCCGGGCTTGAACTTCTCACCGGTTTTGTTTTTTTCTTGGTATATTATTTTACTCCTTGGGATGTGAAAATTTTACCTTACTTGATCCTAACCTCAATATTGATAGTGATTTCCTTTATTGACCTGGATCATTTTCGAATACCTAATTATTTAATCCTTTTAGGTTTGGTCACTGGGATCATTTTTAATATTTTTTGTCCCTTTATATATTGGTTCGATGCTTTGCCCGGTTTTATGACCGGAGGCGGGATACTTTTTTTAATTTCTTTAGCCAGTCGGGGAGGTATGGGTGGGGGGACATTAAGCTGGGTTCCATGATCGGTTTTTATCTGGGATGGCAGCTGGTGTTACTCACCATATTTATGGGGGCCCTTTTTGCTTCCATAATAAGCATTTTTCTGATTTCGGGTAAAAGTAAATCCAGAAAGGATGCCATTCCTTTTGGACCTTTTTTATCTTTGGGTGCACTGACAAGTATCATGTTTGGCAACAACATCATCTCATGGTATGTTGCAAGATTTTTTTAAGATGATGATCACGTTGTTTTAAGTACAGATTCTAAGAGACAAAATATGACCATTTTCCAACAAATCAAAAGACAAACATCATATTATTAGCTTTGATCCTCTTAGTTTCTCATAGGTCTTCTTGAATATGTGGAAATAATAAGGAAACTATAAATCTTAGATTATTTAGATTATTATGCAAATTGATATAAATGAGGTTTCTTCTGATGATGAGAAGGAGTAATAACCAAAAGGGCTTTACCCTGATTGAAATTACCCTGGTCTTAGTCATTTTTGGAATTTTATTAGCTATTGCTTATCCCAGGGCTGCCCATTTAAAATACAAATTTGATTTAGAGATGGCCACTCGGTATATGATATCCGATATCAGGAAATGGCAATTTCAAGCCATTGCTGAGCAAAAGGATTATCGCTTTGTTTTAGATGCCGGTAAAAAAACCTATTCTTTTCGGGATGGGATGAAAATTAAGGAGGTCAGAGACTTAAGCTCCATGATAACGAGTATTAGCCCTACAGAGGGAATGAGTGAATTTTATTTGAGACCCTCCGGGACAACCAGCCGGGCAGGACATTTTCTTCTTAAAAACGCAGTTAACGATAAAAAATTCATTTACGTGCTCAATACAACGGGAAGAATACGAGCTTCTGACATCCCACCGGCGCCATAAACGGTGTAATTTATAACGGGACATACGGTGATAGCCCATTTTCATTCTAAACCTTTGGAGAATAAGTTTTGCCAATATAAAAATTGATTTTGGGTTTGGATGAAATTATAAGAATGAGGTTCATCATGAATAGGAAAAATCGATGTGATGCCGGTTTTACTTTTGTGGAAGTAATTGTAGCTATGGTCATTATTATGATTGGGGTGATCCCTTTATTGGGCCTTCTTAACAGCAGCCTGAGAAATTATGACCGCTCCACGAAAACATCCGTTGCCCTTCATATCGCGGAAAAAGAAATTGAAGGGTTAGGGGAAGTGGACCTAAGTACATATATTGAAACTTCTGACTGGACTGAAGTCGCTGGATCCAAGGGATACGAATATAAAAATAAGATCACGGATGTATCCTATGCGGTTAATGGGGAACAGGTGCAATTCTATCGTGTTGAAGTTTGGGTGAAATGGGGGTCCCTAGGACAGGAGCATGAAGTTTTCTTGAGGAACTATACGGCCGGGAAGTAGGCGGAATAATGATGAAAAATGATCAGGGCTTAACATTAATTGAAATCGTTATTTCCATGGTTTTATTTGGTATCCTTTTAACGCCGGCTTTTGCCCTTTTTTCATCGGGTTTAAAGTCCTGGACTCATGGGACGGAACAAATCGATGTGGTGCAAAATATGCGTTTTACTATGGACCGTATGACCTCAGAGATCCGTCAGACTGTGAAAGATCCAGCACCGGTTCTTCCTGCCACTGGAACAACTGCTTCAACAATTTCTTTTTATATCCCCAAAATTGATGCTGCAGGTAAATTTATTGGAACTGCAAAAATTTCTTATCAATATGACACAGGAGACAAAGAGCTAGAACGAAAGGAAGAACCTGGTTCCTATCAGCCGGTTGCTAATAAGATCAAATCTGTGACTTTCGAATATAACGAACTTATGTCTACATTAGAGATTACCTTAGTGGGTATGGGGCAGGATGGTCATGAAATAATCATGACATCCAGTATCGTACTGCGTGCAGTAAGCAGATAAAGGTGGGATCAAATTGATGAAGCTTGTTAAAAATGACAGGGGGGCCATCCTTGTATTTGTCGCTTTTGCTTTGGTCACTTTATTTGTTTTAGGCACTTTTTTGCTGGACATTTCTAAAACAGATTTTGATATAAGCAAAACCCAGGTGGCCAGAGTACAGGCAAATTACAATGCGGAATCAATTTTTAATCAGGTGATGGCTCAACTACTTGTTGATGAAGATAAACTGATGGCGTTAAAAACCATTATCAATGATCTGCCTATGGGCGGAAAAGCTTCTTTTGACTTAAGTATACCGATAATAGCTGAGAATGGAGGAATTACCTGGCCTAACCCAAAGAAATATGTGCATTTTACCGTTCAAAAAAATAATCCTGATGATATTACCCTTTCAACTGAAGTGACCGGTAACTATTCAGGTAAATACGGAAAGGCAACAAAAAACCTGAGAGTTCAATCCCGGATCTCTTTGGCTGACGGCTGGATACTACCGGAAGATGCAGCAATCGTATCAGGCAGTACAATCGAGTATAAGAAAGATACTACCATTACAGGAGAACTTTTTGAAAAACAACCAGAATTGATTCCCAATTTAGATTTGAATCAATTTACATCATGGCAATCCCCTCCCCTTGGATGGTCAGGAGACCTAGCGGAATTAGCTCCGGGGAATTATTATTGTTCATCTCCTATAGAATTTTATGGCACTTATTCAGGACATATTGTATTGGTTTTTGATGATAGTGTTAAACTCAGGAAAGACACTGCGATTAATGCTGTCGAACAAGATAATTATGTTGACAATTCCTTAATCATCATTACCTTTGGGGACATTGAAATTAAAAAAGAAAATAAATATTCTGGGGTATATCTCGCGCCTTATGGTTCTGTGGACATAGATAAAGCAGGAAATTTTACGGGGACGATCCTTTGTAAGGATTATTTTTATGCCAAAAAAGATTTTACCATAACATATAATGAGGAACTTGCCAATGTCTTTAATAGTTTTATCAACACTACATTATCTTACAGCAATATTAATTTTGATATCGTTAATTGGAAATAAGGACCTATTTTAAGATTTTATTCTTTTAGTATTTATTAGTTGTTTATTGTTGAAGGAATAAGTGCACATTAGGCTTTGGCTTAGATGCTTACGTAAGCAAATTTTTCTAGGGAAGGGAATAACAACTTGCTGAACAAAATCACCACGCAATTCCAAAAACGTATCCTTAAGAAGGAGAACTTTCTCGGCATCGATATCGGAACCCGGGATATTAAAATGGTGGAGATGGCTGCCAAAAGCCAAACTCAGATTACCCGCATGGGCCGCATCCCCACCCCTGACGGTGCCGTAGATGATGGCGCCATAGTGCAGGTAGAGCAAGTGGCAGATGCACTGCGCTCTATGGTAGCGCAATCCGGAACTAAGACCCGCAGGGCAGTAACCATTATTTCCGGGAAAAATGTTATCATTCGCTATATTAAATTACCCAGAATGAGTGAAAAAGAAGTGGCCTCTACCCTGAAATGGGATGCAGACAAGTATATTCCTCTTTCTTCCGGCACAGATTTGATTATTGAACATTTGGTGCTGGGTGATACCATGGAGGAGGGCGCGCCCCTGATGAATGTGCTCTTAGTTGCAGTGCCCAGACGGTTGGTTTATTTGATCCATGAAACCTTTACCAAAGCTGATCTGACATTAATGGCGGTAGAAATTGAACCACTATCCCTATGGCGCAGTATAGGCAGCAATGTGGTGATACGAACGGGAGCTGTAGTGAACCGTATGGATACCTTTATCGGTTTGGATGTTGGGGCCAAAGCATCTAACCTGGTGGTTTTCCAGGGCGAAGAGTTGAAATTCTCTCGCAATATTACCATCGGCGGGGATGACTTAACGAAAAAAGTGGTCAATTCATTGGGATTAGAATTTAATGCCGCCCAGCTGATTAAAGAAAGGGATGGCAGACTTTTTAAAGAAGAAGAGGAAAACCTCTCCCCGGAAAAAGAAAATCTTTATCATGTACTTCGGGAAAGCGTGCCTCCTTTGATTGCTGAAATTCGCCGATCTATGGAATTCTACCGCTCCCAATATAAGCAAAGTGATCCCCAAGCCATGATTATTACCGGGGGAGGCTCCAAATTAAAAGGCATGGTGGATTTCTTTCACCAAGAGATGGAGCTAAGGGTTATTCCCGGCTTGCAAAATTTTACGATTCAAGAAGATGCTGAGTTGAAAGGCCATGAAATGAATCAGGTTGATCCGGCCTTTGCCGTTGCCATTGGCCTGGCTTTGAGAGAGGTGTGACCATGAACAAAAACATCAATCTCTTGCCGCCGAAATTACGAAACAGCACCACGAAAAACCAGATTGATTTAATGAAGGTTTTGCTGGTCCTGATTGGAGTTACCGTTCTGGCTGGGTACACTCTTTTCTTTGGCTGGATTAAGTTTTCCGAATACCGTTCAGTACGTCTGGAACGCCAATTAACGTCTATCTTGCCGGAAAAATCGGAAGCAGAAACATTCCAAAAAGAAAGTAAACGATTGGAACAGGAAATCGTCGAATTAACAAATATTACGAAGGAAAAAAAACGATGGTCTCCCTTTCTCGCAGATATAAACAATCGGTTACCCCAGGATATTTGGATTACAAATTTTACCTGTGACCAGGAAAAAAACTTCCAACTGCAGGGTTTAGCTGGCAATCTTTCCACCATCGGGGTATTTCTTTATGAGCTTAATGAGCTTCCTTATTTTCAGGAACTCCGTCTGGTACGTTCCAAAGAAATCAAGGTAGGAACAGCCATCTTGGTGGATTATGTGCTGGTGGGAAAGTTAGCAGAGGGAAGTGAATGATAATGCTGGAATCCTTGTCTAAAAGAGAAAAAAATCTTATCAACATCTTACTGGCCTTTATTCTCATTGCCTTAATTTATTGGGGTTTTGGCCGGGTTTTATTCCCCAAATATGCTGTGGTGGCTCATGAAATTGAGGGAAAGAAAAGTGAACTGGAAGAAACCCGGGCATTGATTGCCATGCTCCCCAACCTGGAAGAAGAATACCTGCAGTTAAAGGAAGATGCAGACCGCCTTAAAATCCCCATGAACACAGAGGTGAGAAATGGCATCAATTATTACTTTATTGGCCAGCATGCCGTCGATAACAATATAATTATCACCCAAGTCAATCCCAAACCCTTGGACAGCAATCAGGCCGTTCTCAAAATTCCTTTTGAGATCCGGGTGCGGGGATATTATCAGGATATCGTGAATTTTATCAGACTGGTGGAGCAGGATATGCCCAATACCTCTGAGCTTTTGTCACTCCAATTACATCCATATGTAGAAGATGAGGAGACAAAGGATACAGCGAAAAACCAGAAAACTACAAATGATAATGCAGATAAAACAAGCCAGGGAAACAAGGAAAATGTGGAAAAGGAAGAAAAAAAGGACACGTCACCTGCCGACTATCAAGATCCCGTCATTGTCGGTAATAATCCGGAGGTTGTGGGTGTTTTAAGTATCGTAACTTATATGGTACGCAGCCCGGAAAATTTACAACTGGCTCAGGAAAGCATCCCATTGGGACGTTTTGACGTTTTTAATCCAACAGTTGATGTACCTGCAAACCCTGTCGGTACGGTCGGCATGGAAGAATCCGAAACAGTTGTGACGGATGAAAATCTAAGTGCTCCGGAGATGGATCCTATTATTGATGATTCAGGAGATCCATTTGCTACTAAATCTCCTATCTCGTCAGCTGCAGATCCAACAGGTTCGGCTAAACCGAAAGGGGCGGCAGGGTCCGAGATGAAGACCGAAAAAGAGGAAAAAACCCCAACTGCTCCTGCAAATAAGGAAAAGGTCTCATCACCCGTGCCGGAAGTCTTTGTCAAGGAAACCGGTGATTATAGTTTCCCGGTAAGGGAATAAAGCATGAGAAGGATGGAAAGATGAAGAACAAAAACGTTTTCATATCTATGTTTATATTTTTTACCCTTTTTATTTTTGCTCTCCCTGTCTTTGGGTCGGAAAATTCCTACTCCACCCGGGTTTCCGTTACTTACCGGGGCATTCAGGTTTATCTGAATGGTCAGATCATCGGCGGAGAAGCACCTTTTATTTTGAATCAAAAGGGAATTGTTATGGTTCCGGTGCGTACCATCGCAGAGGCCACCGGGAGAACTGTCCTCTGGGATCAGGCAGAAAATATGGTAAGAATCTCTGAGTCAATCAACTCTCAGACCAATCAGGGAAAAACGGGTGGATCCGTCCTTTCTTTGGACGCGGCAAAACAGGAAGTTGCGGTCACCTATCGCAATATTCAAATTTTTTCCGGATCCCGTAAGATTACAGGCGAAGAACCTTTTATTTTAACCGGCAAAGGCATTGTCATGGTTCCTCTCCGCGGAGTTGTTGAGGCCACCGGACTCCCAGTCAACTGGGATGGCATGGAAAACAAGGTTTATATCGGCACCATGCCTAAAAACGTCAACTTAAAGGATAATATCCCCTCAGATAACAAAAGTACCGGATCCTCCCGGGAAAAGAAAGTTGACTTACAGGATATGATGGTGATTCGCAACGTAGGACCATTCTTTCGCCAAAGGGATCCCTTTGTCATTGTTGCCGACACTTATGCTAAAGGTTTAGGGGTGCGTTTAAGTACCGGCAGTGCAGAAATAGTGCTGAGAACCAACAGAGAATTTCAGGCCATCGAAGGCTGGCTGGGCGTTGATGACGAAACCAATAATACCAACGGTGCTTATTACCTTTCAATTTTTTCCGATAGTCATGAAGTACTCAGTAATGTGATCACAGAAGGAGGTGCGGAAAAAATAATTAAGCGTACCCCTAAGGAGTATGATTATGACTATCAGCTGGTAGACATGGAAGTTGATGATGGAGATAATAAAGATGGTCAGCCCGGACTTTATCAAACTGAGTATCCGGTTAATTCCCATCTTTATGAGAAAAAACCTCTCTTTTTAGGCGGTCCTATCTACCCCGCTTCTTATCCCAAATATATCAGTCCTGCGGTGACAGACATTTCCGATGCCTTGACGGTGACGATTCGTGTCACTTGGATTCCTGGATCTGAAGGGAAGTACAATGATTTGACCGCCGTTTTAGCGGATTTTAAATTTATTAAAAAATAAACCTAGTTGCCAGCCGGATCATTCCGGCCAATAATTGACAAAGTTTTATTTTCCCGGCATAATTAAAGAGCACGTGGACTGCGTGTTCTTTCTGTATATTAGATCCGTTGAAACGAACAAAGGAGGCAGGCTATGCGTTTTCTTACAGCAGGAGAATCCCACGGACCGATGCTGACAGCTATTATTGAAGGGTTTCCGGCAAATTTGCCCCTAACGGCCGATTTTATCAACCAGGAATTAGCCCGCCGGCAGATGGGTTATGGACGGGGGGGCAGGATGCAGATTGAGCAAGATCAAGTGGAAATTTTGTCTGGGGTGCGTAATGGTTTGACCATGGGAAGCCCCATTACCTTACAAATTAAGAACCGGGATTGGGTGAACTGGGCCGAAGTGATGTCACCTGCACCGGGAGCGGATATGACAACAAAAAAAATTACCCGGCCACGTCCCGGTCATGCCGACTTAACCGGCAGCATAAAATATGATCAGGGTGATATGAGAAATATCCTGGAAAGATCCAGTGCCCGGGAAACAGCATCTCGGGTAGCCGTTGGTGCAGTGGCCAAAGCGCTGCTCAAGGAAATGGATATCATGGTTTTTGGACGTGTGGTAGCGATTGGAGGGATCAAAGATACCAATCCCCTGCCCGGAATTCCCTGGGAAGAGTTATTTTCCCAAGTAGAAAATTCTCCTGTACGCTGCTTTGATGAGCAAGTTTCTGAAAACATTTTGAGAATGATCGATCAGGCCAAAAAGGAAGGGGATACCTTAGGAGGGGTTTTTGAAATCATCATTACCAAGGTACCCGCAGGCTTGGGCAGCCATGTTCATTGGGAGCGGAAAATTGACGGACGTTTAGCGGGGGCTTTAATGAGCATTCAGGGAATTAAAGGTGTAGAAGTGGGCTTGGGTATTCAGTCAGCTGACCAACCGGGTTCCAAAGTACATGATGAGATTGGGTATGAAGAAAATAACGGCTTTTTCCGTTATTCCAACCATGCCGGGGGCATCGAAGGGGGGATGTCCAACGGTGAACCCATCGTCATCCGGGCAGCCATGAAACCGATTCCCACTTTGATGAAGCCCTTGAATACGGTGGATCGTGCTACAAAGGAAAAGTTAACGGCCCAAGTAGAACGGTCCGATGTATGTGCTGTTCCTGCCGCCTGTGTGGTCGGGGAAGCAGTGGCAGCATGGGAAATCGCCCGCTCACTTCAAGAAAAGTTTGGAGGAGATACCCTGGAAGAAATGAAAGAAAGGGTGAAGAAATACAGAATATATTTAAGGCAGGTGTAGTTATGCCCAATATCGTTTTAATCGGTTTTATGGGAACAGGGAAAAGTGCCATTGGCCGGGTCATAGCCCGTGCTTTAAACTTTAAGTTTGTTGATTCGGATCAAATGATTGAAGAAGTAACAGGGTTGACCGTGAATCAGATTTTCCGCAAACACGGGGAAATTCGTTTTCGTTCCGAGGAAGACCTGGTTTTAGAAAAATTGGCCAAGGGGGATCACTTAGTGATTGCCACCGGAGGAGGTGCCATTTTAAATCACAAAAGTATGGAAGCTTTGAAAAAGAATGGTTATTTTGTGCTCCTCACCGCTGATCCGGAGGTTATTTTAGAGCGTGTATCCAGAAAGAATACCCGGCCCTTGTTGGCTAAGGGTCGCAACTTAGAAAATGTTAATAATCTTTTGGCGGAAAGGGAAGAAAGCTATCATTATTATGCGGATGCTACTATAGATACTTCCCGTCAGGATATTGAAGATTCGGCAAGACAAATCATACGTATCGTAAAGGAAAAATGGAGTTATGAAAAAAGTTGAGGTTTTATTAGGAGCCCGCAGTTACCAAATTCAAATTGGTTCAAAGATGCTGGCACATCTGGGAACTGAATTAAAAAAATTAAAAATTCCGGAGAAAATTCTCATCATCACCAACACGACTGTTGCCCCCCTATACGGAGATGTGGTTGCAAAGACACTCCGGGAAGCGGGTTTTGCTCTGGAAACACTGATCTTACCCGATGGAGAGGATTTTAAAACTTTGGAAACTGTATCCCGTATTTATGATCATGCTGTTTCTTTTGGCTTGGACCGTTATGGTACCATGCTGGCCTTAGGCGGAGGAGTAATCGGTGATATGGCCGGATTTGCAGCCGCGACCTACATGCGGGGCATCAATTTTATCCAGGTTCCCACCACTCTTTTGGCCCAGGTGGATGCCAGCGTGGGAGGCAAGGTTGCCGTGAATCATCCCCGGGGAAAAAACCTGATCGGCGCCTTTTATCAGCCGAAATTGGTTTTTATAGATATTGATACCATTTCCACGCTGGAGTCACGGGAAATCCGTTCCGGCATGGCGGAGGTTATCAAATATGGGGTCATTGCAGATGATCAATTTTTTTCTTACTTAGAAGAACATACTGTTTATGATGATCATTTTTTGACGGAGATTATTGAAAAATCATGTACTATCAAAGCTCAGGTGGTCAAAAATGATGAATTGGATCAGGGTCAGCGCGCCATTTTAAATTTTGGCCACACTATCGGTCATGGGCTGGAGGCAGCCACTTCTTATCAGGTTTATCGTCACGGTGAGGCGGTGGCCGTTGGCATGGTTGGCGCTGCTTTAATTGCCCAGGAAATGGGACTGATCACCAAAGAAGAGACGGACAGAATCAAGAAACTTATTCTTCGGACCGGACTTCCCATCCGCTTTACCGGGGTGAATTGGGATGAATTATGGTTTCATATCCAGGCGGATAAAAAGGCCCAGTCTGGTAATATTAATTTTATCCTGCCTACTGCCATCGGATCGGTTCAGATCGCCCCGGTGGAGCCTTCATTGATTCGAAAAGTGGTGGAACAGGAACTCCAAGGATAAAGAGATTAAAATTTCCTGTATGATGTTTTTTGAAAGGACTGTAAAAAACATGCTCTCAAAAAATGAATTGGAAAAAATATTGGATAAAGCTCTGGCAGCAGGGGGTGACTTTGCCGATATTTTTATGGAAAAAAAAGTTACCACGGGCATTGGCTGCGAAGACAATAAAATTGAACGGGTCAATACAGGGATAGATATGGGAGCCGGTGTGCGGGTGATCAGCGGTGAAACCACTTCTTATGCCTACACCAATGATGTATCTCTTGACGGGCTTTTGGAGGTTGCCCAGATCGCTTCCCGGGCGGCTAAAAGCGAGCGCAGCAACAAACCTGTCAAAATCACTAAAAAAATGCCTCAATTTGATTTTGAAATAGAAATGCCTCCTCATCAAGTATCTGTTTCCCATAAGGTGGAACAAGTTCAGCTGGCCAATCAGGGAGCCCGGAACATTGACGAAAAAATTAAACAAGTTTCTGTCGGCTATGGGGATGTGATTCAGGATGTATTGATCGCTAATTCCTTGGGTGACCAAGTGGAAGATCGCCGCATCCGAACCCGACTGATTGTTCATGCCGTAGCTTCCGATCAAGGTCAGGTACAGACAGGTTACGAATCATTAGGAGGCACCCAGGGCTTTGAAATCTTTAAATGTCATAATGCAGAAGAATTAGGCAAGGCTGCCGGAGAAAGAGCATGCGCTCTTTTAAAGGCAGCCCCTGCTCCGGCAGGCAAAATGACAGTGGTCATGGCATCGGAGGCAGGAGGCACCATGGTTCACGAAGCCTGCGGCCACGGTTTGGAAGCGGATTTGGTGCAAAAGAAATTATCTGTTTATGGTGATAAAATTGGGCAAAAGGTGGCCTCTTCTTTGGTCGCCGTGGTAGATGATGCTACTATTTTAGGAAAATTCGGTACCTACCGCTTTGATGACGAAGGAATCCATGGGCAAAAGAAAACTCTGATTGAGAACGGAGTTTTAAAAGGTTATATGTACGATCATCTCACCGCTCAAAAGGATCATCAGAAATCCACCGGTAATGGCCGGCGGGAATCTTATCGGGAAAAACCCATCCCGCGCATGACCAATACTTATATTGCCGCCGGTAAAGATGACCCGGAAAAAATTATCAAAGATACGAAAAATGGCATCTTTGTGAAAAGGATGGGCGGCGGTCAAGTCAATACTACCAACGGTGACTTTGTGTTTGATGTGGCGGAAGGTTACATCATCGAAGATGGTGAGATTAAGAACTTGGTTCGGGGCGCAACGCTCACCGGCAATGGCCCCCAAGCTTTGGTCATGGTGGATCGGGTCGGCTCCGATTTAGGTTTTGCCATCGGCACTTGCGGTAAGGATGGTCAGGGAGCTCCTGTGTCCGATGCCCAACCTACCATCCGTATTCAGGAACTGATCGTGGGGGGCACTGCGCAGACTGAGGCGAAGAGCAAAACCACCATGAAACGTTTATAATGTGGTACTTGAGGAGGGAATACAGTGACAGAGATTAATCTGCAAAATATTGGCGAAAAAGTACTGAAATCAGTTTCATCTCGGGGAATTTCTTTGGCTGAGGTTTTCTTAACCAGGTCCAGGGATTTATCTATTGATGTGAGCGATCAGCAGGTAGAGACAATGAAATTAGCGGAGGAAATTGGGCTGTGCCTGCGTCTGTTCCATCATAACCGTTTGGGGTTTGCTTATTCCTCGGATTTTTCTGATACTGCTTTAGATCAAATGGTCACCCAGGGGATTGATAATGCTCAAATTACAGCCCAGGATGAATTTTATACCCTGCCGGAACCTGTTACTTACTATCCTGAAATGGATCTGATCGATCCCCAAATTCCTCAAGTGCCTGTATCAGAAAAAATTTCCCTGGCAAAAGAAATTGAAGGACGAGCCAGGCAATATGATCCCCGCATTAAAATTACAGAACGATGTGCTTATTCCGATGCGTTTTATCAGGTGGTAATTATGAATACCCTTGGGGTTTACGGGCAGTACCAGGGTTCCTATTGCGGTGCTTCTGCCTTTTTGGTGGCAGAAGAAGGAGGAGACTCCCAAACGGGTTTTGGTTTTCAATATCGCTTAAAATATCAGGAATTAAACCCGGAAGCAATCGCCCTGGAAGCAGCCGAAAAGGCCGTGCGCATGCTGGGAGCCAAGAACATTAGTACCCAAACCATGGTGACCGTATTGGACCCTTACATTGGGACTAAATTCCTGGGCTTAATGGGGAATTCTTTGTCTTCTGAAGCAGTGCAAAAGAGCAAATCTTTTTTTGCCGGGAAGATCAATTCCCAGGTGGCCTCACCTCTGATCACTATTATTGATGACGGCGCCAGAAAAGGGGAAATTATGTCTGCTCCTTTTGACGGGGAAGGAGTCCCCTGTCAAAAAAATGACCTGATTGTAGATGGCATGCTGACAGGTTTTTTATACAACACCTATACAGGGGCCAAGGAAAGGAAAAAATCCACAGGAAATGGCATCAGAGGTTCCTATAAAGGAATGCCGGAAGTAGGTACCACCAATTTATACATTGCCGGCGGAGACACAGAAAAAGAGGAATTGCTGAAACAAGCCAATCAGGGAATTTATATTACAGATGTGATGGGCATGCATACGGCAAATCCCATTTCTGGAGACTTTTCTTTAGGCGCCAGCGGCTTATTGATTGAAAAGGGTGAATTAACCAAGCCTGTGCGGGGAATCGCTATCGCCGGCAATGTTTTTGACTTATTTTCCAACATTGATGGCGTAGGTTCGGATTTAACCTTCTTTGTGGGTAAAGGCAGTCCTACTTTAAAAATCGCTAAAATGACGGTCAGCGGCTGTTAACTACTGTTCAAATAAATAAATCTGTGATAAAATGCTAACGAAAGGCTGGTGGTAAGGTATGGCAAAAATCCTGGTCTTGCACGGACCGAACCTGAATCTCCTCGGCTTACGAGAAAGAGAAGTTTATGGGGATGGTTCCCTGGAAAGGATTAATGAAAACCTTACTCAATTGGGGGAAAAATTTCACATTACCATGGTGTTTGCCCAGTCTAATGTGGAAGGGGAGATTATCAATCTTTTGCATGACGAAGGCAGTACCTCTGATTGTGTGATCTTAAATCCTGCTGCATATACCCATTATAGTATTGCCATTCGTGATGCTGTAAAAGCAATTCAAACTCCTGTCATCGAGGTTCATTTATCCAATATATATGCCCGGGAAGAGTTTAGGCATCATTCTGTCATTGCTCCTGTAGCTGCGGGACAGGTGAGCGGATTTGGCCATTTTGGTTATGAAATGGCTTTCTTTGCGGCTTTGAACATGATCAAGCGGCGTTAAAAAAAGTCATTTCAACGCATAAAATTTAGTTGTCAACTAGGAGGTATTTCAATGATTTCAACAAATGATTTCCGCACAGGGGTGACCATTCAATTAGATGGAGATGCCTATCAAGTGGTGGATTTCCAACATGTCAAACCGGGGAAGGGGTCTGCTTTTGTCCGTTCTAAGCTGAGGAATGTTCGTACCGGAGCAACGATTGAAAAGACCTTTAATGCAGGTGAAAAGCTTCCCAAAGCTCATTTGGAACGAAAGGAAATGCAATATTTATACCATGATGGGACAGCCTTTGTGATGATGGATGTCAATAATTTTGAACAAATGTCGTTGAATGATGATCAAATCGGTGATGGCAAAAAGTATCTCAAAGAAAACATGAACATACATATTCTCCTTTTCCAGAATCAGGTAATCGGTGTCGATTTGCCATCTCAAGTAGATCTGGAGGTTACGGAGACGGAACCGGGTATCAAAGGTGATACGGCTTCCGGCGGTTCCAAACCTGCCACAGTGGAAACCGGAGCTGTGGTGCGGGTTCCTTTCTTTATTAATGTCGGGGATCTGATAACCATTAATACGAAAACAGGGGATTATATTGGACGAGCTTAAGATTAAAACATCTTACATTAAGGCATACTAGAAAGATAGAGTTCTTTCAATTATAAGTTAAAATGATAGGAGGTTTTAAAATGAAGGATCTAAAACAACAAATTGCATACTTACAAGGTTTGGCAGAAGGATTGGGGATTTCTGAAGAAACTAAGGAAGGGAAAGTAATTAAACAAATCATCAATGTTTTGGAAGAAATGGCGCTATCCATTACTGATCTGGAAATGCAGCAGTCCGAAATGGAAGATTACCTGGAAGGTATTGATGATGATTTAACTGATTTGGAAGATGATTTCTATGATGAAGATGACGAAGATGATGACGAAGACGACACAGATTATGTAGAAGTAAAATGTCCCAACTGCAACGATATTGTTTGTTTTGATGCAGACATTTTAGAGGATGATGACCTGATCGAAGTCACTTGCCCCCACTGCGATGAAGTAGTATATATAAATGACGGCAGTTATGATGATCCCTGCACATGCTGTGGGGACCACGAGCTGGATGAATTTGATTTCGATGATGATGATGAGGAAAAAGAATCCCATACAGAAGATATTTAAGAAGGCGCAAGCCTTCTTTTTTTTGTTCTAATTTGCTTGTCCTCTTAATATGAATAGGTATAAGGAGGGGACAAAGGTGTCTATGATCTATGAAATACCTGCAATTAAACAAGAAAACCTAATCGAAGAAAAGATAAAAAAGGAAATATTTCCTTTTCTTGCTCCTGATCTGCGCATTTTATTAAACCAGCTGCTCGCTCCGGAAATCCAAACCCTGGAGGAAATCAGACTGCGCATACATGCGCCGGTGTTGCTGAAACAAAGATGCAGAGATCAGTATCTTACATCTCAAGGGGATTTAACGGAGAAATGGGAGACAAGTCTTACCCTGGGCAAGGGAACCTTGGATAAAACCGTTTCCTTATTATCTAATTCCTCCCTCTATGCCTTGGAAGAAGAATTGCAGAAAGGCTTTCTTACCCTTCCCGGCGGTCACCGGGTGGGTTTTGTCGGACGGGCAGTGCTGGAAGGAGGAAAGATCCGTACCTTAAAACAAATCTCCGGGGTCAACATTCGTGTCGCACGTTTTGTTGCCGGTTCTGCTGCCAAAATCATCGGTCATTTGGTGCAGAGGAATACTCTCTGCCATACCTTAATCATCTCTCCCCCCCAGGCAGGGAAAACCACCTTAGTGCGGGATATCATCACTCTGCTTTCAGATGGATTTCCCGGCTTTAAGTCCATCGACGTGGGTTTAGTGGATGAACGTTCAGAAATTGCCGGATGCCTGGACGGAATCCCCCAAATGCCTATCGGACATCGGACGGATGTATTAGACGGCTGTCCCAAGGCAGAGGGGATGATGATGCTGGTGCGTTCTATGGCTCCACAGGTGATCGCCACAGATGAGGTAGGACGTATTGAGGATGGCAAAGCCCTGGAAGAAGTGATCCATGCCGGCATTAAAATCTTAACTACCGTTCATGGTATGGGTAGGGAAGATCTTCTAAACCGGCCTGTGATCAGAGAATTTATCAGGGATAAGGTCTTTGAACGTTATGTAGTTTTAAGTCGCAGAAACGGTCCCGGTACCATTGAACAGATCTATGATCGGGAATGGAAGCCCTTATTGGAAGGGAGGATGAAATCATGATCAAATTAATCGGAGCGGGGATGGTGATCATCACCTGCGGCCTGATCGGTACCCTCTTGGGTAAAAACATCACCAAACATGTGGAAGAAATAAGACAGATCCAGTTTGGTCTCCAAACCCTGGAAACGGAAATCATGTATACTCTGACGCCCCTGCCTCAAGCCTTAAAAGCTGCAGAAAGCCAAACCAAAGGGACGCCGGCCAAATTTTTTCAAGAGGTTGCTCAAAGATTAAAGGATGGTCAGGGCCAGACCGTAGGAGAGATTTGGTCCGAATCACTAAAAAAATTAACTCCTTATTCTTTACTGACCACGGAAGAATTGAGTTATTTAGAACAGTTCGGTCAAGGTTTAGGCTCTTCCGACCGTGAAGACCAATTAAAAAGACTGACCCGTATCAAAAACTATTTATTGCATCGGGAAAAAGAGGTGGAAACGGAAAGGAGTCAATTTCAAAAGGTTTGGCAAACCTTAGGGTGGTCCTGTGGATTGGTGATTACACTGATATTTATTTAGCTTTGATAGCAGATCTCCTTAATATGGTATAAATAATTTGATAAATTATTTTGAGAAAGGAAGATAACAATGATGGGAGATACAGGGGTCATTTTGCTGTTGGCAGGTTTGGCCATTGGCGTGACAATTATTCAATCCTTTTTGAAACAAGCGGGAAGAGATGAATTTGCCTATCTGGTGCTGGTGGTCGGCTTAACCATTGGACTGATCAAGATCATTCCTGTGATTCTCAACCTTTTTCAGCAAGTGAAAACGGTCTTCAATCTTTACTAGCTGTAAGGGAGGAGTTTTTATGGAAGACTTATTTGCCATTATCGGGTTAGCTTTGGTCACAACTATCCTCGTTGTCTTTATCAAGGAGAGCAAAATTCCTGCCTTGGGAATGGTGATCAGCGTTTTTGTCGGGGCAGTGATTTTTATTCAAATTCTGCCTAAAATATCCTACGTTGTTTCTGCCTTTGAGGAATTAGCAACCAGAGCCAGTATCAACACCTTTTATTTAACTACCATTTTTAAGATCATCGGTATTTCCTATATTGCAGAATTTGGCGCCCAGGTATGCCGCGACGCTGGACAAGGGGCCATCGCAACAAAAGTAGAGTTTTCTGCCAAAATACTGGTCATGGTTTTAGCAGTTCCTATTATCGGAGCGATTTTGGAATCTGTTGTACGACTGCTCCCCTGATAAAAGACATATCAAGACAGAGACAGTCTGATAGGAGTGTGCATGATTGTGAAAAAATGGTACGCAACCCTTATATTATCATTATTTCTTCTCGGGTGTATACCTCCGCACCTTCAGGCTGCAGAGGATATTGCCCCCGTTTATGAAGAGGAACAATTTATTCTTTCTGAAATTGAAGAATATGTCAATCAGGTGGACCAGCAAATAAAGGAACATATTCCGGAATTAAGTCTTAAAAAAATCTATGAGGACATCAAATCAGGTGAATTCTCCTGGAATATCAAGGATATTATTCTGAGTCTATTAGGTTATCTCTTTAAAGAAGTGGTGGCCAACGGTGAGCTCATGACTCAACTGTTAATCCTGGCCGTGGCCAGTGCAGTTTTAGCCAATCTCCAGGGCGCTTTTACCCAAGGAAACATTGCCATCCTGGGGCATAGTGTGATCTATCTCGTGCTCATTTCCATAGCTTTAAACTCTTTTTCTTTGGCCGTCAATGCCGGAAAAGAATCCATCGATGCCATGACCAGCTTTTTATATGGTATTATGCCTGTTTTGTTTTCCCTGCTGGCTGCCATGGGAAATATGACCTCGGTTCTTCTTATTCAGCCGACCATGGTTATGATGCTGAGCTTTTCCACCTTCATGATTAAAACGGTGGTTTTCCCTCTCATCTACTTTATGGCGGTTTTAAATATTGTCAGTCAAATTTCTCCGCATTTTAAGGTCACCCGCCTGGCCGGTTTGTTTAAGGATGTGTCAATGGGCCTTTTTGGTATTGTAATGACCGTTTTTGTGGGTTTTCTGGGTATGCAGGGGTTAGCCGGTTCCGTAGCAAATGGATTAACTCTAAAAGCGGCAAAATTTGCCACCGGCGCTTTTATTCCGGTGGTGGGGAGGTCGCTGGCCGATGCCATGGATACTGTCATCGGTACCTCCCTAATCTTAAAAAATGGCATTGGGATTGTGGGTGTGATCGGCATTTTTCTCTTATGCATTATTCCCGGCATTAAAATCATTGCGATTAGCCTGATTTACCGAGTTGTGGCTGCGGTACTTCAACCTTTTGGTGAGAACCAATTATCAGAAGCACTTCATTCCCTGGCCAATTCTCTATTGCTTATTTTTGCTGCCGTTGCGGCAGTCGGATTAATGTTCTTTTTTGTCATTGCCATTACTATTGGTACCGCTAATATTAGTATGATGTTAAGGTAGGTGAAATCAATGCTGGATACCATTAGCAGTATGGTACGCAATGTCACTGTGATTGTGCTGATTGCCGGTTTTTTGGAAATGCTCTTGCCAAGCGGAGAAATCAAAAAATTTGTCAAGTCTGTCTTAGGTTTATTTATTCTGGTCACGATTTTAAATCCTTTAATTAGTTTATGGGATCAGAATAAGTCTGCCGAAGTTTTTGCCTGGCAAGATCCAATAGAGGGGAACAGGAGTCTGGATACGATTTTAGGTCAAAGCCAGGAAATATCTCAGGAAATGAAAGAAAAAGCCATGGTGATGTATCAGGATAATACCGCAAAACAAATGGAAACAGTGGTGAAGTTAATCAAAGGAGTATCCTGGGTGGAAGCGACAGTAAAGGTCGCCGGGGAGAATAATAATGATCCTCAAGGTGAGATTAAGCATGTGAATTTAATTATTGGACTGAAAGAAAAAGGCGTTCCTCCAGGGGAGGAAAGGGGGGTATCCAGCAAGTGGAAGAAATTAAAGTCAGCATATCTCAAGAAGAAAATCATGATCAGGTCATAACCCAAGATCAGAATCAGGATCAGAATCTGGAAGGAGCGATTCGGGAAACAATAAAAAACTATTTTAGTTTGAAAGATGAGCAAATCCAGATACAGATGATGTCGGAAGATGAAAGGAGGGAAGATCATGAGTAAAAATCAAGAGGGGAAAGAGTCCCTATTTCATATCCTTAAGATTACCAAGGATCAATGGCCATTTATGATCAAACTATTCGTTATTGCCATTTTAGGTATTGCCATCATCAACTTTGCCAATATTATGAGCAGTCCCAAGCCAACCACAACGAATATTACTTCACCTGATTCCGGCGAGAGCAAAATCAATGATCAAGGAGAAGTAGAATTGATTCCTGAGGATCAGTCATTAGAAAAAAGACTAGAAGATGTTATCTCCAAAATGGAAGGGATTGAGACGGCTGTTGTATCCATCGTTTATGCAGAAGGATCCACCCGGGAATATGCCGTCAATGTGAGCACGACTGAAAAAGTAATTGAAGAAAAGGATCAGGCTGGAGGTGTACGCACAACCAACGAGCAAACGGAAAGCGGGCAGATGGTCATGGTCCAGGGTAATAATGAACCGGTGTTAGTTAAAGAAAGTATGCCTAAGATTCAGGGTGTTTTAGTTGTCGCCAAAGGCGTTGAGAATCCGGTGGTGAAAGAAAAGGTATTTAAGGCAGTTCAGACCTTACTTCAGATTCCAGCCCACCGCATTACTATTAGTTCGAGAAATGGAGGATAAGCTTATGAAGATGATTATGATTAAAAAAAAGAATTTGTTCATAGGAATTCTTTTCATCTGTTTTCTTTGGTTCGGTTACCAGGCCTTGGATTTACATCAACTGGTGGAGGAAGATAAGGTTGATGAAACTACGGGGAAAATCGAAATTCAACCCGATTTTGCTTTGGACCCTGATCGGAAAGAACTAATAACGGCTGATTCAAATCCGGAAAATACTGCCGGCTATGATGATTTTTTTGTCAATTATCGTATTGAACGTGAAAAAATGCGCAGCCAGCAGGTCGAAATTATGCGGGAAATCGTTGATAATCCCAATTCTCAAAGTGAAATGCGCCAGAATGCTCAAGAGCAAATGCTGACGCTGACGCGCAATATGGAGAACGAATTGAAATTGGAAAACTTAATTAAGGCCAAGAATTTTGAGGAAGCGGTAGTATTAATTCAAGCAGAATCGGTTATGGTAATATTAAAAGGAACGAAGTTAGCCCAAGAAGAAAGTACCCGCGTTGCTGATTTAGTTGCTAACACCACAGGGCATCCTTATGAACAAATTTCAATTACCACCAAAGAATAAGATAAAGGATTTCTCAAATTATTGTTATTTTTCTCCTACCTTGGTATAATGAAGTGCAAAAAGATTTGACAGGACAAGTATGAACAAGGATGGAGGTGTCTTGATATATGGAACATGAGGTAGAGCAATATACAGGATCAGATGGTACCATTCGTATTGCAGATGATGTTGTCGCCGTTATCGCCGGATTAGCTGCGACTGAGGTGGAAGGTGTTGCCGGAATGAGCGGGGGTATTGCCGGTGGTATTGTAGAGATGCTGGGCCGAAAGAATCTTGCCAAGGGTGTCAAAGTAGAAGTGGGAGAAAAAGAAGCCGCAATTGATATTTTTGTCATTGTTTTATACAATGTACGCATTCCGGATGTGGCATTAAAGATTCAGGAAAACGTGAAAAAGGCCATTGAGACCATGACCGGCTTAAAAGTAGTCGAAGTGAATGTTCATGTCCAAGGTGTTTCTTTCCCCTCCATGGAAGTCAAAGAAGAAGATACTAGAGTGAAATAACAGGTTTTCCGGAACCCTGTCTGGGGTTCCGTATTTCTGTTAAAATATTCGGCGTTGCAGAGGTGAGAACATTGAAATTATTGAACAAGATTTTGACGTTGATTTTTTACTTAATCATTGGGATCATCAGCTTAATCACCCTCCTTATGACTTTGGGATGGACAACCCCTTTGCAATATTTGAATGAAGTTTTTAATGCTTTTAATACCCGCTGGATCATCGGGGTTACTGCAGCATTGGTTTTAATCGGGGCTTTATATTTATTGGTCAGTGCTTTTTTAAGGGATCCTGTTTTCAATGTAAAAATTACAAGTAATGAAACGGGAGAAATTAGCATTACCATGCCTGCCGTGGAAGCATTGGTCAAAAAAGCTGCTTTCCAAATTAAAGGCGTCAAGGAAGTTAAGCCGCTTATTAAGCATACCGGGGACGGAATCGCCTTGTTTTTGAAAGTAAGTATGCAACCAGGAACGATTATCCCCCAGTCTGCTGAGGAGCTGCAGACGCTGGTGAAAGAGTATTTGGACCAGGTTGCAGGCCTCTCCGTGGCAGAGATAAAAGTATTGATTACCCATGTGTCTCAAGAAAGTAAAAGCAGAGTAGACTAAGGGGGAAACTTCGTGGAATGGGGAAATCTTTTTCTTGATTTATGGAAACATCATCGGGGGAAAACCATAGGCGTTATCTTAGGGCTGTTTTTTGGCTTGATGGTTGTCGTTTTAGGTTTTTTTGAAGCGGTTTTCATTGCTTTCTGTGTCGTTATTGGTTATTTTATCGGTCGCCGCATAGATGACAATGTAGGATTTCGTGATTTCTTAGATCGAATATTTAATGATCATTAATCCTTAAGGAGGCACTTTAGTGAGCAGGCGGTTAGCAAGAGAAAAAGCTTTACAAATGCTTTTTCAAATGGATGTAGGGCAAAATTCATTGGAAATGGCAAAATTAACTTTACTGGGAGCGGAAATATCCCCTCAAGATGAAAGCTTTGTCCTGAAATTGGTGGATGGAACGAGGAACTGCCTGGAAGAGCTGGATACCTGTATTAATCAATATGCTGAGGAATGGGATATTGGACGCATGGCGAAGGTAGATAAAAATCTACTGCGTATGGCTTTATATGAGATGAAGTATCTTGAGGACATCCCCCATAGTGTAACGATCAATGAGGCGATTGACCTGGCCAAGAAGTTCGGTAGTGAAGAATCAGGTAAGTTTGTCAACGGCATTTTAGACAAAATCCAAAAAGAATCCGATTTTCTTAAGGGCAGGTTATGATGCATTTAGGGATAGATACCAGCTGCTATACTACCTCTATTGCCGTAATGAATGATCAAGGCCAATTAATCAAGGATCTGCGCAAAGTATTAAGGATAAAACCGGGAGACAGAGGCCTCATGCAATCGGAAGCTGTTTTTCAGCATGTGCAGAATCTGCCGCTTTTATTTAATGAGCTGGCCCAGGCATTTGATATGGACCAGCTGCAAAGCGTTTGCGTCAGCACCAAGCCCCGGCCGATAGAAAAATCTTATATGCCGGTTTTTACAGTGTGCCATGGATTTGGCCAAATGATTGCTCAGATCAAAAAAATTCCCTTTTATATGACCAGTCATCAGGAAGGGCATCTTATGGCCGGTATTTGGTCCGCCGATGGTCCCTGCTCCAATGAATTTATTGCTGTCCATCTTTCAGGAGGTACTTCAGAGGTATTAAAGGTTATAAAAGGGCAAGATCATTTTTCCATTGAAATTCTGGGCGCCACCACGGATTTGCATGCCGGACAATTTGTGGATCGTATAGGGGTCTCTTTGGGTCTGCCTTTTCCTGCCGGTGCTCATTTGGAAAAATTGGCGCATACATATCGGGGTGAAATCCCTTATTTAACAACCGGTGTGAAGGGAACTGAATTTTCCTTTTCAGGTCCCGAAACCGGAGCCCGCAAGTTATTAGATCAAGGCTTTCCTCCAGAGGCTGTGGCCAGATCTGTGGAGCATTGTATCGCAACTACCTTAGAAAAGGTTTTACGCCAAGTAATTCAGGGCACAGGATTAAAAGAAATTCTCATGGTCGGCGGCGTGGCTGCCAACGCTTACCTGCGTCAAAGATTAATCTACCGGCTGGAACATCCCGCTGTGGGGGCTATGCTCTATTTTGCAGATCCCAAATATTCGACGGATAATGCCGTGGGTACAGCCTGCCTGGGTTTAAAAAAATATCAAAATTAACGATAACAAAAGAATGCATTTGATGCGTTCTTTTTTTGCCCTATCTGAGGGGTAGAATCATTATTCAGGAGCTGATATTATTGGGATATAGATGACCCAAAACAGAAACACGTTGAATAAAGAGGGAATAGATGGTAGTATTTATACAATGGATCAAAATCTTTTGATCATTTTACCTCATCCGGATTAATATAGATGACCATGGAATGATGATCTTAGAATAATTCATATTGGAATGTGGGGTGTCTTAGATGGCAGATATTAATTCTTTAAATGCTCAAATTGATCAACTTTATCGAGAAGGGCGCTTAAGAGAGGTGGAACCTCTGCTGAAAGAGGTTGTGGAACTATTAAAAATGAAAAATGGGGGACAAATGGACTATGCCTCCGCACTTAATGACCTGGGAGGCTATTATCGGGAAATGCATGAATTTGAAAAATCAGAAACTGCATTTCTGGAAGCCACAAAAATTATATCAGAAATTTTAGGAGAAGATCATCCTGATTATGCCACAGCTATCAATAATTTTGCCGGTTTGTACCGTCTCATGAAAATTTATCCCAAGGCTGAAGAAATGTTCTTTAGGGCATTAAAGATTTATGAAAATACGGTGGGCAAAGAGCATTTTCTCTATGCCACCGGTTTAAACAATCTGGGACTACTCTATCAAGACATGGAAGTATTTGAAAAAGCAGTGGAACTTCATGAAGAAGCATTGGAGATCATTCGCAAGCTGGAGAAAAATAGAATTACCTATGCCACCAGTCTGAATAATTTAGCCAGTGCTTATCGGGCCCTGGGAAAAAATGATGAAACAACTGCTCTTTTAAAGGAGGCTTTAGAAATCTATGATGAAACAGTGGGTAAAAATCATCCATATTACGCCTCCGGTTTAAATAACCTGGGCTCTCATTATCTGGTGATCGGTCAATATCCAGAAGCAGAACCGCTGTTTCTTGAAGCTCTGGATATTTTATCCGGAATTTTTGGTCCTGAGCACCAAAAATATCTTTCCACAGCTTCAAACCTGGGATTGCTCTATGAAAAGCTGGATCAGGATCAAAAAGCAATCCAGTACCATAGTGAAGTTGCTCACACCTGTGGTAAAATATACGGTAAAAATCATCCTGAATATGAGCAAAGTATGTACACCGTCGCTCGATTGAAACAAAAACTGGGACACCAGGTAAAAGCATGATTCCATATCAAAGGGAAGAAAGTGAGGCAAGAAACATGCAGGGTCTGGATTTATCAGAACGCTATTTTAATGAATTCGGAATTCCCATGATCAAAGAAAAATTCCCTCAATATCAAGAACAAATCGCAGCCGGTCTGGTCGGATCCGGTTCAGAATGTTTTTCCTTTGATGATGAAATCTCTCGAGATCATGATTGGGGCCCATCTTTTTGTCTTTGGTTAAATCAAGAAACTTATCAGGCTATCGGTGTAGCACTTCAGAAAGAATATGAACAGCTGCCCGGAGAGTTTGCCGGAGTTCCTTGCCGTAATGTCAGTGTGTGGGGAGAAGGACGTACCGGAGTATTTGAAATCGGTCAATTTTATAAGCAATTTATCGGATTTGACCATGTTCCTGCGGACTTGTTGGAATGGCGTCTGATTCCGGAGACTTATTTGGCTACGGCCACCAATGGCCGGGTCTTTACGGATCCTTCCGGTGAATTCAGCTCTTTCCGCCAACAATTGAAAGCTTTTTATCCGGAGGACATCCGGCTCAAAAAAATTGCGGCCCGTTGCATGACCGTGGCTCAATCCGGTCAATATAACCTGATGCGCACAGTAAAACGCGGGGAACTGGTTGCTGCTCAATGCTGCGAAACAGAATTTATCAATGGGGGAATTTCCATGGTCTTTCTCCTGAATAAAGAGTACAAGCCCTTTTATAAATGGATGCACAAAGCTTTAAAAAGATTGCCAATTTTAGGGGAGGAAATGTATCAGCTTTATTTTGATTTGGTCAGAACCCACCAGGTATCAACGGGACAGGAAGTCTACGAAAAGAAAGCCATGTTTATTGAAGAGATTTGTCGGCAAATCATTGAAGAATTAAAACTCCAGGGGTTAACGGACTCGGACAGTGACTTTTTGCTGGATCATGGGCCTTTGGTGCAAAGGCATATCATGGACCCCAGGATTCAGGCGATGAACGTTTGGGTCGAATAACGGTAATGCTACCTCAAGAGTGAGGAAAGGGAGGTTTAAATGAACATGAACAAAGAATTAATAAAGCAAAACAAAGAATTAATAAAGCAAATTGTAGCAATGGAATGGACTATGTTTCAAAATGTTTCCAATCAGGGAGGGCGGGCGTCCTGTCAGGATGATCCTAAAACCTTTGAAATCATGCGTTCTAGTCAGTGGGTGACTTGGCCGGAGGAGGCTTTGGCAAGTTATCTGGAGGATTTGAAAATAGCTTTTCAAGATGGCCGAAACCTGGTAACGGAAAAATATGCTCGAATGATGCAATCTACAGCTCCCCTGGAATTTGCCCAATTTCAGGATCAACTGCCGCCTTTAAACCAGGAAATGATCCGGTTAATTGATGATATTGTTACGATCCATTTATTTTGGGAAGAAGAATTAATGACAATCTATCCATATCTTTGCCAAAGAGGACGCCCTGTTTATACCAGTGAAGACACACCCTATGCCACTTCCATTGAAACTTATCTGAGAGGGGAGTTGGGAACCTATTCCCAAAAAACGCTGAACCTGTATTATCAACATATTCTTAAGGAAAAAGCAGAGGGGATCAACGGCAGCAAACGTCTTCTGGAAAATACCGTTAAACGGTATGGGTTTAGCTCCCTGGAAGAAGCAAATGAAAATGTGAAGCTTTCGGCGATGAAAAAATAAGGTGCTTTCGAAGGCTCCTTTCTAATCCTGTTTAATAATGATGGAGGATCACAATTTGATATTTGGATTTGGAATCAGGAAAAAAACCGTGAAAGAATTAAGGAAAAACCGGGGCTATACGGCAGCAGAGTTAGCCCAGCGGTTAAAAATTAACGGGTCCGAAATTTTACGTGTGGATGACCTTCAGCTAAAAGATGTAGAAGAACCTCTCTATAGTATGATTCTCCCCATATTAAGAGGAGATGACGATGATAAAATTCCCTGGTAATATATTTGTTAGGGGGAGGGAAATAATGTTTCCTTATATGATAGCCGAGGATAAAGACACTTATAATTATAAACCAGCGTTCGAATATGCCATAAAGTGCTTTGCGGCGGAAGATCCGCTGAAGATGACGGGAAATAGTGGAGCAATCTTTGATCCAAATCAATCTATGATACGGTTAAAAAGCCTTGGTCAAGTCTTTGATATAAAATATCCGGAGGGTAATATTGTTTTTAGCGGTTCAAAGCATATGCCTACCTGGAATTGGAGATGGCTTATTCTCCACTATCTTTCCCGAGCTGATGCTGCTCCCATTAAAAATAAATTAATCACATACCGCGAGTTAGAACATGGAAACGTCAATTACTCGGCTATTTTGAGTAAATGTATTGATCCTCTTGTAAAAAATCTCTTACAGGAACCGGTAGAGCAAATAAAGGCGGCATGTCTGATACTGGATGCTTCCCTGGAGGAAGGAGCCGACGTTTGTGCTAAAATGCACCTTTTTCCCAGATTCCCCTTAACGATTAAGTTGTGGCTGGGTGATGATGAAATCAAGGGTTCTGCTAATATCCTATTTGATTTAAGTGCTAATCATTATCTGGATACAGAAGCCATTAATGAGGCAGCGATTATGGTTTCATCTTTTTTAATTATGCAATATGAATTAATTTTTTAGAGAAGGGTAGGTAAAAAAGGAAATAACTATTGCAGCATATTGGTGAAAAAGAAGACCTCGTAATGCTTTTTATGATAGTAGGAGAAAATAATAATGGGCAATGTGGATGAATATTTAAAGGTTTTTTGGTCTGCAAACACCAAATCAATAGTTAAGTTCGCAGTTTTATTTGCAATCATCATTATAATATCCGGTGGTATAGATGATGGATTAGCTGGATTTTTAGCTTTTATTTTTTTTATTATATTATTAATACGTGTTTTGCATGTTATTACTGGTTCAAAAAGGATTATGTTAACCGATGATGCAATTGAAATAAATAATAAAAAAATTCCTTGGAATACAATTAGAGAAATAAAATTTGATCGGCAGATTTATAAACCTGGTATTTACGGTTTTGAATTTGCAGGAATTTTAGATGCATTAATTCCTAACCAGGTAATAATTATCTCTATAGATGATCAAATGAAAGTAAGAATTTACCCGCGATTTTATAGAGATAATATAAAACTTCGGAAAAATATTGAGGATTTATGCATTCAAAAAAATATCAAATGGATTATTAGAGATAGGGGCTTATTATAAACACACCACGATTGATTTTTTTGACCTCGGGTTTAGGCTGGAGGACCCTCTCCCGGGTTAAAACAATATCCTAGTTTACATAATTATTATTATAGGAAGTTAACAGTATAACGTCCATCTCCCCCTATGAGACGAGCTTTAATCCTATTGCTGCTCCTATCACCATTGCAATTAATACAAGCCTCCTCCAATCCTTTGAGTCACCATAGAAGATCATTCCAATTAATGCTCCGCCAGATGCGCCAATTCCGGTCCAAATTGCATAAGCAGTTCCCATGGGTAATATTTTTATTGCAAAAGAAAGAAATAATAAACTTGCTCCAAATGTGACTAATAAAAGAATCAGGGATTGCCAGTTACGAACCTTATTAAATTTATATATCGAAGTCACACCAAGCATTTCGAATATCCCTGCTAATATCAAAGAAGCCCATGCCATTAACACTCAGCTCCTTCCTGTTCATTTTCTTCAGTTATCAATTTCAAGCCGATTACACCTATTAATAAAAGTAAAATCAAAAGTATTTTAGCTAATTTAAATGGTTCTCCAAAGAATAAAATCTCAGATATAACAGTTCCTGCTGTGCCTAGGCCTACAAAAACAGAATAGGCAGTGCCTACAGGAAGTTTCCGTCCGACCTTAATCAATAAATAGAAACTAAGAAAGAGGGCAATTGCGGTGACCGTCCAAGTCCAAAAATCATCTGCGTGTTTGAAACCAATCACCCATAGAACTTCAAAAAAAGCGGCAGCAAATACTTGTATCCAGTTTGCATTCATACAAAACCTCCGTTCTTATTCCATTTAAATTTTAAAAAAAACCCAGAAGACAACTGTTATACAGTTTCTCCCAGGCTTTTATCCTTCCGTGACACAGTTAAGCTGTGAGTTTTCTCTCGGACCAGACCAACAAAACGTTGCGGAACCCTAGAAAACATTTTTTATTAAGTTACTTATTTATTATACATAAATTTATTATTTACAGCAAGAATGTTTTTATACTTCAGGTTTTCTAATGTTTTACGATGTTTTACGGCGGCATGTTTTCTTATGACTGGGGTATCATGATGATCTGTCCGGGTATAATTTCTGTTTGTTCTAAATGATTGATTTCTTTAATTTGATAGATTATCTTCCTAAGGTCTTCTTGGCCCTGATAATGTTGCTCAGTTAGATCCCATAAGGTGTCACCGTTTTTAACGATGATTTCCAAATATGCCGAATTGTTTTTTTCCTCTGTAAAATTGGCTGCTAAAGCTCTGAAACCGAGACTAATACATACCATAAGGGCTGCAAAAAACAAGCAGAATGTTTTAAATTTGCTTAAATTTACTTTGACCTTAATATATTTTCTTTTCATATGCATCGCCTCCGAACCAATGTTCCTTTTTTCTTATTATAATCGAACAGAGGTACGTTGTCAATAAAAATTCGAACAAATGTTTGAATTTATTTAGGTTTTATGTTACAATTTAACAAAGTAATTCAACACAAAAATATTTTATTTTTGGGGGTGCTATACATGTACGAAGATTTATCAAAAAGACAAATCGAAATTTTAGATTACATAAAACAAGAAATCAAAACAAAAGGGTATCCTCCCACCGTAAGGGAAATTGGGCATGTTGTTGGTTTGAGCTCCAGTTCCACCGTACATGGCCATCTAACGGTCCTGGAGCAAAAAGGATATATCAGACGAGATCCCACTAAGCCCAGAGCAATTGAAATTACAGACGGCAGTTATATTCAGATGCAAAGAGAGATGGTCAATATCCCGATTATTGGTAAAATTACTGCCGGACTCCCTATCCTGGCGGTTGAAAATGTGGAAGAGCACTTCCCCGTTCCCCTTGATTTTATCAATGCAAAAAATGAATTGTTTATGCTGCATGTTTCGGGAGAGAGTATGATTGAAGCAGGGATTCTGGACGGAGATTATGTCATTGTTGAAAAAACAGACATCGCCGGCAATGGAGATATTGTGGCAGCTTTAATTGATGATGAAGCCACAATTAAAAGATTTTTTAAGGAAAAAGATCACATCCGATTGCAGCCTGAGAATCGTTTCTTGCCTCCTATTATTGTGAATGATGTAAAAATTCTCGGTCGTGTGATTGGATTGTATCGGGCAATGTAAGTAAGCCGGGGTATGCTCAGGAACGATCTTGAAAGCATATGCCTAAAAATAGAAAAATGGCTGCTTCCTTGGGATAGGTAGTTCAGCCATTTTTTTATACTTTTTAAAGTAATCCGTTCATGATCATTTCCCTAATTGTTTCTGTTACTGCCAGTTTCACATGCTGGCGGCTGGTTCCTCCCTGCATATAAACAATATAAGGTTCCCGCATCGGTCCATCAGCACTCAGTTCAATGGAGGAGCCCTGGACAAAGGCACCGGCGGCCATAATGACCTGATCTTCATATCCAGGCATATCCCAGGCAACAGGCGTGACATGGGAATCAATTGGTGAATAGCGTTGGATACCTTGGCAAAAGGCCAGGACCCTTTCCCTGTTTCCCATCTTGATGGCTTGGATAATATCTGTGCGTATGCCATCTTCCTGAGGCATCACTTCCAATCCCAATCCGGCACATAAGGAGGCAGTAAAGACCGCTCCCCATAGAGCTTCTCCCACTACGTGAGGAGCATGAAAAAGACCTTGATAGAAGAGCCGGTTATTACCCAAACTGGGACCGATTTCTCCGCCAATACCGGGAGCTGTTAATCTCATTGCTGCGCGTTCCACTAACTCCTTTTTCCCTACGATATATCCTCCGCAAGGTGCAATACCCCCGCCCGGATTTTTGATTAAAGAGCCGGCAATGAGATCAGCACCCACCTCCAGGGGTTCTTTTTTCTCAACAAATTCTCCATAACAATTATCAACAAAAACAATTACATGGGGCCATCTTGATTTTATCCCTTTCGTCACTACAGCGATTTCATCAATAGTGAGAGAAGGCCGCCACTGGTATCCCTTGGAACGTTGCAGGGATACCATCTTCGTTTTGGGAGAAATGGCATCCAGCACAGTGGTAAGATCAATGCTCCCATCTTCAGCTAAAGGTACTTCCCTGTACGCGATGCCCAATTCTCTCAAGGTGCCCATTTCTTTTTTTTCAGAGCCAATCACTTTGAGCAGGGTATCATAAGGTGTTCCTACTGATAAAAGTTCATCTCCGGGGAAAAGATTTCCGAAATAAGCTAAGGTAATGGCATGGGTTCCGGAAACCACCTGATGGCGTACCAATGCCTCTTCGCCGCAAAAGATTTCCCGATATACTGCCTCCAGCCCATCTCTGCCCACATCATTGTATCCATATCCTGTCGATGATTGCAGATGAAGTTCAGAAATTTTATGATTACGAAAGGCAGTTAAAACCTTATGCAAATTATAGCTGACATTTTCATTGATCTCTTGTTGCGTTTTCTCAGCCGCAGTTTCTGCTAAAACGATGCGTGTGTCCAGTTCCATGCTTTCCTCCCAAAACTATAGTTCAGTATTTTTGTTATGTTTTCTCGTCGCTTTCAAAATATCCAATGTTTCAATGGTCATTAAATCTTCCCGGGAGTTTTTGGGCAGCCCGATTAAACGAACCGCCTGCTGACGCATGGCAGATTCGACGATATTTCTAACATAGCGAGCATTACCGTCATACTCGTGTCCTGTCATTAAGTGGGTACGTAAAATTCGTTCCAAAGTCATCTTGGATTCAGAAGTTAATTGATATTGTCTAGCTTGCACCATCAGATTGGCAATTTCCACTAACTCTTCTATTTTATAATCGGGGAATTCAATCTGCAAGGGAAACCGGGATCTTAAACCGGGATTGGTTTTTAAAAACCAGTCCATCTCACGATTATAACCCGCCAAAATTAATATCATTTGGTCCTTCTTGTCTTCCATGGCTTTTACCAGCACATCAATGGCCTCTTTCCCAAAATCTTTCTCTCCGCCCCGGGCCAGAGAATAAGCTTCATCTATAAAAAGAACTCCGCCGCCGGCTTTTTTGAGCAGTTCTCTGGTTTTCTGGGCTGTGTGGCCAATGTATTCGCCGACTAAATCGGCTCTTTCCACTTCGACTAAGTGTCCTTTTTGTAGAACACCGATTTCTTTAAAAAGTTTGCCAACTATGCGCGCCACGGTAGTTTTCCCTGTACCTGGATTTCCCTTATAAATGGAATGGAGCATTGTCGATTCCGCCATTAAGTTTTCTTTGGAGCGCCTTTTTTGGATTTCGATAAAAGCTTGCACTTCGTAAATTTTTTTCTTTACTTCTTGCAGTCCCACAAGGGATTCCAATTCTTTAAATAACTCTTGAACCTTTGGATTATTGAAGGAGGATGCTTCTTCTTTTTCCTCATTTATGAGTGTTTCATCTCTCTTATTATTTTCCGAATGAGATGAAAGAGTTTCAAATATTCTTTTCCCTCCCGGTTTTAAACACATCTTAATTTCCAAATTTTTCACCTCGTGAAAAGAAGAGGTCATAGTATTATTGTATTTCGCAAAATCATGATTGTGCTTAGCGATAGGAAATTTTGACATCATTTTTCGATCCTAAAGTGAACTCGTTCAGCTAAAGCTGAACATCGGGGCTTCAGACGGGGAATCTACCCCACCTGAAGTGAAAATAGGAGCTCCCACTTATAGAAGTGGGAGTCTTGGAATTTGATAAATCAAGCAGACAAAAGGCACAACGTATTGTGCCTTAATGGGTCATCTCTCCTGTTTTTTCAAGGTCCTTAAACCTACTTATTCCGTGCCTGCATTCAATTATTCCGGTTTCTCCATCATCAGGTTCACCGGTCGGTTAGGCATAATTGTGGAAATGGCGTGTTTATAAACCATCTGTTGTTTCCCATCAACATCCATAACCACAGTAAAACTATCAAATCCTCGGACAAAGCCTTTTATTTGAAAGCCATTTACCAAAAAAATGGTGACACCGGTATTATCTTTACGCACCTGATTTAAGAAAAAGTCCTGTAAATTGAAATTACTCTTCGTCATAAAAATCCCTCCAACATTTGGTATTATATTATTCTACAGGAGCTCCTGTAGTCCCTCCCAATATTTCATAAATTTTTTCACCACAAAGGGTTTTTGTGGAAAAATTCATGACATCAAACCATTTGATTCTTGGATCCCTCTTAAACCAAGTAAACTGTCTTTTGGCAAAATGTCTGGTGTCTCTTTTCAACAGACGAATTCCCTCTTCTTTTGTCACAATTCCCGTGAGATAAGCTGCTATTTGTCGGTATCCTAATCCTTGCATGGATTTCAGACGGGGAGAATAGCCTTTTTTTATAAGTGTTGTCACCTCCTCAATTAGTCCATTTTCTATCATCTGATCCACTCTTTGGTTGATTCTGTCATAAAGAATCCCTCTTTCGCAAAATAAGCCAATCATCTCTATATCATAAGGCCTTTCCTGTTGACGATCTTGTTGTACGTGAGAGATCCTACGCCCCGTTTGATAAAATGTTTCTAAGGCGCGGACAATGCGGCGCAGATCATTAGGATGAAATTTCTCAGCAGTTTCCGGATCTATCTGTACTAATTGATTATATAAATATTGGTTACCCCGTTTTTCAGCATCTTGCATCAATTGATTTCGAAGCTGAGGGTCGTAATCCTCCGGGATAAAATTATAAGGGTCAATCACTGCGTTCACATATAATCCGGTACCGCCAACCAGTATAGGTATTTTACCTCTGGTATTAATATCACGAATTTGATTTCTTGCCAATTGCTGAAAATCAGCTACTGTAAAATTCTCGTCCGGATTCCTGATATCAATGAGATGATGAAGGATCCTTTTTCCACCGGTAGAAACCATCTCTTCGGCTTGAATTTTTGCTGTACCAATATTCATTTCCCGATAAACCTGCATGGAATCGGCAGAAATAATTTCACCGTCCAGCAGGTCAGCAAGCTCAACAGAAATGGCCGATTTTCCCACCGCCGTCGGACCCACGACAACAATCAATTTTTCTTCTGCTCCCATATTACTTTCTCCTTTTCAGCGGCCGGCCAAATTTAAGTACGCAGGAATCTCCTTTTGATCTCCTCATGGGTTAAAAGTATCAGCGTCGGCCTTCCATGGGGGCAGGTAAAAGGATTGTCAGTGCGATCCAACTGTTCTAATAAAAAAGTAATATCTGCTGACGTGATAAAACTATTCCCTTTCACAGCGCTTTTACAAGCCAGGGAAAATAATTTTTCTTCATTGATGATTTCTTTAAGCCGAACCGGAGAATCACTACCTAGTTTTTCCAAAATATCTAATAATAATTCCTGGGAATTCCCTTCAATGTGCCATACCGGTACCCCTCTTAATAAAAAAGTGCGGTCTCCAAAGTGTTCCAGCACAAATCCCAAATCCCCTAATTGAATAATATGATTGATCAGCCAGATCGTTTGGCGGGGTGTAAGCTCAATGGTGATGGGCACCGCAAGCATGTTAGATGCAGAAGGTTGTTCTGCAAACAGTTTTTTGATCTTTTCAAAACGAATTCTTTCATGGGCGGCATGCTGATCAATAATGTAGAGACCTTCATCCCCGGAAGCAATAATATATGTACCTTCGATTTGCCCCAATATTTTCAATGAGGAAAAAAACGGCTTAATTTCCTGAGACTCTGCTTGAAGCACTGAAATATGGGGTTCTTCTTGATCAGAAAAAGATGCTTTATGCTGCTCATTTCCTGCCTGATCATGATAAGAGCCGGTTTGTTCCAGAACAACTCCTCCTGGTGGCTGTTTCATTTTTTCCGGATCAAAACTATATTTTTGGAAAATTTCTTGCTGCTCCGCCGGTTTATTATCTTGCTTTACATTTGTCTTAATCTGTGGAATTGATACTGTCGGATCATTCAAAGCATTGTGGATGGCATGGATTAAAGCTTCTTTAATGGGCTGGAAATCTTTAAACTTAACCTCCAATTTTGCCGGATGCACATTGGCATCAAAAAGCTCCGGTGCCATTTCAAAAAACAAAATGGCGATAGGGTATCTTTTTTGCGGGATTCTGGTATGATAAGCTTCCTCCAGAGCTTCGGAAAGGTCCTTGCTTTTGATGAAACGTCCGTTCAGATAAAAATTATAATACTGGCGTGTTGAGCGGGTCGTTTGGACATTGGAGATATAGCCCCTGATCAGAGGACCATGTTTATATTCCACTTTGGTTAAACTACGCGTAATCTCATTTCCATAAACAGAAAAAATAACCTGGGACAAATTATGATTACCCGGCGTCTTCAATAAGGTTCTTCTCTCATGGACTAATTCAAAAGCAATGTCTGGTCTGGAGATGGCAATTCTGCCCACCATCTCGGAAACCATTCCCAGTTCATTGGAGGGTGACTTGAGAAACTTTTTCCGCGCCGGAGTATTATAAAATAAATTATCGACAATGATTTCGGTCCCGACGGGGGACCCAATTTCCCTGAGATCAGATATTTGATCCCCTTCCACTTGTAAAGAAAAGCCCACAGGGCTTTCTTCGGTGCGCGATGATAAAGTCATTTTGGAAACAGCAGCTATGGAAGGCAAAGCTTCCCCGCGAAAACCCAAGGTGCTTAAAGAATTCAAATCATCGAAAGATATAATTTTACTGGTGGCATGGCGCTGAACTGCCGTAGGTAAATCCTGGGCTTCAATGCCCCACCCATTATCCGTAATTTGAATCCGCTTTGTTCCTCCCTCTTCCAAGTATACTTTAATGCGTGTACTCCCGGCATCGATAGAGTTTTCGATTAATTCCTTGACCACAGAGACAGGTCGTTCCACAACTTCCCCGGCTGCAATCTGATTGGCTGTCAATGGATCCAGAATATTAATTTTCCTCATATCTTACTCCTTTTTATGATTAAACATTCCTAACAAGCACCAAAGTTCCCTGATGAGGATGATCTTAATCCTGATTGGCTAGTTTGCGCTGCCACTGATTAATTTTTAGGAGCGCATCCAAAGGAGTCAGATTGTTCAGATTCAGTGATTCTATTTCAGCAATCACCGGATGTTTAGGTGGTTCAGGAACAAAAAAACTCATTTGCAAGGCATGATTTTTTTCATGTATGGTGCTTTTGTTTTCACCTTTTTCATCCAAGGAAATATCTGTTTCCTCCAGATCCAGCAAAATTTCTTTGGCTCTTGTGAGCACCTCATCCGGTAATCCGGCTAATTTTGCCACTTGAATCCCATAGCTTTTATCCGTCCCTCCCGGAATGATCTTTCTTAAGAAAATAATTTCCCCATCTTTTTCTTTTACCGCCACCGAATAATTTTTCACTGCCGGATATTTTTCCGCCAGCTCTGTTAATTCATGGTAATGGGTGGCAAAGAGGGTCTTAGCGCCAATTTGGGGCTTTAAAATATATTCTACTACAGCCCAGGCAATACTAAGGCCATCGTAGGTACTGGTACCCCGCCCGATTTCATCTAGGATAATCAGGCTATCCTTCGTAGCATGACGCAGGATATTGGCGGTTTCATTCATCTCCACCATAAAGGTACTCTGGCCTCCTGCCAAATCATCTGCTGCCCCCACTCTGGTAAAAATTCGATCTACTAAACCAATTTTTGCACTGGCAGCAGGCACAAAACAGCCGATCTGACTCATCAGGACACATAAGGCCACCTGCCTCATATAAGTTGATTTTCCGGCCATATTTGGGCCTGTGAGCAAACATATTTGGTCCTTGTAATTATCCAAGTAGGTATCGTTGGGAATGTATCCACTGCCGGTAATTCTCTCCACCACGGGATGACGGCCATCTATGATCCGGAGAGTCCCATCCTCAGTAATTTCAGGTTTCACATAGCCATGATCCAAGGAAACCTGGGCAAAGGATAAGAGTACATCCAATTGAGCAACCACCAGCGCCGTTTGCTGAATTCTTTTGGCAGCTAAGGCAATTTTTTCTCTGATTTCATTAAACAGACTGAATTCCCTCAGGGCCAGCTTCTCTCCCGCGCCCAAAATTTTATTTTCCCATTCTTTCAATTCCTCTGTGATGTATCTTTCGGCATTGGACAGGGTTTGTTTGCGCATATAATGATCAGGGACCAGGGATAAATTGGCCTTGGTTACCTCCAAATAATAGCCAAAAACTTTGTTAAATCCGATTTTTAAGGATTTAATCCCTGTGCGCGTTTTTTCTTCCCCTTCCAATTGAGCAATCCATTGTTTTCCGTGCAGGGTGATGGCGCGGAGCTCATCCACTTCCTCCTGATATCCCTCTTTAATAATGCCTCCGTCACGTATCGAGACGGGCGGTTCATCCTGAATGGCTTTTTCAATAAGCTGATAAATATCCTGTATGGGATCCAGCCTTTCTGCCAATTGTGAAAACTGATGATGCTGCAAAGTCTTGATTACCTGATCAATCTCAGGCAGAACCCCCAGAGAATTTTTTAAAGCGATTAAATCTCGTGGGTTGGCATTACCAAAGGCAATTCTGCTCATTAGTCGCTCTAAGTCATATATTTTTTTTAATAATTGACGCAGGTCTTCCCGGGCAAATACATTGTTCATCAATTCTTCGACAGCTTTTAGGCGATTAATAATGTCCTGTTTATTGAGCAAAGGTTTTTCGATCCACTGTTTAATCAACCTGGCTCCCAGGGCTGTATTGGTCCGATCCAAAACCCAAAGCAAAGATCCTTTTCTTTGACGATCACGCATGGTAGCAGTAAGCTCCAAGTTTCTTCTGGTGCTTTGGTCAATCATCATAAAAGAAGAAACGGAATAAACCTGAAGATCCTCAAGATAAGCTAAATCTCTTTTTGGGTGCCGGATAAAAATATTAATATCATCCCCACCGCTATAGCAGCTTCTGATAAAGATGATAACCCTAAAGATTCCAAAGAGCGGCCCTTAAAATGTTTTTGAATTTGATCCATCGTATCCGAATATAAGTCTTGATCCTCAGAAAATTTGGTCAAGGTGGGCTGGGAAGTCCTTGTGAGTTGTTTGCGGAATGACTTATCATGATAGAGGGTTGTGGGTAAAATGATTTCCACCGGTTGAATTCTGCTGACTTCATCAAACAGCTTCTCTGCTCCTGGTTCTTCGGATATTTCTGTGGTCATGAATTCTCCTGTGGATATATCAGTATAGGCGATGCCAAAAATTCCATCCCGGGTGGTAATGGCCAAGAGATAATTGGCATTTGTTTCCTGAAGCATATTTGTTTCTAAAACTGTGCCCGGAGTAATAATTCGGACCACTTCCCGCTTAACAATACCTTTAGCGGTTTTAGGATCCTCAACTTGTTCACAAATCGCAATTTTGTATCCTTTAGCAATCAGCTTGGCCAAATATCCGTCTACGGCATGGAAAGGTACACCACACATAGGGATTTTTGTACCGTTTCCCCCATCCCTGGCGGTCAAAGCAATTTCTAATTCGCGGGAAGCAATCATTGCATCTTCGGCAAACATTTCATAGAAATCACCCAAACGATAAAAAAGCAGGGCATCTTTATGGTTGTTTTTTATCGATTCATATTGTTTCATCATTGGGGTAGGGTTGGACACAAAGAAGCTCCTTCCTGTTGCAATGTCTTTTTCAAATGCTACATTTAAATTATATCATTTCACCAAGGGAATTACAGCAAGATATCAAGAAAAGTTGCTTTCTGCCAAAATGAAAAGCCCTTGCAAAAGCATCAAGGGCTTAAAAGATTAAAATTTAATTACATCCGGCGCAGCTGGAACAGCTGCTTTCATCACAACTGCTTTCTCCCTGTAATACCTGAGAGATGGCACGATTGATATACTCCAGAACCCGGCCTAACTTTTCCTGGGCCGTGATATAATCCAAAATTAAAGGGTTTTCCTGTAATTTTGCGCGGAGATTTTCCATTTCCTGTTCTAACTCTTTTGAGGGCTCTTGTCCTGCTACCTGAACGTTATAGACCTCCATTTGCTTATTGCGGAATTCATGCATCAGACTCATGGCGGTTTGATCCTCATTCATCCGTTTTTCTGCTTCGCGCATTTGGAGAAGCTCCTCGCTGTTTTCCAAAGCATTTGCTAATTCTTGAGCCTTATTTAATACCTCCATTATTTTCCTCCTTTATGATTTTTATGATTCTATTTTTTCCCCCTCGAGATGCCAGGTCTTTGCAGCTGTTATTTTGATCCTGATAAGCTCTCCCGCAAGATTGATTTCTCCGGGGAAATTGACAATTTTATTTGTTCTGGTCCGGCCGGTTAGAGTCCGGTCACTGGTTTTACTTTTTCCTTCCACAAGAACCTCTTCTATTTTTCCCACCAGGCTTTGATTAATCCGTAAACTGATACTATTTTGTACATCCATTAATTGCTGTAAGCGTTCCCTTTTGATTTCCTGAGGAATCTGACCGGGCATTTTGGCGGCAGGCGTTCCCGAACGAGTGGAATATAAGAAGGTATACGCCACATCAAATTCAGCTTCGTGTAATAATGCCAGAGTATCCTGGAAATCCTCATCGGTTTCCCCGGGGAAACCGATGATCAGATCGGTGGTAATACTGCAATCAGGAAATTGATCTTTAATAGCCCGCACCAAAGAAAGATAAGTTTCCCTGGTATATCCTCGGTTCATTAATTGCAGGATATGGTTACTGCCTGACTGAATGGGCAAATGAAAATGTTCACAAACACTGCTACACCCAGCAATAGTATCGATCAGTTTTTGGTTAAAATCCCTGGGATGGGAAGTCATATAGCGAATTCTCTTAATCTTTTTTGTTGCATCCAGCTCCTTTAATAAATCTGCAAAGTCATAGGAGGTGGAAAAATCCAATCCGTAAGAATTTACATTTTGACCCAGGAGCATGACTTCCTTGAATCCTTCATTCCCCAAAGCAATAAATTCTTTTTTGATGTTTTCCGGATGTCGGCTTCTTTCCCTGCCCCGTACGTATGGCACGATACAATAGGTGCAAAAATTGTTGCATCCTTGCATAATAGAAATTTGAGCCTTAATATGGCCTTGTCTCTTAACTGGCAAATCGTCCTGGATGTCCTGTTCCTCATTGTCTATCTCCAAAACATGTCCGCCATGACGCACCTCAGTGATTAATTGGGGCAACCGGTGAATGTTATGGGTACCAAAAACAATATCAACATGCCCAGCCTTCTTCAAAAGCTTTTCTCCCGCCCCAGGTTGTTGAACCATGCAGCCCCCGATGCCGATGATCAGCCGGGGATTGATTTGCTTTAATCTTTTGAGATTACCGATATAGCCGCGAATCTTATTCTCGGCACTTTCCCGCACACAGCATGTATTAACAATAATGATGTCACTTTGATTAAGATCATCTTCTGCTTCGTATCCTAAGGATTCCAGCATGCCGCCCATTATCTCGCTGTCATGTTCATTCATTTGACAGCCAAAAGTGGTCACATGGTATTTTGGTCTCATTTAGCACTTCCTTTAATGCAAATCTTTAAATATTATATCACATTGTTCTCCTTGTGACAAAAAGTATTCTCACTTACTTTAGGGACAAAGTACAAAAAAATAAGGAGTTATCACTCCCTATTTTCCCATGAAAATGAGCCCAGAACGCTGTGCTGTTTTATAACTCCTTATGTTGTTTATAAGCAATATTCAGCAAAGCTTTATCTTGACTGTAGGTGACCTTGCTTAAGGCATCAATGATGTTGAAAAACCCGCCATTTTTAAAATTCAGTTCTTTATTAATCTGGTATTTTCCGGAATCGCTTTTCATTAAAAACCAGGTAATTTGATTACAAACAGGCTCTTGTCTCGTACAGGAATAAAACTCATAATTCGTTTCCCCAATGGGACTGACAATTTCAGCTTCAATTCCTGCTTCTTCTTTAACCCGCTGCAAAGCGACCTCATTGGCGCTTCCTAAATTTCTGATGACACCTTTGGGAAATACCCATTCATTTTTTTCGTTTTGCAGCAATAAAACTTTGTCGTTAAAAAAGACTAAGCCACCGGCGCATTGTCTAAAAAGCATAGGCCTACCTCCACTTTTAATTTTATTTTAAATTATTTTCTAATGCTTAAAACTTAAGCATATACTTCGCCAACAAGTAATCTTTTCCTTCTAATCATTAAAAAAATGTTAAATATCGATTAATGATAAGAACGGACTGCATATTCCTTTTATCAATTTCCAAGACTTCCACTTCTATAAGTGGGAGCTCCTATTTTCACTTCAGGTGGGTAGATTCCCCATCTGAAGCCCCGATGTTCAGCTTTAGCTGAACGAGTTCACTTACCTGTTTCATTGGGCAGGAAAATTCACATTTCCGGCGTCACTTCTAACGAAGGATCAGCTGCCTTTTGATCATTAATTCCTGTGTCCAAAATCTCTGCTTCCGGAGCAACCTCTTCGCCCAAAATCTCGCTCTTCTTATTCTCTTCCACAGGAACCGGGGGCAGAACCTCAATTTTTCCTTTGGGAGGAATCTTCTCCGGCAATTTTTCTTCTTCATTGATTTCGATCACGACTTCCTGGTTTACCGGAACTGTCTTTTTCTCTTCCTCTTTCTTATTGTTCTCTTTGATTCGATCCATTACTTTTTTATTGCCGGCTTCTTTTTTGTCTTCAGCTTTTTTGGTGTTTGATTGCTTTTCCACCGGATGTACTTTAGCTGTATTCTGCTCTGCCGAATTATCTTTTTCAGCGATGCGGACAGGTGATGTGGTATCAATTACTGATCCGGAATTTCCTGCAAAAACCTCTAATACCACCTGCTGCGCTTTGGATTCATCCACATACCAATAACTTCCGCCGTTAATGTCCATAAAATTGCCTGGCAAGGTTTGGGAAACAATTGATCCGGAGGCAAATTCGCTGAAATCCTTACCTAAGCCAATCATCTGGGCAATGGTTAAATCAGTTTCTATAGCTTCGTTCATCTGGGGAATCAGCACGGGCAGCTTCACAATATTTTTACTTTGCATCATTTCCGCGGCTAAAGCAGACAAAAACTTTTGCTGCCTTTGTGTGCGTGTAATGTCGCCTAGCTTGTCATGTCTGTAGCGCACATACTGTAAAGCTTTTTCTCCATCCAAGCGCTGAACCCCTTTTTCTAAATCAATCATGCCATCATAAACACGATACTTCATGTTTTGTTCTACATCAAGCTCTACTCCCCCTAAGGTATTAACAATATCAACAAATCCATTAAAATTTGTCAAGACATAATAATCAATAGGCACCTTAATCAACTGGGAAATACTTTCTTTTACTAATTCCACACCTCCAAAAACATTTGCCGTATTAATTCTATTATCTCCATATACTGGAATTTTTACTCGGGTATCCCGGGGGATAGACAGTAAGCTGATTTGGTGCTGTTGCATATCCAAACTGGCAAGAATGATCGTATCAGTGCGGGATTTGTTCATAAATTCTTCATCAGTGCCCAATAGCAAGATATTAATGCGGTCTTTACCTCTGATCCAATCCTCCTGTCCCGGTTCCATCTGGGAATGCTCAAGGTTCCCCTCTGTGCTGATCAAATAAATGGCACCGGCGGAACCAACCAGGAACAAAACTAATAATACGGTCATCAGATTACGAAATTTTGATGACAAAAAATTCACCTGCTCTCATAATAGAAATCTACTAATAATTTACTCTATTTTGCCGCTTAATTCAATGGTTAATCATACCTATATTCAAAGAAAACAGCCTTTCGGCTGTTATATTCTACCATGAGTAGCTTGGATTCTTTTTAATTCTTCCAGAAGATAATCATTCAGCACTCTGATATAAGTTCCTTTCATGCCCAATGATCGCACCTCTACAACACCAGCGCTTTCCAGCTTTCTTAGAGCGTTCACAATCACGGATCTGGTAATCCCAACCTTATCTGCGATTTTACTGGCAACAAGAAGACCTTGGCTATCCCCTAACTCGTTAAAGATATGATCTACAGCTTCCAATTCTGAGTAAGATAATGTATCAAAAGCAATGCTCACGGCTGCTTTTTGCCGGGCTATTTCTTCGATTTTTTCTGTTTTTGCCCGGAGAATTTCCATGCCAATAACAGTGGCTCCGTATTCCGCCAAAATCAAATCACTGCTGTCAAATTCTCCTTCTTTAGAAAGCATCAGAGTACCAACTCGTTCACCACCCCCGACAATAGGTACCACAGTGGTGAATTTGTTTTCTATGGGACATTCCCTTTCCGGAATGAATGCACATAAACCTTTGCGATCAATATTCGCCTTTGTCTCCATTGTTTTCAATAAATGCTCATTATAATCGTCAGGAAATTGGGCATCTTCTTTAACAACTTCTTCCATGGTAGAACAATCAAAGCCGTCCAAAAAATCATAGCCCAACACATTGCCCTTTTTCCCCAATATATAAGTATTTGATTCTGTATTACGAGATAATACCTGCGCCATTTCAGCAAAACTAATAGGATAACCTGCCGCAGTTTGAATTAATTTATTTATTTCTCGTGTCCTCTCCAATAACGTTTTCAAAATAATCCTCCTCAGAATATTTCCATCTTTTTCCTCTAGCTGTCTATGGTGTATCTATTAATGATTTGACATGCCTGCTCGCAAAAGCCTAATGCTTTAAGAGCTTTTGGATCTATAGTTTGTTACCAATAGAACTTTCGTTATTTTTAAAGCTTTCCCTTCTTTTTTTAAAAAAAATTTTATTTAATGTGAATATTCTTTAATGTCGCAATTGTTTTTATAAACAGAGTACTTAGCACAATGTGAAATTTTTATTCCATTAGATGCCGGAACTAAATTTTCCAAGGATTCATAATGTAGAAGCTCATCTTATAAACTATAATTTGGCGCTTCCTTGGTAATCTGCACATCGTGGGGATGACTTTCAGCTAATCCTGCAGCGGTAATTCTGATAAATTTAGAATTTTTCTTCAGGTGTTCAATGGTTGGAGTACCGCAATAGCCCATCCCGGCTCTTAAGCCGCCAATTAATTGAAAAATAGTCTCTGCCAGAGAACCTTTGTAGGGTACTCTTCCTTCAATCCCTTCTGGGACAAGTTTATGGGCATCGTCTTGGAAATAGCGGTCTTTACTCCCTTGTTTCATGGCAGCGATGGAACCCATACCACGATATACTTTAAAACTTCGGCCCTGGTAAATTTCAATGTCTCCGGGGCTTTCTTCTGTACCGGCAAAAAGGCTGCCCACCATCACAACATCTGCTCCGGCTCCAATTGCCTTAACGATATCTCCCGAATACTTGACGCCGCCATCGGCGATAATAGGAATCTCGTATTCAGCAGCTGCCTGAGCACAATCATAAATGGCTGTGATTTGTGGTACGCCAATACCTGCGATTACCCTGGTGGTGCAAATAGACCCGGGGCCTACCCCTACTTTGACGGCATCTGCTCCGGCATTGATCAATGCTTTGGTTGCTGCTCCCGTGGCTACATTTCCCGCGATAATACCTTTATCCGGAAAGGCATTTTTTAATTTCTCAACGGTTTTAATCACTCCTATAGAATGGCCGTGAGCTGTATCTAAAACGATGAGATCTGCTCCTGCTTTAAACAGTTTTTGAGCTCGTTCCATAGTGTCGGAAGTAACACCCACAGCCGCAGCAGCCAGCAATCTCCCATTTTCATCCTTGGAAGAATTGGGATATTGACGGGTCTTCTCTATATCTTTAATGGTAATTAAACCTCTCAGATATCCTTTTTCATCTACAATCGGTAATTTTTCTACTTTATGCTGTTGTAAGATTTCTTTCGCTTGTTCCAAATTTGTGCCGACAGGAGCTGTAATTAATCCTTCTTTGGTCATCACTAGATCGATTTTTTTGGTAAAATCTTTCTCAAAACGCAAATCACGATTGGTCAGAATACCCACCAGTTTACCCTCAACTGTAATAGGTACGCCGGAAATATGATATCTTTCCATGATCGCCAAGGCATCGCTAATCAGGTGGTTCGGGCTGAGAAAAATTGGATCGGTAATAATGCCATGCTCCGATCTTTTTACTCGATCCACTTCCATCGCCTGGGCTTCAATAGACATGTTTTTATGAATAACGCCAATTCCGCCTTCACGTGCAATCGCAATGGCCATACGTGAATCTGTTACCGTATCCATGCCTGCACTCATCAGAGGAATTTTCAAACCGATTTTTTTTGTTAATTTCGTGGCAACATCAATTTCTTTTGGTAAAACTGCCGATTCTTGAGGAACCAGTAATACATCGTCAAATGTCAATCCTTCTTTGCTAAATTTATCCTCCATGATTATGCGCACCTCTCTTATGATCCATCTCCCAAATATTTTTCCTATTATAGCATAACTCACTTAAGGTTGCCATAACTACTTAAAATATTGTATCACAATTATTCTGTCAGGTGAAAATGAAATTTCACCTGACAGAATAAGAAATTTTTAATCCTGCCCTATGACAGAACCGATGCCATACTGTTCAAAATGATTCCTCAAATGCTGCACGGTTTTTTCTGACGTATTTAGGTCGACGGCAATTTCTTGATCACTTTTATTCCCGGCAAATGCTTCAATTAATTGGTTAAAGTCTATGTTTTCCTCGGCACATAATTCATTTAAATGCGGCTGCCAGTTCCATGGAACACGTGCAGGAAAATCATCATACATTATTAACACTTCCTCTCTTTTTTTTAGTATCTCCAAAAGAGAAGGAAAAATGTTTTAAGATCCCATGGTCATAAAAAAATATTCTGTGATCAGGTAAGCCAGAATAAAAACAACCTCCGATAGTTCAGCCACTGCGCCGCATACATCTCCGGTTAAACCGCCCAAGATCTTGGCAATCGATTTGCAAAAGTACCACATGATAAAAAATGCCAGCACAAAAGGAATCAATGTCAGCCATTTTTGAAAAATGATGATGGGTAATAATGTCAGGATCGAGGCCAAGGGGAAATCCCATTTTCTTTGATAGGTCATAAAAATATGACCTAAACCTTCTTTGCGGGCACCAGGGAAATATAAGAGAGAAAACACCATCATCCAGCGGGAAAAAATAAAAGCCATGGGAATGATCCAAAAAATATTCAGATGGTTTTGCCCGATGACCCCATATAGCACGAACTTCAAGAGTAAAAAAACGATGACTGCAGTAACACCATGGGCACCTACATGACTGTCCTTCATAATTTCCAGGATTCGTTCCCTGGTACGGGCAGAAAAGATCCCATCTGCCGTATCTATGAATCCGTCTAAATGCAAGCCTCCGGTTAAAAGTACCCCAGTCAGCAAACCTAAAATTGCTGCTAACTGATAATCGATAAAACTAAAGGCATACAACACTGCGGCAACAGCCAGTCCGATCACCAAACCAACGATAGGAAAATAGCGGGAGGTTTTCCCCATATCTTCCTCTCCATAGATAAAATTAATTTTTAATGGAATTCTTGTTAAAAAGGTAAATACGATTAATATTTCTTTTATCATTGAAACCTCTCCCCGGATCGGAAAATAAAAACGAAAAAACCTCAGCCTTCCAGCTGAGGATATACATTTAACTGCATATCTCTTCATAATATTCTAAATAGATGATGGAAATGAATCTTTCGATGGTTCGGATGGTTCCATATTAGCTTCTAATTCCATAATTCTGCGGTTTTTTGACAGTATATTTTGAGCATAGAGGGCATTGCTTCTCTGCAATTTTCGATTTTCTTTTTCCAGTTTTGTTAAGACATTGCTGCGCTCTTTCTCTAATTTTTCTACTAAATTCATTAAGACCCTGCGGCTCACTCGAAGATGTTCGATTCTTTCCTCCAATTCTTCAATGCGTTTTTTCATCATCAGATTATCTGTGGACATGTATTCTCCCCCAAGACGCATATTTTTATCTATTATATTCCAAGAAGAGAATCTTTAGTCATTTGAGGCTTTAAAATGCTTAATAAATTATTTCAAAAATTATCGTTTCAAAGGGATGGAGCAGAATTTTGTTCTTCTTTAAGGAGCAATAATTCATCCCAGATGGCTGACCCCACATATTTGCTGCCCAAAATGGAACGCTTTCCGTCTGGAATTCCGTGAAAGTCTGAACCACCGGTGATGATCAAGCCATATCTTTGAGCCAGTTTAAGGTATCTTGATTCATCGGACAATTTATGATCCGGGTGATAAACCTCAATGCCCAACAAACCTGCATGACAAAGAGATTGGATCAGATGGTCGGCTTTTGATAATCCAGGATGGGCTAAAACCGGTATTCCGCCGGCTTTTTTGATCATTTGTACAGCTTCTGTCGGTTCCAATTTAAATCTGGGTATATGGGCAGGACATCCTCTGCCGATCAACTTCTGAAAAGCTTCTTGAACCGAAGCGACCTGGCCTTTTTTATATAAGAGATAAGCAAGATGAGGTCTCCCCACAGAACCTGCCCCAGCCAGGGCAAATACTTCTGAACCGGTTATATCATAACCCAATTCAGTTAGTTTATCAACCATTTTGATAATTCTGTCAATACGAGCCTTTTGCAATTGATTCATTTTCTTCCGGAACCAAGGTAAGTGAAAATCTATGAAATAACCTAAAATATGAATTTCTGTATTTTGATAATCTGTACTGAGTTCAATGCCGGGGATAATGGGGAAATTTAACTTCTGTCCCACTTCCACAGCCCTATCTAAGCCTTCTACAGTATCATGATCAGTGATGGCAATGCCGTCCAAATTTACCTCTTGGGCTAATCGAATAATTTCTTGAATGTCAAACGTTCCATCTGAAGCTTTTGTATGAATATGCATATCGAATCCTGGCATGCTTTCTCCTTTAACGGTTTTATGATTGAGGAAGAACAGTTTTAAAAAGTCTGATAAAATTTCCTCCCATTATTTTTTCAACATCCTTCAAAGGATATCCTTTCTTTAATAATTCTTCACCAATGCAGGAAATTTTGGTCACATCCTCCAATCCCCGGGGCATGGTTTCCGTACCGTCAAAATCTGAGCCCAATCCTACATGATCAGGACCGGCTAAAGATACGGCATAATCAATGTGTTCGATAACATGCTCAATACTAATATCTCCGGCCCCTAAAAAATCCGGAACAAAAGTAATCCCCATTACGCCATCATTTTGGGCCAGGGCTTTGATCTGATCGTCATTAAGATTACGCCGATGGGGATATAGCCCATGGCAATTTCCATGGGAAACCATCACGGGATGGTGGGTGTGCTCCAAGACATCCCAAAAACCTGCCGGGGCAATATGAGCTAAATCGATTACCATGCCCAGCTTATTCATTTCCTGAACCACCAGGGTGCCGAAGGATGTCAACCCTCCTTTGGTGACTGATTCCCCGCAGCCATCGGCGATTTCATTTCTTTGATTCCAGGTGAGCCCAATACTGCGCACCCCTAAGCGAAAAATGAGATGCAGTAAGGGGAGCCTGCCGCAAAGGATCTCCCCTCCTTCCACAGCAAGGAGGGCATGGAGGATATCTTTTTGATTAATAGTGGCAAGATCCTCCTGAGAACAAACCAGCTTGACCTGCTCTTGATTCTGCTCCACTGCCTGATGAAATTTTTCAATTAAAATTAATCCCTGTTGCAAGGACTGAAAGGGTTTATAAGATGAGTCAATATAGGCAGCAAAAATTTGTAAATTGACGTTTGCTAATGCTCTTTTAAAATCCAAATGGGCTGCACTGCCTAAATCAAATAAATCACAAATTTCGTTAGTTTTCAGGATGCTGTCACAATGACCGTCCACAACAATCAAAATTCTACCTCCTTGAAATAGTTTTCGGATGAAAAAGGACCTACTTAATTATTAAGCAGGTCTTCATTGATCTTTATCTGGGTTCCACAATTAATTTTATCGCAGTACGTTGTTCACCATCAATCATAATATCGGTAAAAGCTGGGATACAAATTAAATCAACTCCACTGGGAGCAACAAAGCCTCGTGCAATCGCCACAGCTTTCACAGCTTGATTCAAGGCACCTGCACCAATTGCCTGGATTTCAGCTGTCCCTTGTTCTCTTAAAACTCCTGCAAGTGCTCCAGCGACAGAATTTGGACTTGACTTCGCCGATACTTTTAACACTTCCATGATTTTACCCCCTTAGCGTCATCCATTACTATTGCTCTTTCTTTAAATATGTATATTCGCTAAATTAAGGAAAAATCCTCTGAAAAAAAATTTTTTTAAAGCTTCAGGCATTTAAAGTGCTTCCAGCATGGTTTGTACCGGTATTATTGAAATAGCTTTGCCCTGCTTATTTAATTCCAATACAGTTGCATTCAACTGAATATCCCCATGGGCAATTTCAAATTTTACCGGCATCGAGGTAATAAATTTTTTGATCACAAGATCTTTATCCGTACCTAAAACAGAATCTCTGGGTCCTGTCATACCCACGTCTGTCATATAAGCCGTACCCCGGTGTAAAATGCGGGCGTCTGCCGTCTGGATATGGGTATGGGTACCTAAAACAGCACTGACCCGTCCATCTAAGTACCAGCCCATTGCTTGTTTTTCTGAAGTTGCTTCGCCGTGAAAATCTACAATCACATTAGGAGTCAGATCTTTGATCTCTGCTAAGATGCGTTCCATTGCCTGGAAAGGGCAGTCTAAAGCAGGCAAAAAAACTCGTCCGGCTAAGTTAATGACAACAATTTTAACCTGATTGACAGAGAAGATGTTCCAGCCTTTTCCTGGGGTACCGGGGGGATAATTAGCAGGACGAATGATGCGTTCTTCATGATCGATAAAATCCAAAATTTCTTTTTTGTCCCAGACATGATTACCCATGGTCACCACGTCCACACCATAATTACTGATTTCTTCGAATATTCTTTTGTTAATCCCCGTACCATTGGCTGCATTTTCACCATTGGCAATGGTAAAATCAATGTGATATTGATCTTGAATCTCATTTAATTGTTGCCGCAAAATTTCCCGGCCCGGTTTACCTACAACATCTCCAACAAACAATATTCTCAATACTCTTTTCCTCCTAGCGGGACTAACGATTAAAAACCAATACTTTTCCTTCTTCTCTGTAAGCAACTAATTTGTTATCTACGATCCCGTTTTTAATTCCTTCCAACATATGGCCGATCATTTCATCCTGTATTTGGATATCTTCTGCCCACATTTCTTCACTAATATCCACAATGAGAGCATAAGGAAAATGGATTTGAATTAATTCCATTAACAGGGAAATTTCGTCCTTAGTTAAGGTATCCACATCTCTTTTTACATCAATCATCGAATAATGATCATGTTGCTTTTCTTCAACGGCACAAAGCTGAGGTTTAATTATTTCTAATTGATGATACGTTTGCAAAGCCTCCAAAATGGCTTGCCTTTTCTCAGCAATCTGCAGTATTTTTCTATCCCCTGAAATAATAAAGGTTAAACGTATTTCATGAGTTTGTGGATCAAAATGAATTGAGCCCACTTCCGGATAACGTAATAAAATTGAGATGAGGAGGCCTACACATTCAGAGACACCTTCCCCATGCTTATATGATACGGACACAAGTAGCACCACCTTTTTCGTAGGTCATATTCTGATTCTCCAACATATTGATAAACTCCTGCTTTAGGGCGGTAAGAAAAATAATGTTATATCATGTTAATATTTAGTCACAGGTGGCCGGAATTGTTGGATTCCGCACTGGAAGTAATAAATAAAACTTGGTTTCCGCCAAGCCGAAGGCTTTACGGAAACCTTAGTTGCACTTATACTTTCAACTTTAAATTTTTTACTTCCTGAAAGTAAAAAATAAGGGAACCTGAAAGTTCCCCCACAGAAAATTTCATATATATTTAACAATTAAGTCTGCTACAATTTAAACCTTATTTTGCATAATCCACTGATCTCGTTTCCCGAATTACAACAACTTTAATTTGTCCCGGATACTCTAATTCTGATTCGATTCTCTTGACAATATCTCGGGCTAAGCGAGGTGAGGAAATGTCATCTACCTTATCAGGTTTAACCATAATACGGATTTCACGTCCTGCCTGAATGGCAAAAGCTTTTTCTACTCCTTCATATGAATCCGCAATTTCTTCTAATTTTTCTAATCTTTTGATATAAGATTCCAGGGTTTCTCTTCGGGCGCCTGGTCTTGCTGCTGAAATCGCATCTGCTGCCTGAACTAAAGCTGCTTCAATGGTTTTTGTTTCGATATCTCCATGGTGAGCGGCAATGGCATGAACGATTTCCGGTGATTCCCGGTACTTTTTCGCCAAATCTGCACCAATGGTGACATGGGGTCCTTCCACTTCATGATCGACAGCTTTCCCCAAATCATGAAGCAAGCCTGCCCTTTTTGCCATTTGTTCATCGGCGCCTAACTCAGCAGCCATAATTCCTGCCAGATGGGATACTTCAATGGAATGCTTCAAAATATTCTGTCCGTAACTGGTGCGATATTTGAGTCTGCCTATTAAGCGAATGAGTTCCGGATGCAAGCCATGAACCCCTGTTTCAAAGGTTGCTTGCTCCCCTTCTTCCCGGATTCGCTGATCCACTTCCTTTTGGGCTTTTTCCACCATTTCTTCAATGCGAGCAGGATGAATGCGGCCATCCAGAATCAGTTTTTCTAAAGCAACTCGGGCAACCTCTCTTCTGACTGGATCAAACCCGGAAAGAATCACAGCTTCAGGCGTATCATCAATGATCAGGTCAATCCCGGTTAATGTTTCTAGTGTACGAATGTTTCGCCCTTCCCGTCCGATGATCCGACCTTTCATTTCATCGTTAGGCAGAGCAACAACTGATACCGTTGTTTCTGCCACATGATCTGCCGCGACTCTTTGAATCGCCAACGTAATGATTTCGCGCGCTTTTTTTTCTCCGTCTTCTTTCGCTTGCTTTTCAAGATCTTTAATCAAAATAGCAGATTCATACTTAATTTCTTCCTCAATATTGGATAAAAGAAGTTCTTTGGCTTGTTCTGATGTCATACCTGATAATCGCTCAAATTCTTCCACCTTTTTTTCGTGTAATTCAGAAATAGCATTTAATTTGTCCTCTGCTTCTTGCTCTTTTTTAACCAGAGAATCTTCTTTTCGTTCGATGGCATCAGTTTTGCGATCCAAATTTTCTTCTTTTTGAACCAATCTTCTTTCCAAACGTGTTAACTCATTGCGCCGATCTTTATTTTCTCTCTCAGCATCAGATCTCATACGGTGAATTTCTTCTTTTGCTTCTAAGAGAACTTCCCTTTTTTTCGCCTCAGCGTCTTTATAGCCGTCTTCAAGGATCTTTTTGGCTGCTTCTTCAGCGGAATTAATTTTCGCCTCAGCAAGCTTTTTCCGCACTAAGTATCCTATCAAAAAGCCAACGGCAATGCCTGCCAAAATATAAATTACATAGTATAGCCACAAATTGTCCTTTCACCTCCCAGCGTATTTTTTTATTTCATAATCGTAATATTGACAAGGAAATTTCCAGGTTCAATAGATTTCTTACGCCCCAGTGTATTATTTCTCTTGGTGCTTAGATATCATTAAAATAAATGAATCCTGACGATAAAAAAACCGAGTATAAACTCGGTTTTAGAATACAAACGAGATAAACGAGTGCTATGGATCTCAAACCAGCAAAGGAAAATTCTGTTTACATCAGCGCACCATAAAGCAAACATATTAACAAATATGTATCATGATTTGCTCTTCCTCATGTTTTATGCCTCAGTTTTAAGATATATTAAACCCGTTCCAGGTCTTATATTCTAATCCTTGTTCTAATAGAGACATTTTATTATTTTTCTGGATAAATGTCAAGATTAATAGCCTGAAACCTGTCAAGCATCTCCAAAATATGATGCAGTTTAAACCCCTTTCTTACCAGCTGCGCAACCACCTTTTGGTGTTCCTTCTCAATATTTTTACTTTGTTCCAATATTCCTTTAATGGATTTCTTCTCAATCAAGTGCAGCAAACATTTCTTTTCATCCTCTTCAGAATAAAAGGCATCAAAATGTTCTTCCAAATCAAAAGGGGAGACACCTTTGGCAGCCAATTCCTTTCTTACCAGCCAACGGCCTTTCGGTGTAATATGTTGACGATAGTAACACCAGCTTTCGATAAAACTGATATCATCTAAATATTTTAGTTGAATCAGTTGGGAAATTGCTTGATTTATCTCTTCCAGAGGATATTCTCTTTCTAAAAGCAGGGTTCTTAGTTCTTCAATTGACCTGGGGCGAATTGTTAATAATTTTAAAGCCCGTGCCATCAGGCTGCAGGAGTTCTTTGTTTTATTATTATTGATCTTCTTCATCATCATTCATTTCACTGCCGGAAGCGCCAACGCTGATTAATGGGATTCCTTGGGCATTTTCCCGAATTCTCCGCTCAACCTCTTGAGCCATTTCCGGATGAGTTTTAAGATATTCTTTGGCGTTTTCTCTTCCCTGGCCGATTCTTTCATCCCCGTAAGAATACCAGGAACCACTTTTATTAATAATATTCAACTCCGCACCGATGTCTAAAAGATTTCCTTCTTTGGAAATTCCTAAGCCGTACATAATATCAAATTCAGCTTGTTTAAAGGGAGGCGCTACTTTATTCTTAACAATTTTTACCTTGGTTCGGTTGCCGATCATATCTGATCCCTGTTTTAACGTTTCCGTTCTTCTGACCTCCATGCGAACAGATGAATAGAATTTTAACGCCCGCCCCCCCGGTGTTGTTTCCGGGTTACCGTACATGACTCCTACTTTTTCTCTGATTTGGTTGATAAAAATCGTTGTCGTACGGGTCTTGCCAATAACAGCTGTAAGCTTTCTCAATGCCTGGGACATTAATCTGGCTTGTAAACCGACATGGGCATCACCCATTTCGCCTTCGATCTCAGCTCTTGGCACCAAAGCAGCTACAGAATCGATGACTACGATATCGACGGCGCCGCTGCGGACCAAGGCTTCTGTGATTTCCAAAGCCTGCTCTCCGGTATCCGGTTGAGATACCAGCAAATTTTCTAAATCTACGCCGAGATTTTGGGTATAAAGGGGATCAAGGGCGTGTTCCGCATCGATAAAGGCAGCTGTCCCTCCCATTTTTTGAGCCTCGGCTATGATATGCAGAGCCACCGTTGTCTTTCCTGAGGATTCAGGTCCGTAAATTTCCACAATTCTGCCTCTGGGGACTCCACCTATTCCTAAGGCCAGATCAAGGGCCAGGGACCCCGTAGGAATTACATCGATTCCCGCTTTTGCAGCTTCCCCTCCTAAACGCATAATGGATCCTTTACCAAATTGCCTTTCAATTTGACTTAGTGCCTGATCTAAAGCACGTAATTTATCGGACATCTTTATTTCCCCCTCTTCAAACAAATGTTCGTATTTATTGTACTAGGTTTATCTGGAGTTTGTCAACTGTCAATTTGAAAATTATTTCCTGTTTTTAAATAAATTTCACAGCCCCGACTATTTAAAATAATGAAGTACTAAATTGATCCCCTCTTGCACCGTTGCCATCCTGATCTCGTGCCGCGGGCCGGTAAAATAAAATTTCCGCACAACACAAGAATCTTCCAGAGCCAAAGCCATATAAACCAGACCCACGGGTTTGGTTTCAGTTCCACCTGAAGGACCGGCAATACCGGTAAAGGAAATTCCTAAATCAGATTGAGCCAACCTTTTTACTGATTGAGCCATAAAAAAAGCGGTCTGATAACTTACCGCACCAAATTGATTTAAGATTTCCCAGGGAATGCCAAGTTGTTCATGTTTAGCCAAATTACTGTATGTAATTACACCTAAACCGAAACAATCTGAACTTCCTGGAATTTCAGTTAACGCACCGCTAAACAATCCGCCGGTGCACGATTCAGCCACGGCAATTGTTTTTCCTTTTGCTTTTAATCTTTCAATCAATAATTGCAATAATTGATTATTCATCATCCTAATCACCACCTCAATCAATGCACTATTCAGATTTCGTTCTGAACAAGATAAAATCCTTTTATTTGATTAAACATTTTCTAATTAAAAATCAAAACTCAGACCGTGACCGATCCGAGCTTTGATAAAACACCCAAGACTAAATGTTTGAAACATTAAGTGATGGATTTTGAAGCATTTCTCTCAGTGCTTCTCCGGCAATGTGTTCCTGGTCATCGAGGATATCCACCATTCGGTGTAAAATATACTCCCCTTTACGGATCATGGCCCGAGTCATTTTCTCTTGAGCATCGAGAATAAAACCGATTTCTTCGTGGATTAAGTCCTTTGAAATCAATTCATGATCCACAATACCCAGACGGGAAAAGCCACACTCAATGATTTGCTTTGCAAGGGTAATCGCCTGCTTAAAATCGTTTAAAGATCCGGAGCTTTTGCTTCCCAAAAATATTTCTTCTGCAACAGCACCTGCTAAGGCAATTTTAATTTGATGCTCTAAGTATTCCTTGGTGTACAAATAAATATCGGAGGCAGGTGCCTGCCGCATATAACCCAGAGCTTTTCCACGGGAGGTAATGGTAACATAGGCCACAGAATTTTGACGTAAGGTTTCACTCACCAATGCATGCCCTGATTCATGGTAAGCGATGCGTTTTTTTTCTTCTTTCGTAGGTGTTTTTTCCGCCCTTTCACCCATCATCACTTTATCAATGGCTTCCTTGAGATGTTTCTGGCAGATGAATTTTTCTTCCTCTCGCAGGGCATAGATCGCGCCCTCGTTGCAGAGGCTTTCTAGTTGAGCCCCCGAAAAGCCAAAAGTTTCTTTGGCAATTACCGACAGATCAACATCCTGACATAAAGGCTTGTTGTTGGTATGGATCTTTAAGATTTGTAATCTGCCCTCAACATCGGGCAAATCCACATTAACAATACGGTCAAAACGCCCCGGTCTCAGTAAGGCATCATCAATCAAGTCCGCCCGGTTTGTCGCACCCATGAGCAGAATTTGCAATTCGGGATCGGTATTGATACCATCCATTTCCACTAGCAGCTGGTTTAATGTCTGGTCATATTCTAAGTGACTGGAATGACTGCCCCTTTTCCCCCCCAAAACCTCAATCTCATCGATGAAAATAACGGCACTTCTCTTTTTCAGCTTTTGAGCTTGATTTCTTGCTGATTGAAAAATGCTGCGTATCCGCTGCGCGCCCACGCCGGCATACATCTCAATGAATTCTGATCCGGATGCCGCTATGAATACCGAATCCGTGTAGGTGGCCGCGGCCTTTGCTAAAAGGGTCTTGCCTGTTCCCGGAGGACCGGTGAGCAAAATTCCTTTTAAGGGTCGAATGCCCATGACTTGATATTTATCGTAATGTTTCATAAAGTCTAAAGCTTCCTGAATCTCAAGTTTAGCCGGTGCTTGTCCGCCAATATCATCAAACCGTATCCCGGGATGATGGACAGCTGTTCCCATAAAAGAATTCTTTAATAATCCTTTCTTCTCAAGTAAAATATATAGCACCACGCCCATAACAGCCAAGATCAGAACCGGAACCACATCATAACCGGAAAAACCTAAAAAAGCTGCCAGAGCAAGAAGCATCCCGATCACAATTTCTTTTTTCATCATTCAGCCCCCCTTCTTTTGTACTTTTGATAATATTCATGAGTCCAGCGGCATTCTTTAGCTATACATAGAAGGGCTGAAATCCGGCCGCTCGATGATCCGATAAAGATAATGGTTTTCTGAAGAGATAGACAAATAGATTCTCTCTTGATCAAGAAAGATTCTGGCATCTATGCCCCGATTCCGGCAAATTTCCTGAATTACCCGGGTCATTTCTGTAAAGTTGCCCCGCATCAGACCTTCCTGAAGAGGTATTTCACATTCTAAGACAAGAGATTCCAGTTCTTTTGAAGGACGGTCTTTTATGATAATTTCATAATCACGTTTCCCGACAATATTAGCAGCTTCCTGGAAAGATGCTTTGATATTGCTAACTTTGTTCATAGTAAGGATAATCTTTCGATCCTCAATTCGGACCTCTGTTACGCCCGGAATATCTCCCAATTTTGCCTGAAAACGATCTGCCATATATTGGTTTTGATAAAGAAATCGGCCGCCCATCAAAAGGGCGAAAAAAAGGCTGGCAATGACGAAAGTCAATCCCAGACTCTTGATATGATGTTTCACAGATATCACTCTCCTTATCTGATAAGAAAAGTATAACATGTGATCACTATAGAAACCTTATGAAATGTTTGGAAATAACGAGAAATTGGCTTAGTTTTCTTTCAGTAATTTTCTAGCTTTCAAGAAATAATCCACGCCGGAGGCAATGGTAAAACCAACAGCAATATACAATAAATATGAACCGATGGGATTGGGAAAAACAGGCCAGTATAAATCATGTAAAAGAATCACTGAAATTGCCACAATTTGAGAAACTGTTTTAAATTTTCCCAATTTAGACGCAGCAATGATCACACCTTCACTGGCAGCAATTGCTCTTAACCCGGTGACGGCAAATTCCCGTCCGATAATAACAATGGCCACCCAAGCCTTAATCATGTCCAACTCCACCAGAGAAATAAGAGCGGCGGAAATCAATAGTTTATCCGCTAAAGGATCCATCAGTTTCCCTAAATTCGTTACCTGTTTACGGGAGCGGGCAATATACCCGTCCAAACCGTCGGTACTGGCAGCAATGATAAAAATGACTGCTGCCAAAATATCTCCGTATTTTGGAATCCTGGTAAGCAGAATAATCATAAAAACAGGGATTAAAAATATGCGCGCTAAAGTAAGTTTGTTTGCCAGATTCATGATTCGATTATCTCTCCTATTAAATCATAAATGTCAGAACCGGTCACTAGAACTTGTTTGATTTCACCCTCAGGCAGCGTATCTCCTTTTATTAAAACAACTCCGTCAACGTCAGGCGCCTGATAACGGGACCTTCCTTTGTAATATTCGGGGTTATCCGACAATTTTCCTTCAATGATGACAGAAATTGTTTTTCCAACCCATTTACTTTGATTTTGCTGGGAAATCTTGCTTTGCAAGGACATTAAACGATGGTATCGTTCTTCTTTTACTTCCTCAGGAACCTGATCCTTAAATAAAGAGGCAGGGGTATCCTCCTCCTGGGAATAAGTAAATGCTCCCAACCAATCAAACCTGCATTTTTCAATAAAATCCAATAAAACTTGAAATTGTTCCTCTGTTTCTCCGGGGAAACCAACCATGAAAGTTGTCCTGAGAGCCACATCCGGCATCATCGTCCGAATATGAGTAATAAGCTTTTCCAAGGAATCTCTTGACCCTTTGCGGCCCATTCTTCTAAGAATATTCTGGTCGGCATGTTGAAGAGGGATGTCCAGATAATGACAAATATTATCATGTTTGGCCATGACCTGAAGCAGTTCATCAGTAATTCGTTCCGGATAACAGTAAAGAACCCTGATCCACTGAATTTTCTCTTGAGCGATGGTATCCAATAGTTCAGGAAGTTTTTCTTTTCCATATAGATCTAACCCATAATAAGTTGAATCTTGGGCAATAAGGTTAATTTCTTTGACCCCTTTAGCAATGAGAAGACGCACTTCAGAGAGGATTTCTTCTATCGGCCTGCTTCGATAAGCGCCGCGTAATTGAGGAATCAAACAATAGGTGCAATGATTATCACAGCCCTCAGCGATTTTTACATAGGCCATGTGCTGAGGTGTTGTCAAGTAACGATCCGGGTTCAGAGCCTGGATTTTACCGGAGTGTTTCGGGATCATCCCCGCTAGTTTCTCTTGGATTAAATCCCCGATTTGAGAAAATTCAGAAGTGCCTAAAATCCCATCAATTTCAGGAATTTCTTTCAGCAGTTCTTCTCGGTATTTTTCGGCTAAACAACCGGTAACGATGAGCAGCTGACATCGTCCCTTCTTTTTATAGGATGCCATTTCCAGAATCGTTTCAATGGATTCTTTTTTGGCAGGAAGAATAAAACCACAGGTATTCACTACAATAATTTGCGCTTGGGAAAATTCTTTGGTAATAATAAATCTATCATTACGCAAAATTCCCAACATGATTTCACTATCCACAAGGTTTTTAGAACAACCCAAGCTGGTTAAAGCAACATAAAAATCCAATCTTAAACCCCTTTTCCCATATAGTTATGTATCAATTTCTTTCCGGATATTCTTTGGTCAGAACCTGGTTTTTAGCTCCCACCGGATAGATTCGATCCCCATTGGTAATGGTCTCAACCACGCCGGCATTTCCGTATTTAATAACAATCTTTTCCTGCCCGGCAAAAGTGCGGTTATCACCTGCTGTTAAAGTACCTTGGTAATCCTTTTTACCGTCAATGGTCACCCCAATCCAGCAGCTGTCTTCTCTAACGATCACAGTGACGGAAACTCCGTTAATCTCTGTTTCGGGATTTATTCCGGTATTATTTTCAGTTGTCCCCACAAGGGCAGAGGTTTCAGGGTTTTTATCCAACGAGTTTTGACCGTTCGGTATCTTCTGAGGTTCCTGACCATCGGATGACTCACTTCCTGAAATTCCGTCCTTGGGAAGGTCTGAATTCTGATCCCCCAAAAAGGCCGAAACGATCCCGCCTAAAAGAAAAATTCCCAGCAGGACACCGATTAGAAATAATAATCTGGGTTTCTTCACACGAATCTTAATCTTCTTCTGCCCTACTCTTCCTTTTCCTTCTTCACGATGAACTTCTGTTGGTAAATTAGTTTTTAAAATGTGCACTAATTCTTCATCATTCAATCCTAAAAAACGGGCGTATGTTCTGAGGAAGCCAATGAGATAAGCCCTGCCTGGGAGGGCATCAAAATCATTTGCTTCCAGGGCGATCAAATACTTCATTCTGATTTTTGTATTATCTTCAGCTTCACGGAGGGATATGTGCTTAGCTTCCCGCGTCACACGTAGTTTTTCTCCAATGTCATCCATGAAGATCACCTCATTTCTAGGTTTTAAACGGGATGATTCCGACAGAAACAGTATATCAAAGATCAATTTTTGTTACAAGATAGGGCCCGGGAATCCTTTAGAACTCATTTTCCTGCAATCGTTCAAATTGTTCCAAGGTGATAAGAATATTTCTTGGTTTTGATCCTTCATAACCGCCCACAATGCCTTTATTCTCCAGCATATCCATTAATCTGGCTGCTCTGGAATAACCAACACGCAGACGGCGTTGAATCAGGGATACGGAAGCCTGGCCGGTGGTAAGGATTAATTTTGCTGCATCTTCAAAAAGTTCATCTGTCTCCCCACGTTCTTCCTCTTTTGTCAGCTCATGTTGAAAAATCCCGTCCAAATATTCCGGTTTTGCTTGATGGGCGCAATGGGACACGATGGAGCTGATTTCTTCTTCAGATACATAAACACCCTGCACTCGGATGGGTTTTGCGGCCCCCACCGGATAAAAAAGCATATCTCCCCGGCCTAGCAACTTTTCGGCACCTGCCATATCCAGAATGGTTCGGGAATCAATTTGAGAAGAAACAGCAAAGGCAATACGGGATGGAATATTGGCCTTAATCAAACCGGTGATGACATCAACGGAAGGTCTTTGGGTTGCGATCACAAGATGAATGCCGGCTGCCCGCGCCATTTGTGCCAATCTGCAAATGGCATCTTCCACATCATTGGGGGCCACCATCATCAGATCCGCTAATTCATCGATCAAGACCAGCATTTGCGGCAATTCTTCTCCGGTACCCTTTTTTAATTCATTAAAACGGTGTAGATCCTTAACGCCTGTTGAGGCAAAAACATTATATCTGTTTTCCATTTCGTGTACAATCCATTTTAAGGCCCCGGCTGCTTTTTTTGGATCAATAACCACTGGTGTTATTAAATGGGGCAGCCCATTATAATTTGCTAATTCCACCATTTTGGGGTCAATCATTAAAAATTTAACCTCAGAAGGCTTGGCTTTATATAAAATACTGCAAATCAGAGAGTTCATACAAACACTTTTGCCCGAACCAGTGGATCCTGCAATGAGCAGGTGGGGCATGGAGGACAAATCAGCCACAACCCCATTACCGCTGATGTCTTTGCCCAGAGCAACTGTTAATTTAGAAGAGGCTTGTAAAAACTGGGGTGTTTCCAATACTTCACGGAATGAAACCGTGGATATTTCTTTTTTGGGAACCTCAATCCCGATTACGGATTTGCCCGGAATCGGTGCTTCAATTCTTACGGACGGGGCTGCTAGATTTAATGCAATATCATCCGCTAAATTAACAATTTTACTGACTTTTACCCCGGGACAAGGCTGCATTTCAAACCTTGTGATAGCAGGACCACAGCTTACCTGGGTCACTTTTACCTTGACCCCGAAGCTGTCTAAAGTGTCTTCCAAAATACGAATGCTGTCTGTAATTTCCTTGTTCATTCTGGGGCTTTTTATTTTAACCGCACTTTGTAATATGTCCAGGGAAGGCAAACGATAAGAATCATCTTCTATTTTATGATTCATGGGCAGGGCAGGCTGGTCTTCCTGCTCCTTGGTATTTTTATGATTAGCTACTTGAGGCATAAACTCTAAAGGCTTCGGCACGGAAATAATATTCTGATCATTTTCTTCCCAGGGTTTCACAGGTTCCGGGGAGTTGAATTCATGATCAATAATAATCGGCAGTTCTTCATTTTCTTTTATGGCCTTTTTTTTAAAAAGTGATTTTCTAGGGTTTTCTTTCCTTTCTTTCTTTTGTTTCTTTTCGTCCTCATCTTCATAGATAAAATTGGTCACAGCAAGTTGAAATTTATGTAAAATATTGCCTAGCGTCTTCATGAGGCGCTGCAAAACAGAAAAGATTGAAATCTCAGTAATAAGAATAATGCTCACTACGGTTAAGGCGCTTAAGATGATTTGGGTGCCAATCACACCAAAGCCCTTTTGCATGAGATAACAAAGAACGGCCCCGATGAAACCGCCGCCTTCCCCCCTAATTCCGGTGGCAACAAATGATTTAAAATTATCCGCATCAATATAAAGGTGTAACAAAGTAATAAAACATAAGAAAAGCAGTATCATGCCCCATAATTTTTGCTTAATAAAACTGTAAGGCTGCTTTTTAAATAACAAAATCCCAAAAACTATCATCAGTACGGCAACTAAATATCTGCCCATACCAAATATTCCAGCGAGCACCTTGACGGCAAAAATTCCAATGGTCCCCATTTGTTTAGGATCCCCAATATTATTAATCGGAACTAAATAAAAACTGATTAAAAGCAAAATACCCAGAGCGATTAATGAAATCCCCAAAATCTCATGTCTGGCTCCTTCTTTCAGCAGTGCAGCATCTGCTTTTGATTTTTGTTTAGGTTTAGCCATCGTTTCACCTCAGAATCTTATCATGAAAAAATTATTTATTAAACTCTTGAAGAAAGCGCAACATTCAGTTGCGCTTTCAAAAAAATGTAATAGCCATAAATAGTAAAGCTTCTAAGCATGTTAATAATTAAGGATTAAAGCATGCTCCGATTGTTTTAGATCTAAATAATTATACCATATAATTATAACATGCGTCTCTTATCTTTTCTATCATTTCACTAATATATTAATGAAATGCATCCATTACACCCTGCTGGTAACTTGGGATTACCTAATTGCACTCAACCTTTAAAATTTATATCCTTTGAAAGTATAAAGAAAACTTTCTTATACAGGTCAGCCTGCATTAAGAAAGTTTTCTTTTGTACTTTCTGAAAGATGCTCCTCATTCGGACGGATATTCTTTCATTGATCTGAAAATGTTGACCTAGATTAATGGAATCCATTTCCAGGCCCAAAAGATTGTTTTAGAAAATCATTAGGATCTGTACTGAGCAACTGGACAATCACATCCTGATTGTTTTCACCAGACTCGACAATGAAATCTCGCCCCATGAATTTTTTTACCTGGTATTCCCGTTTCTGATCATAACCTTCTAAAATCATTTCTTCCGGCATAATGGTCCATAACAATTTAATGCACCTCGACATTTTTTGTAGTGTTTTCTTCAATCAAAGAGTTCATTTTCCTAATTGCTTCTCCGACACCACCTACTTCATCGATCAGACCCAGCTTGACCGCTTCTTTACCCACGACAATTGTGCCCACATCCCGAGCCAATTCACCTGTTGTCGTCATGAGTTTTCTAAAATTACTTTCATCCATCCGGGAATTTGCTGTGATAAAATTAATCACACGATCCTGCATCTTATCCAAATAGTCAAAGCTTTGCTGCACACCAATCACTAATCCTGTTAAACGAATCGGGTGAATGGTCATCGTTGCGGAATGGGCAATGAAGGAATAGTCTGCCGCTACGGCAATGGGAACACCGATGCTGTGTCCCCCGCCTAAAACTAAAGAAACAGTAGGCTTAGATAAACTACTGATCATTTCCGCAATGGCCAAACCTGCTTCAACGTCACCACCTACCGTATTTAATATGATCATGAGACCTTCAATATCCGGGTTTTGTTCCACCGCAACCAGTTGAGGAATAATATGTTCATATTTTGTCGTCTTATTTTGCGGAGGCATGACCAAATGACCTTCCACCTGACCCACAATAGTAATTACATGAATATTACTTTTTGATACCGGTAATTGAGTTTGTCCCAGCTCCGTAATCAAATCTGCTTTTTCTGGAGATTGGTCATTTTCTTGAGGTTCAATCGTAGGTTCTTCCATTTTTTACTTCACTCCTTCTCATGCTTTAGATCTAGTATGAGAAGAATGAAGAAAAAAAATACACAGTGTCTCCACTGCGTATTCTTAATTAAAATTTTATTACATTTCACTGATAATGGGAATAATCATCGGTTTTCTTTTTGTTTTTTCGTATAAATATTTGCCCAGGGTATCCCGGATGGAAGATTTTAGATTGGACCAATCCTTAATTTTTTCCTGATCATACTTTTCTATAACGGATAAGATTTTTCTTCGGGCATCCTCCATCAGTTTTTCTGATTCTTTTACATAAACAAAACCTCGGGATACAAGATCAGGTCCGGCGGCAACTGTGCCGGACGCCTTGTCCACGGTAAGGGTAATAATCACAATCCCGTCTTGAGATAATTGTTTACGGTCTTTTAGCACCACATTGCCTACATCACCCACACCAAGTCCATCTACTAAAACTCTGCCTGCTTGAACTTTACCGGCCAGTTGTCCTTTTTTCTTGGTAAAATCAATGACTTGTCCATTTTCACCGATGAAAATATTTTCCGCCGGAATGCCCATTTGTTCGGCTAATTTGGCATGTTTATAAAGCATGCGGTATTCACCATGGACAGGCACAAAGAACTTTGGTTTCACGATATTAATCATGAGCTTAAGCTCCTCCTGGCTGGCATGCCCGGATACGTGAATGCCGGCTATCGATTCATAAATCACATCAGCACCCAGTTTAAACAGATGGTCGATGGAACGGGCAACAGATTTTTCATTGCCGGGAATAGGCACTGCTGAAATAATAATGGTATCCCCCGGCACAATATGAATCTGCCGATGATCCCCCATAGCCATTCTTGTCAAACCTGACATCGGCTCACCTTGACTTCCCGTTGTCAAAATCACGACCCGGTTACCTGGTACCTGATCAACTTCATCAATTTCAATCAGAGTATTTTTGGGTATTTTCAAATAACCCAGTTCAGAGGCAACGTTGACCACATTTACCATGCTGCGCCCGATTACGGCCACTTTGCGATTATATTTGGCTGCAGCCCAGATGGCTTGTTGAACCCGATGAACGTTGGAGGCAAAAGAAGCGAGAATAATTCTGCCTTTTGCCTGTCTGAAGGTTTCATCAAAGGTCTCTCCCACAGATCGTTCTGATTGGGTGTAACCCAAGCGTTCCACGTTGGTGCTGTCCGACATCATCAGCAGTACGCCCCGTTCCCCTAAAGCAGCAAATTTATGAAAATCTACAGGCTCTCCGTCAATCGGCGTCATATCAATCTTAAAGTCTCCGGTATGAAGAATGATGCCTAAGGGCGTATGCACAGCCACCGCCACTGCATCGGCAATGCTGTGGCTTACCTTGATAAATTCAACCTTAAAAGGTTCGATTTTTAATATATCTCTTGGTTTCACCACATTCAAAGTTGCGGTAACGTGATGTTCTTTTAACTTCCCTTCAAGTAGACCTAAGGTTAATTTTGTTCCATAAACCGGTACATCCAAATCTTTTAAAACATATGGTAGTGCGCCAATGTGATCTTCATGCCCGTGGGTCAGGATAATTGCTTTTACTTGTTCTTTATTTTCCAACAGATAGGTGTAATCCGGAATGACCATATCCACACCTAGCATTTCATCTTCTGGAAACATCAAACCAGCATCAATTACAATCATGTTTTCTTCGTACTTGATCACTGTCATATTTTTCCCGACTTCACCGAGACCGCCTAACGGTATCAAGGATATCTTTGCATTTTTATCTACCATTTGTCCACCTCCTTTATTAAAAAATTTTGGCAGCAGAAGACCTGCAAGATCAACTGCTGCTCTTATATTGTTATCCAAAGATTGTTTATCACTTTTTCCTGTTATAGGATTGAAATGAATAGTTAAACCTTGGGATAAAAATCATAATCCATAAAAATTCCGTGCACCAAATTATATTATAACATAAACATAATATATTATTGCCATTCTTGCTAGAAGAATCCATAAATTATTTTAGTAATTTGTATTGTTTTAACAGCTGTTTAATAAAACCTTGTTCTTCTGCTGTTGCTTCCGTCAAAGGAAGCCGAAAGCCGCCTACATTCCATCCTAACATATTTAATGCCGTTTTGATAGGTACAGGATTGGTGGTAACAAATATCCCTTTGAACAAATCAAAAAGTTGCAGGTGGATCTCCAGAGCTTTCTGAGAGTGACCGGACTTAAATAATTCGATCATTTGTTTGATTTGCTTCCCTGCTAACTGAGCCGCCACACTGACAACCCCTGCACCACCCAGGGAAAGCATGGGTAATGTGGCAGAATCATCTCCGGAATAAATCGCAAAATCTTCCCCCGTCAATTTTCTGAGCTCTGAAACCTGATCCATATTTCCCGCCGCTTCCTTAATAGCAACGATGTTCTCTATTTCTGCCAATCTTTGTACAGTCCTGGGCAGCAAATTGCACCCGGTTCTGGTGGGAATATTATAAAGCATAATTGGGATGCTGACACTCTCTGCGACCGCCTTAAAGTGTTGATAGAGGCCTTCCTGGGTGGGTTTGTTATAATAAGGGACCACCAGAAGCAAACCGTCCACGCCTACTTTGGCTGCCGCCTCCGATAATTGAATGGTTTCTTTGGTATCATTACAACCCGTTCCTGCAATGATGGCACCTTTCCCGGCGATCCCTTCTTTCACACGGGAAAATAAGGTTAGCTTTTCCTCAAAGTTCAGGGTGGGGGATTCACCGGTTGTTCCAGAAATAACCAGGGAATCAGATCCATTTTCCAATAAATATTGGGCAAATTTCTGAGCCTGATCAAAATGCACGCTGCCATTTTGGTCAAAAGGGGTGACCATGGCGGTGATCACTGAACCAAAATTCATATTTTCACCTCATCCTAAATTAAACTTCTCATGTAAGGCACGAACGGCTTCTTCCATATCCGATTGGGGTACCAAGCACCAAATGCTGGTATATGAGTCGGCGGATTGCAGTATTCTGATATTTTTCTCTGTCAATGCTTCCACAATTTTCGACATGACACCTGGAATTCCTGTCATCCCAGCCCCGACTGCGGCCACTTTGGCACAGTTGAGATGAGTGCTGATTTCCAGACCCAGATCCTGAATCAGCGAGATTGCCCGGGCAGAGACATCATCCCTGACAGTAAATATGGTTTCTGTTTCATTGATCGTAATAAAATCTACGCTGATTTCATTTGCTGCCAGCACTTTAAAAACCTGCTGGGAAACATGTTGATCCTTCGCCGGGTTATGAATAATTAACTGAGATACATTCGTTTTTTGGGTAATTCCCGTAATCGTGTTATCATTGATGCTGTCTGTGACGGTATCACCGGCGGCGCCATTTGCCACCATAGTGCCGTTCCCATCCAGAAAAGTGCTGAGCACCCTTAAAGGAACATTGGCTTGCATGGCAATTTCAACGGCCCGGGGATGAATCACCTTCGCTCCTTCATGAGCCAATTGGCAGATTTCGTTATAGGTAATCCTTTCCAGAGTTTTTGCATTATTGACAATTTTGGGATCGGCAGTTTTAACACCATCCACATCGGTATAGATATCAATACGATGGGCTTTCAGGGCCGCTCCCAGGGCCGCAGCAGTGGTATCGCTTCCCCCCCGGCCCAGGGTTGTGATCTGACCTTCTTCTGTCATCCCTTGGAAACCTGCTACGATCACAACCTGATTTTTTTCCAGTTCCCGATAAATCTCAACCGGGTTTACCCGGACAATGCGGGCATCGTTATAGCTATCATCGGTGATAATACCCGCCTGACCACCAGTTAAACAAGCAGCCTGAATACCTGCGGCAGCCAATTCACTGACCAAAACAACGCTGGAAATAATCTCACCGCAGGACATTAATAGGTCTAAATCTTTTTTGGAAAGGATCTTGGCGTCAGGAACCAGATCTTTCAGGGTATCCGTAGCATATGCCGCACCCCTTCTTCCCATCGCAGAAACAACTGCGACAACTTGATTCCCATCTCCGATTGCCGCGCTGATTTTTTTGATGACAAGTTTTCTTTGTTCTTCGGTAGAGAGGGAAGTTCCGCCAAATTTTTGTACCAGAACCCTCATCTTTTCACCTCTGTCTTCCATTTTCACGATACTTCAAGCCTCAATATCCAAGGTCTTTGATTATTATGTCCAGAAACAGAGTTTTTGACTTTAGTCCGGGTTTTTACCATTAGATGCTTATCGATAGATGAATAGAAAACAAACTTGGCTGACGCCAAGTTTCCGGCCCATTAACAACAGGCTTCTTCATATTGAACTAAGACAGGCTGTATTTGTTTTCCCTGCAAACTGCCCACCACGGTATCGGCGATTTTGCTCATATGTGCAACTAAAGAATTAGATTTTCCGGCAGGATTGTCTTGACCGAAAGGTACAAAATAGATGTTCTTCGAATTTAGTAATATCCCTAAATTACAGGCAGCAAAGCCCAGACCGTCGTTGGTTGAGATTGCCACAACCACAGGATTCTGGTTTCTTAATGTCGCTTTTGCTGCCATTAAGACCGTACTATCGGTGATGCCATGGGCCAGCTTTGCCATGGTGTTCCCTGTGCATGGAGCAATTACCAAAACATCCAGCAAATTTTTTGGACCGATGGGTTCCGCTCCAACAATGGTTGTAATAACTTTGTTTTGGGTAGTTTTTTCCAAAGCTTCTTTCCAGTGGGCTGCGGTGCCAAAACGAGTATCCATACTATCCACCGCATGGGATATAATTGGATAAACCTCTGCCCCTTCTTCATGAATCAACCTTTCGATTTCCTTAATGACTTTCTCAATGGTACAATGGGAACCAGTCAGGGCAAAGCCGATTTTTTTATCCTTCAAACGCATAAAAGCACCTCCCGAAAAATACCAAAGACCAACCTTTTAATGATGAGTTGCAAGGATGCCTGGATAGGCCTCCGCTAAAATCCTGCCTGCAGTGAGGGGCGCAACTTTGCCGGGCAATCCCGGAGCCAAAACAGCTGAGATACCTAATCTTTTTGCTGCCTCAAAATCCGTGCCTCCGGGATGTGATGCCAGATCAATGATCCATACTTCTTTTTTGACCTGCTGCAAAACCTGTTCATTGATGATTAAGGCCGGAACAGTATTAAAGATTAGATCTTCGAGATGAACATCATCGGATAATTCGGCTAAGGTTTTTGTATCATAAGCAAGACTGTGGCATTTAGCTAATTGAATTTTATTTCTCGCGCAAACCGTAACCTTTGCCCCTAAACATTTCAAGCGTATCGCCAATGCCTCGCCAATTCTGCCATATCCGATAACCAAAGCCCGTGAACCGTGGATCGTCATGGGCGTTTTTTCCATCGCCAATTGAATGGCTCCTTCTGCTGTGGGAACAGCATTGGGAATGGCAATCTCATCTAACTCCGCCACCTCAATTAGAAAAAAGCCCAGGGATGCAGCTAATTCTTTTAAATAGCAAGATGCCCGGCCTACCAAAACAGGGACATGTTCTTTGATGCCAGCCAGATCCTCCCGAGAGATGGTTATTTTCTCCTGGTGCAATTTGGTGTAGAGAATGCCCAGATCATTAACCCCCGGCATGGGAAGAATTACTCCTTCAGCATTGTTAACGGCCTCCCGGCAGGTAGTGCAATTATGTATGCGGGAAGGCAAAAGGTTCTTTGGTAAACCAAATGTTTTTATTTCATATCCTTGCTCCAACAATAACTTGATCAGGATAATTTCCCGTTCATCTCCGCCCAACACAGCCAGACATTTTTTTGCAGGGATATCCATTTCCTTACCTCCTCTCGGATAAGGTTACCAGCTTAGCTAGTTATAATATATGATTGGTCAATATTAGAGGTGCCTGAAAGATATGTAGTTTTTTACCAAAGCAATTTCTCTAAACCGTATACAACTCCCTTCATATTTAAAATGTTTCTTATCGCTAATAACACGCCGGGGACAAAGGAATCTCTGCTTAGAGAATCATGTCGAATGGTCAGTGTTTGCCCTTGCCCGCCAAAGATGACTTCCTGATGGGCGATGAGTCCGGGCAGCCGCACACTATGGACACGCATCCCTTGATAATAACCCCCACGACTGCCAGGTATTTTTTCAAATTCGTGACTGGCGCCCTGATGCATCTCTTTTCTGCTTTCTGCAATCATCTCCATCGTTTTCAAGGCGGTACCGGAAGGAGCGTCCATTTTTTGATCATGATGTTTTTCAATCACTTCAACGTGAGGAAAATATTTGCCGGCCTCTTGGGCAAAACGCATCATCAAGACCGCACCCAGAGCAAAGTTCGGGGCAATAAAAACAGGGGTCTGATGTTTTTCTGTCAGTTCTGCTAATTCTTCCACATCATGCGAGGTTAAGCCTGTTGTGCCTACGACAGATGCAACTTTATGAGATAAGGCTGTGCGAATGTTTTTCATCACAGCCTGGGGATTGGTGAAATCAATCATAATTTGTGGTTTTGTATCAATAATTACTTGTTCCAGCTTGTCCTGAATCGTAACGTTAATAGCTTCTTCCCCGGCATAAAATCCAATATCTTTGCCGATCATCTTAAAATCAACTGCGCCCACCACTTGAATATCAGGTTCTTTCATAATTCCTGCTAAAATATCCTTGCCCATTTTGCCGCCGGCACCCGTTAGTATGATCCGATATTTTTCCGTCATTTTTATCACAACCTCCTATAAGATTCTATCACTAGTTATATTCCATTTTACAAAAAAAAATCCTGCCTTCAGACCGAAGAAGCCCTTCAGGTAAAATAAATAGCCAAGGTATGAATGCACAGGCATGTACAAACAAACCTTGGCTCGCGATGCAATCTGACATGGGGATTAAATTCCCTTACCACATCCTCCCATGAGATTCATCAAGATCAACAACAACTACTTCTGAACCGACTTTTTTTACGGACTCCCAGGGAATGATAAGCTGCTGTTTCTGAAACCATAAATTTAAGAGATGACTTTTATTGGGCAGGATGATGGATTCTATGCCTCCGGAAAAGGGGTCAATCACTAAGTCTGAATCTCCGATGGTACCTAAGATTTCTCCATCATAAACATTGACAATTTTTTTTCCGACTAATTCACTTAATCTCATAACGATCACCTTTTCTTCGATTGTTATAAAATTATATGCTTTATTTATGTCGGTTATGCCTGTTTTTTTTATTTGCTTTTAGACATTACAGTCCTGTATGCCCAAAACCACCCTCATTTCTTATGGTTTCATCCAAAACTGCTTTCTCGAGAAGCTCTACCCGTGTTACTTTTCCGATTACTAATTGGGCAATGCGCATACCCCGGGAAATGACAAACCGCTCCCGGCCAAAATTAATTAATAGCACCTGGATTTCTCCCCGATAATCTGCATCAATGGTGCCCGGTGAATTTAATACGGTAATACCGTGATTTAATGCCAAGCCGCTGCGCGGTCGAACCTGTGCTTCAAAATCACAAGGAAGTTCAATCTTGATCCCGGCAGGAACCAATTGATAGGCCCCGGGTTCGATAATAAGGTCTTCCCTTACTGCAGCCAACAGGTCCAGGCCGGAAGAAGCGGTCGTCTGATACACAGGTTTGGGAAGTCCCTGATAATGATCACAATATGAAATATTAATCTTTACAGTCATGGAATTTCCACCTTGCTAATGGCCCGGCTGGGTCAATTGTTATAGATTAAGCTGAGGCTTTTCTGCTCCCACTGCAGCAATCACCAGTTTTTCTTTAACAAATAGTTTATGAGCAATCTGAGCTACGTCTTCATTGGTAACTTGTAATACGCTGTTTACCACCTCTTCCGGAGTGATAATCCGGTCGTAACAAATTTCCGATTTTCCAAGACGGTTCATGCGATTACCCACATTTTCCAAACTTAAAAGCATCGTACCCTTGATATGCTCCTTGGTGTTGGCCAATTCTTCTTTCGTGATCCCCCGGTTTTTGATATCGTCAATCTGTTCTAAGATGATCTCCACTACTTCCGGTGCATTTTGAGCACTGGTTCCGGCATAAATGCCAAACAATCCTGAATTGGAAAAACCGGAGTGAAAGGAATAAATGCTGTATGATAATCCTCTTTCTTCCCGCACCTTTTGAAATAAGCGGGAACTGAGTCCGCCGCCCAGGACATTATTAAGTACAGTCAGGGCATAGATATCATCATCCAAGCTGGGAATACCGGGAAATCCCAAGCACAAATGCATTTGTTCAATCTCTTTATAGACGAAAGCATTTTCATTAAAGGATTGAGGAATGGTAATAATTTTGGGCACCTTATTTCCCTTTAATTTAGAAAATAAGGTTTCAGCACCCTTTAAAACCAAATCCCGTTTGATATTGCCGGCCACAGCAATAACGACATTCTGGGGCACGTAGTGATTTTGATAATAAGAAACCAACTGTTCCCGGGAAATTTCTTCTACGGAATTAACGGTGCCGATAATGGACTGACCCAAAGGATCTTCTTGCCAGACTGTTTTGGTGTACACATCATGCACCAACTCATCCGGTGTATCCTCATACATCTTAATTTCTTCCAAAATCACATTTCTTTCCTTTTCTAAATCCTCAAGGGTAAAAAGAGAATTTAGGAACATATCGGCTAACACATCAAGCGCCAAATCAAAATGGTCATTTAAAACCTTGGCATAATAGCAGGTATATTCTTTGGAGGTAAAGGCATTAATTTGCCCGCCCACAATTTCTAAACTTTCTGCAATTTGTTTGGCCGTCCTATTTTTTGTACCTTTAAACAACATGTGTTCTAAAAAATGGGAAATTCCATGATCCGCACCCTCTTCATGTCTGGAACCTGTTCCGACCCAGATTCCGATGGATACCGAATGTACGAAAGGAATTTCCTCTGTGATCACACGGATGCCATTAGCCAGGTTGTCTTTATACAGCATATTTGCCTCCCTCAATAACTTCTCTTCATCTGAATCAATACCGTGAATCTTTGATCTACTTTCAGAAAGTATAAATTTTAAAGGTTGAAAGTATAAGTGCAACTAAGGCTTCCCCTAAAGGACTGGAATTTCTAAGCATTGCAAAAAACTCAATGCAAGAAATTCTGGCGCGCCTAAGCCTACGGCTTGGCGTAAGCCAAGTTTTCTTTATTTATCTTTGAATAGCACTTCTTCTGATGAGAAGCGTTATTTTCCTCTCTTCTATTTAATATTATCAGATACGGTGACTAAACGATACCCCTGGCTGATGAGATTGGGAATCACTTCAGACAGTGCTTGCACCGTCGGTTCAGTTGGATGCATCAGTACAATAGCTCCATTATGCGCTTTATCCAAAATTTTTGCAACAATAACATCAGAGGAAGGACGTTTCCAGTCGATGGTATCAATACTCCATAAAACTGTCTGATAACCTAATTCATGGGCTGCTTTAATCACATGGTCTTCCCGCTCTCCGGAGGGCGGTGCATAAAGCATGGTATCTTTTCCTGTGGCTTTTCTAATAATCTGGGCACTTTTTTGAATATCACCCTGGAGATTTTCTAAAGACATCTGATTTGGACTATCATGTTTATACCCATGATTGCCAATTTCATGACCATGATCGGCAATCAGCTGCGCCATTTCAGGGAACTTCTCTGTCCATCGTCCTGTCAAAAAAAAAGTGCATTTAATCTTTTGCTGATCCATGATTTTTATCATTTCTGGAAGATACTCTTCTCCCCAGTCTACATTGATGGCAAAGCTCATTACTTTTTGACCGGAGTTACCCTGATATATAGGCGATATTTCTGTGGTAGGTACCGTTAAATTTCCATAAATATAGTGGATGATGAACGCGCATACCAGTATCATCAACAAGCCCAAAATTATTTTTTGTGCAAAGTTCCTTCTCGTAATGTAATAAATTCTCAATCCTTTCTCCCCCATTTTTATCCTTGCTAAGATATTGTCAGATTACATTCCGTGCTGATAAGGATTTTTGTTTTAAGATATTCATCCCTTGAACAATATATGTTGATTCTTTAAGGAAAGATGTGGGGGTGATGAAAAATTCATTGAGGAGGCAAAGTAAAAAAGCACCCTCGGTGCTTTCTTTGGCATTACAATTTATTTTGTTTCTTCTTTAATAACTTCTTTCCTGGAAAGTTTGACCCGACCCTGGTTATCAATACCAATCACCTTAACCCTGATGGGATCTCCTTCTTTCACCACATCAGTAACCTTTTCCACCCTTTTGTCTGACAACTGGGAGATATGAACCATTCCTTCTTTTCCCGGCAAGTCGAGAACACCGGGAACGATTTCCACGAAGGCCCCAAAGTCCATTATTTTCACGACCTTGCCGTCATAAATCCGGCCCACTTCCACATCCTTCGTAATGGATTCAATAATCTCCAGGGCTTTATCGCCGTTTACGCCGTCAACACTGGCGATAAAGATCCGGCCATCGTCTTCAATATCAATTTTTGCACCTGTTTCTTCAATGATTTTTTTAATGATTTTCCCTCCGGCCCCGATGACTTCTCTGATTTTATCCGGATGAATTTGAGCCTTAATGATCCGTGGTGCATAAGGCGAGAGTTCAGTCTTTGGTTTACTGATAACCTCCAGCATTTTACCTAAGATATGCATGCGTCCGTCTTTTGCTTGCGCCAGAGCCCGGCTAAGCACCTCCTGGTCAATACCGGTAATTTTGATATCCATCTGAATAGCGGTAACACCTTCGGCAGTTCCTGCCACTTTAAAATCCATATCGCCTAAAGCATCTTCCATGCCCTGAATATCAGTTAAAACCGTGATATGATCTTCATCTTTAATTAAGCCCATGGCAACACCGGCCACAGGTGCTTTGATCGGTACTCCGGCATCCATTAGAGAAAGAGTACTGCCGCAAACACTCCCCATGGAGGTGGAACCGTTGGATTCTATGGCTTCTGATACTAAGCGAATCGTATAAGGAAATTCATCTTCGGAAGGTATCACTGGTTCTAAAGCCCTTTCCGCCAAAGCCCCATGTCCGATTTCCCGGCGTCCCGGTCCCCGAATAGGCCGTGCTTCCCCGACGCTGTAAGGAGGGAAGTTATAATGATGCATGTATCTCTTGGATTCCTCCACCCCGAGTCCGTCAAGAATCTGTTCGTCACCCACAGCTCCAAGGGTACAGACATTCAAGATCTGGGTTTGTCCTCTCGTAAACAAGGATGAACCATGGGTTCGGCTGAGCACGCTAACCTCCACTTCAATGGGACGCACTTCCGTAATTTGTCTGCCGTCAATTCTGATTTTTTCTCGGGCAATGATACGACGCACCACTTCTTTTTCAAACTTATCTGCCAACCCGGCGATCATCTTGAGATCTTCAGGATATTCCTCTTCGAATTGAGCAATGATGTTACTTTTAATCGCTTTTAAGTATTGCTCACGATCTGATTTGATCATTTTTTCCGCAGCGCATTTATGTACTGCTTCCGTAAACTGATCGATCGCCACGGAACGAACACTTTGTTCCAGTTCTTCCGAAGGCATGGGCGGAACAAACTCAACCTTTTCCTTTGCTAATCCCAAGGCAAGAGCTTCGCGCCGGAATTCCTCAATAAAGTCGACGATTCTTTTAATTTCTTCATGGCCAAACATGATTGCCGCCAGGATTTCTTCTTCCGGAACCTCAAGGGCACTGGCTTCCACCATATTAACAGCATCTCTGGTACCGGCTACGGCAATATGCATATCACTTTTGGCTGCTTCATCCACAGTGGGGTTAATAATTAATTTTCCGTCAATGCGCCCCACAATGACAGCGCCAATGGGACCCAAAAAAGGAATGTGAGAAACATGGAGTGCTGCAGAGGCACCATTTAAGGCAGTCATATCCGGAGGATTATCCTGATCCACAGATAAAACCGTGGTGACTACCTGCACGTCATTGCGATATCCCTTGGGAAACAATGGGCGGATCGGACGATCAATGATGCGTGATGTTAAAATGGCCTTCTCGCTGGGTCTCCCTTCCCGTTTAATAAATCCACCGGGAATCTTTCCGACGGCATAAAGCCTTTCTTCATAATCAACTGTGAGGGGGAAAAAGTCAATCCCTTCTCTCGGTTCAGAAGCACCCGTCGCCGCAGCTAAAACCATGGTATCCCCGTAAACGGTAAAAACGGCGCCGCTGGCCTGTTTTGCCATGCGACCGGTCTCCAGGGTTAAGGTCCTGCCACCAATTTCAATACTTTTTCTTAAATTCTTATTTAACATAAAAGCCTTATTGAACCTCCTGTTTTTTTGTAATTTTCGTTCATTTGATACTGTTTTGTCCGGAGCGAGCAATTATTCTATTCTTCGACATTGATTCTATTATTTCCTTCTTATGCCAATCCTATAAGCAAAAAAACAAAATTGTAAATAAAAAAGCAAAGAGCGGTTAACCCGCTCTTGCCAAGCTTGCACTTTATTTACCTGCGTAAGTTAAGGTCTTCAAGAATTTGACGATATTTGTCAAAACTATTCTTTTTCAAATAGTTTAAAAATCCTCTGCGCTGACCAACCATTTTTAATAACCCTCTGCGAGAATGATGATCCTTTTTATGAATCTTCAAATGCTCTGTCAGATGATTGATTCGTTCCGTTAAAATAGCAATTTGTACTTCGGTGGAACCGGTATCTGTTTCGTGAGCCCGAAATTTTTCAATAATTTCCTTTTTCTTCTCTGTAGTCATGGTCATGCTGCTTCACCTCCTTTATTATTTATCACCGTATCCAAGAAGAGCGTCGGAGTAATCGCTAATCCTAGATTACGGTTATTAAAACGACACAAACAGATTATACTTTATTTTATTTATGATGGCAAGTTATTTTCCAATCCTTTCTATTACGCAGATATTCTTCTGCAGCAGATATATCAGCCTGAACCTGAAAGGTGAGTTCCGAAAGATCAGAAAACTTTTTTTCCCCACGTAATTTTTCCATAAAAAACACACGAATTTCTTGATCATACAAATCCAAATTTTTATTGAGCAGATGCACTTCAACATTTTCCGGCAAATTATCTCCAATGGTGGGCCGGTTGCCTACATTGGCCACCCCATCAAAAAGCTGATCCCCGACTTGAACCTTGACCGCATATACCCCTTTTTCAGGAGTCAGAAGTCCGGGCATAATATTGAGATTAGCTGTAGGAAATCCCAGTTTTCGACCTAATTGCTGCCCAGGCACCACCATACCTGATAAGCTATATGGATATCCCAAAAAACGATTGGCTTCAATAATGTTTCCTTTTTTTAGAAAATTTCTGATCTTTGAACTGCTGACATGGATATCATCAATCTTTATTTCCGGGACAACGTTTACCTCACAGCCATAAGAGGGGCATAGGGATTTTAATAACTCAGGATCGCCCATTGCCTTGCGTCCGAAAGTAAAATTGTAGCCGATAAAAATTGCTTTCGCTCCCAAGCCATCCATGAGGATATCTTTGACAAAATTCTCCGGCATCATCTCGGCAATTTTTTGATCAAAAGGGAAAGGAAAATAAATATCCGTACCCAGACTGCGGATAAGCCATTCCTTCTCTTCCTGAGTGTTCAAAAATAATAAATTGTTTTTCTTTTTCAGAACCAGCAATGGATGGGGGTGAAAAGTAAAAACTACTGCTAGTCCGTTTTCCTGATGTGCTTTTGCGACCATCTGTTGAATTAATTTTTGATGACCCCGGTGGACACCATCAAAGTTTCCCATGGCGACGGCAACAAAATTTGATTCTCTGGGAAAATCCGCTAAATTATTTATGACTTTCACTCAGAATCTCTCCCTTATGTCAAACTTATTCAGTATTATTAAAGTATTTCGATTTTCAAGCATCGGTGGGCATAATCAGAGTTTTTGGCGTCCGGTGGAGCTTTTACTCTGTCTGATGCCTGTCTTGTTTATCCCAAAACCTTTAAGGGCTTAAAAATAAAAGCATCTGCCCCGTCCATGATGATCCTGCCTAAGGCAATCAACTTATGATCAGGTCCTTGTGCCTGATAGATTCGGTCCATTTGATAATGATCCTTTGGCAAGAGAATAGATTTCCCGTGCAGGAGCTCTTTTTCCTGTTCTCGTCCCACGGCAAGGGCCGAAATAAAAGAAATGCCAGCTTCCATAGGCAAGAGGAAACTTTCATCCCGGGCTGCCGCTAAAGATGATATTTCCTCCAGGGTATAAGCATTTTGAATCTGAAATCCGGCTGTTTTAGTTCTGATCAGAAATGATAAACAAGCGCCGACACCCAACTTCATACCAATGTCATGGCAAAGGGTACGAATATAGGTCCCTTTGGAACAGGAAACATCAAAAATTACTTTTGGATGGGGCAAAGACCAATCTTTATGGATGATATCAATGGAATGGATGATCACACTCTTCTGCTTCCTCTCCACCTCAATCCCTTTACGGGCCAAATCATAAAGCCGCTGCCCTTCTACCCGAACGGCAGATGTCATCGGCGGCAGCTGTTGAATTTGCCCGATAAAAGATGGAAGGACGGTCAAAAAGTCTTCATATTGAAGATGGGTACATTCTTTTTCCCATAAAACGCTGCCATAAGCATCCTGACTGTCGGTGGCACGGCCAAAGGTGATTTCACCCCGGTAACCTTTTGTTTGATCTGTGATATATTCCGACAAACGGGTTGCCTTGCCCACACAAACAGGAAGTACACCGGCAACTCCCGGATCCAGGGTCCCGGTATGTCCTGCCTTCTTTTGCTGAATTTTTTTACGTACAAAACCAACCACATCGTGAGAAGTCATGCCCGGCGGTTTCAATACATTAATAAAACCGTCCACCTATGATCTTGCCTCCATCATCTCATTTGTCACAGTAATTACACGCAAAATGGCGGACTGAAGAGGACCTTCTACAGTACAGCCGGCTGCTAATTGGTGTCCTCCGCCGCCAAAAGAACGGGCAATCTTGTTCACATCAAAACCGGTACGACATCTCAATCCCACTTTGACTTCCCCGTTTGTTAACTCGCGAAAAAATAACCCGATTTTTACATTTGCCAGGGAAATGGGATAACTGACAATACCTTCACAATCTTCTGCTTTGGCTTGCAGCCTTTTCATGACAGCCTGATCCAGATAGGTCCAGGCAATTTTACCGTCTGCAGCAAAGCTTATATTACCAATAGCCTCCGCCAGTAAATGATAATTTTTCAGGGATTTTTGCTCATAAAGATGCTCCTTGATACATGAGAGCTGTACCCCTTGCTCTAATAAAGCAGCAGCTGTTTTTAAAGTATGGGGCGTTGTGCTTTCATATTGAAAGGATCCGGTGTCCATCACAATACCTGTGTATAAAGCAGAGGCAATATCTGCCGAGATGGCGATACTCAGTTCCCGAACCAGGGTGTAAACGATCTCTGCCGTTGCTGCCGCTTGAGGATCCACCAAATTATAGGAGGCAAAAAAGCTATTGCTCACATGATGATCAATGTTGATGCTGGGCACATCCTGCAGGTAAGGTTCTGACCAATCGACCCCGGCCCGAGATCTGTCGGTGCAATCAAGAAAAATGACGAGCTTAGGTATTGAGCCAAGTTGATGAGGCAAGGAAATTTTTTCGGTACCCCTTAAAAAACGATACATGGCGGGAACCGGGTCTTGCATCACCATCTCAACCTTTTTTCCTGCAGCTTCCAAAGCCAGTCCAAAGCCTGTCAAAGATCCGATACTGTCTCCGTCAGGTAAAACATGGGCTGTGATCAAGATAGAATCATGGCTCCTGATCAAGCCCAAGATTTCCGAAAGTTGATTATTCATTTTTTTCCTCGTCTGGTTTTTCCTCTTCCGGCAGGACATCGGCGAGGATTTTAGATATTTTGACACCGTGCGCGATGGAATCATCATAAACAAAGGTGATTTCAGGTGTATATCGCAGTTGAATGCGTTTGGAGATTTCGCGGCGGATAAAGCCTGAGGCACTTTTTAAGGCAGCCATGGAATCCTGCACGGCTTTTTCACCTCCTAAAACACTGACAAAAACCTTGGCATGCCTTATATCACCTGACACTTCGACAAAAACAACAGAAACAAATCCCACCCGGGGATCTTTCACATCATTTTTAATAATATCAGCAATCTCTTTTTTGAATTCCTCCGATAAGCGACCGGACCGATATTGCACCATATTTTCTACCTTCCTTATAGTTCTCTTTTCGTTTCTTCCATGACGAAGCTTTCAATGACATCTCCCTCTTTAATATCATGGAAGTTTTCAATGCCAATTCCACATTCAAAACCGCTCAGGACCTCTTTGACATCATCTTTTACTCTTCTCAAGGATTCCACATGACCTTCGTGCACCACGATGCCGTCTCGAATTATCCGTACTTCGGATTGGCGGGTGATCTTACCGTCCAGCACTTTACATCCGGCTACCATACCAACCTTAGGCACCTTAAAGACCTGGCGTACTTCTGCATGCCCGATGATAACCTCTTTGAAGGTGGGATCCAGCAAACCGCTCATAGCCGCTTTAACATCGTCGATCGCTTCATAGATCACCCGATAAAGTTTGATATCTACTTTTTCCTGATCAGCAATTCTTCTGATGTTCATGTCCGGCCGTACGTTAAATCCAATGATGACTGCATTTGCTGTGGTAGCCAGCATCACATCTGTTTCTGTAATGGTACCTACCCCGCTATGCACAATGTTAACCCGCACTTCATCTGTAGAAAGGTTATTCAAAGACTGGGCCAAGGCCTCAATGGATCCCTGAACATCAGCTTTTATGATCAGATTTAAGTCTTTGACAACGCCTTTAGAAATTTGATTAAAAAGGTCATCCAAGCTGACTCGTGATGATTTATTTAATTCTTCTTCCCGTTTCTTCAACTGATACTTTTCTGCAATATACCGGGCGTCTTTCTCTTCTTTGATGCCGACAAATTGCTCTCCCACAGGAGGAACATCAGAAAAGCCCAATACTACCACTGGAGTGGAAGGTCCGGCACTTTTCACCCGGCGGCCTTTATCATCAATCATAGCTCTTACCTTACCAAAGGTCGTCCCCGCCACAATATTTTCTCCGATGGTCATCGTGCCTTTTTGCACTAAAACGGTGGCTACAGGACCTCTGCCTTTATCCAGTTCGGCCTCAATCACCGTTCCTCTGGCTTCCCGGTCAGGATTGGCCTTTAATTCTGCAACTTCTGCAACCAGGAGAATCATTTCCAATAGATGGTCAATGCCTTCATGAGTTTTCGCTGAGACCGGAACCATGACCGTATCCCCGCCCCACTCTTCAGACACCAAGCCGTGTTCTGTCAGTTCCTGTTTTACCCGATCCGGATTGGCATCCGGTTTATCTATTTTATTAATGGCAACAATAATAGGCACTTTGGCTGCCTTGGAGTGATTAATAGCTTCGATGGTTTGAGGCATCACTCCGTCATCTGCCGCGACAACAATAATGGATACATCCGTTACCTGTGCCCCTCTAGCCCGCATCGCTGTAAAGGCCTCATGGCCGGGGGTGTCTAAGAAGGTGATCTTTTTATTATTTATCTCTACCTGATAAGCACCAATATGCTGGGTAATCCCGCCTGCTTCTGTTGCGGTAACCTTCGCTTTTCTGATGGCATCAAGGAGAGATGTTTTACCATGATCCACATGGCCCATGACCGTTACCACAGGCGCACGCTCCACTAAAAGACCCTCATCATCCTCATCATCCTGGTCTTCCATAATTTCCATGGTTTTATCCACGCGTACTTCAACCGGAATGCCTACCTCGGAACCGATTAATACGGCTGTATCCGAATCGATCTCGTCGTTGATAGTTACCATAACGCCCATGCCCATGAGCAGCTTGATCAGCTCAGCAGCGGTTTTACTCATGCTCTTCGCCAATTCTTGTACCGTTACCGATTCGCCGATTACAACCTTTTTAGGAATGGCAGGGGCGATTTCTGCTTTCTGGTAATGACCTTTTTTCATTCTCCTATTCTGCTGATTTTTCTTACCACCGGTGCGAAAGTTCTTTTGTCCTGGTTTTTGGGAAGAAAATTTAGCTTTATTGCCGAAATTATCTCCCGATTCATTTGTGCGCGGAGGCGCACCTTTGCCTTTATTTTGTTCTGTTTGTTTCTGGATATTTTTTTGAGAACCTGGTTTTGAAAAAGCCGATGATGTGGTTTGGTTTCCCTTCCCATCAGCTGGTTTTTGTGCCCCGGATTTACCAACGAAAGCGGGTTTGCCCCCATCCTCCTGTTTACCTTGATTTCTTTTAAAACCGGAGTTTCTGTTTTGATCATTTGGTTTGTAAGGCCCTTTATTTTGAGGACCGGCATGATTGCCGTTGTTTGGAGCGGAACTTGTTCTGCCTTCATGATCATTTTTCTGGTTTTGAGGGCGACGGGACATATCAGTCCGTCTCTCGGCATTTTTTTTCTGCTGATCAAAATGTTGTCCCTTTTTAACCTCATTTTTAACCTCATCAACCTTGTTTCCGGAAGGACGGGCTTTTTCTTCCTCTGCTTTTTCTGTCCTTTTAGGATTAGGCTTCACCATTTGCCTTAATTCATCCGCAAATTTATCATCAACAGTACTCATATGGTTTTTTGCTTCCATGCCCATTTTGGAAAGACGCCGAATAACTTCTTTGCTCTCCATGGATAGTTCTTTTGCCAACTCATATACTCTTAGTTTTCCCATGAATCCACCCCCATCGTTGAAAATCATACACTTGACATCAAAATTTTAAGTATGGCACTGGCAAATCCCTTTTCCGTGACCGCAAGCACGGCCCGGGGAGACTTACCAATACTGTTTCCTAAATCTATTTTTGAACCCCATTCCCGACACTCGATCTTATTTTGCCGGCAAAGGAATTTAATTTGTGTTTTTGTACTTTCCGCAGCATCTGCTGAAAAAATAACCAATAAGGCTTTTTTATGTTTAATGGCAGCAGTACAGCCTGTTTCACCGGAAACAATCTTCCCTGCTTTTTGAGCAAATCCCAATAGAGTAAATACCTGATGATTCATCTTAGCTTTGTGGCTCCTTCGGCATCTGTCCTTTTAAAACCTCATATACTTCCGGAGAAATTCTCGTTTGCAATGACCTTTCCAATCCTTTAGATTTGATGGCCAATTGTAAGCAGGATTCATCCGGACAAACATAGGCTCCCCGCCCGGATTTTTTGCCTGTGATATCAATTAAAATTAAGTCCTCCGGCGTTTTGACAACTCTGATCAAACTTTTCTTCGCCTTCATTTCTTTGCAGCCCACACACATTCTTTGAGGAATTTTTTTGACGCGCATAAAAAAACCTCCTTATTCCATTTCCATATTTTCTGCTGATCCCATGGCCTGAGATTCACTTTTGATATCAATCTTCCAACTGGTAAGCTTAGCCGCCAGCCGGGCATTTTGACCTTCTTTACCGATCGCTAAGGATAATTGATAATCCGGTACCACTACCCGAGCCACCTTTTCGTTCAAATCAATCTCTACGGAAACAACCTTAGCTGGACTTAATGCGTTTTCTACAAAAACGGCCGGGTCGGAACTCCATTTTACAATGTCAATTTTTTCTCCCCGCAGTTCATTGACGATGGCTTGCACTCTCATTCCTTTTGGTCCCACACAGGCACCCACGGGATCAACATTTTCATGTTTGCTGTATACGGCAATTTTTGAGCGGGCACCGGCTTCCCGAGCGACAGATTTTAATTCAACGGTGCCATCATGAATCTCAGGTACTTCCAGTTCAAACAATCGTTTTAACAGTCCAGGGTGTGTACGGGAGAGCAGAATTTGAGGACCCTTGGTGGTCTTTTTAACTTCTACAATATATGCTTTGATGCGATCACCTTGATTATATTGTTCCTTGGCAATTTGTTCGGTGGGCATTAATACTGCTTCTGCCTTTCCCAAATCGATAAAAACATTTTTCATTTCATGTCGCTGTACAATGCCTGTCACAATATCGCTTTCCCGGTTGACAAATTCTTCGTAAATATTTGATCTTTCTGCTTCTCTAATCCGTTGCACCACAACCTGTTTTGCAGTTTGCGCTGCGATTCTGCCAAAGGTTCTGGGGGTGACCTCTGTTTCCAAAATATCCCCTGCTTCATAATCCGGTCTTATAATTCTCGCCTCTTCAAGAGAAACCTCCAAGCGAGGATCTTCCACCTCAGAAACGATATCACGTCTGTTATAGACATGAATTTCACCGGTGTCTCGATTCACTTCAACCCTGACATTCTGTGAAGAACCAAAATTCTTTTTATATGCGGATATTAAAGCAGCTTCGATGGCTTCTAATAAGATATCAATTGAAATATTTTTTTCCTTTTCTAATTCTTTGAGTGCTTCAATAAACTCAGCATTCATCATGACCTCTCCTTATTAAGTTTTTTGTAATACAAAATACCATGCACCAAGCGCTTTAATTAAAATCCACAATTAATTGGGCACTGGCAATTTCATCTAAATCAAATAAAATTTTGCTACTGTCCGTAGCTAGGGCAACTTGATGATCTTCCATGCCCAAGAGAATTCCAATAAATTCTTTTTGTTTATTCTTAGCAGCAAATAATTTAATATGTACTTTTTCTCCGCTAAAGCGTACAAAATCCTTGGCTGTTTTTAGAGGACGCTCAATACCTGGAGAAGAAACCTCTAAAATATAGGAATGGGGAATCGGATCCCTTTGATCTAACTCATCCCCCACCAAATTGCTTACCTGCTCACAGGCAGTATGATCGATGCCGTTGTCATGGTCGATAAACAGGCGCAAATACCAATTACCGCCTTCCTTTTTGTACTCAAGATCCACCAGGTCATATCCGGCGGATTCAACCAACGGCCGTAAAATATTTTCTACCGTCTCTTTGACACTGCTGTTTTTCTGCATATATCCTTCCTCCATGCTTGAAATATTTTCTAAAGGATATGTTTCCCATGTCTGGGGTGGAAATACTTCTGCTAAAAAATCCTCTCTGATCCGATCTGATCTTAAAATGATTTTGCTATACTAAAGGAAAGAGTGGGTTTAGACCCACTCTTTCCAGAATTTTTTGAACTTTATACCATTTGATAGTATACCATATGCTCTAATAAATGGCAAGGCTTTCAGCAAAACCCGGAAAATCATAGATAAATTAAAAAACAAAGAGCCGCAATTAATTGCGACTCTAGAATTTCCTGGTCGGAGCGACACGACTTGAACGTGCGGCCTCTACCACCCCAAGGTAGCGCTCTAGCCAAACTGAGCTACGCCCCGAAACGACAATACCTATATTATAATAAAATATATCAACTGTCAAGGATAAATTTACAATAAAATCAGATCGTATTAAAGTATTTTCATGCTTTCAATTAGCTGTTCATTTAGCTTTATATGCTATTTATTCATGCTCAAGTTCAAAGGCGTCATGAAGGCTGATGACTGCCTTTTTGGCCAGCTCTGCCCTGATTACGCAGGAAACTTTAATTTCTGATGTGGAAATCATTTCAATGTTAATACTCTGATCCGCTAAGGTTTTGAACATGCGTGCGGCTACCCCGGGATTGGTAATCATTCCGGCACCCACGATGGAGATTTTGGCTACCCCGGAATCAAAAGAAAAATCTCCTGCCCCAATTTCCTTGGTAACCTGACCGATGATTTCATTGGCTCGCTCCACATCATCTCTGGTCACGGTAAAAGAGATATCGGTCACGCCTTCTCTTTGCTGACTTTGAATAATCATATCCACATTTATTTTTTCCTCGGCTAACGCACCAAAAAGTTTGCTCGCTGAACCCGGTTGATCCGGAATATCAAAGACGGTAACCTTCGCCGTGTTCAAATCATAGGCAACACCCTGTACCACCATATCTTTTTCCAAAATCTTGTCCACACTCTCAACCTCCTGCACAATAGTTCCTTCGTTTTCATTAAAACTGGACCGAACATGAATTTTTACATTAAACTGTTTGGCCACCTCTACGCTTCTGGGATGCAGCACGGCAGCGCCCAGGCTTGCCAATTCCAGCATTTCGTCATAGGTAATACTGGTTAGCTTGCGTGCCTTTGGTACCAGCCTGGGATCTGTGGTATAAACCCCCTCCACATCGGTAAAGATCTCACATACATCTGCGCCTAATGAAGCAGCCAGGGCAACAGCACTGGTATCTGAACCGCCCCTTCCCAAGGTAGTGATTTCATTATCTTGTGTCACACCTTGAAAGCCGGCGACGATCACAATGTGATTTTGTTTCAATTCTTTTTCTAATCTGGAAGTGTCAATACTTAATATTTTAGATTTGGCATAAACCATGTCGGTGTGAATCCCCGCTTGCTGCCCGGTTAGAGATACAGATGGATAGCCGATATGCTGAAGTGCCATGGCCAATAAAGCCATGGATTGCTGTTCCCCTGTGGAGAGCAGCATATCCATCTCTCTTTTTGGTGGATTTTTGGTCACTTGTTTGGCCAAATCGATTAAATGGTCCGTCGTGTCTCCCATCGCGGAAACGACAACAACGACCTGATTTCCCTGATCAAATGCAGCACCAACTCTTTTGGCAACCCTTTTAATACTTTCTGAATCGGCAACAGAACTTCCGCCGAATTTTTGCACCACAATCGCCATTTATCAAATTTCCTCCCCGCCCAATAATGGGAACCTTTTTATAGTTTAATTTATAAAGTTCATCGAAATCTTTTCAAGCTATTTTCTGAATTAATCTCTGATCAATACTGTCCCTTCTGCATCAGGATATAAGTCTAAAGTACGACATGGAATCCCTTCCGATAAAAATGCGTCTTGCATCGCCAATGCCACTTTTTCTTCATGATCCACCACAAAAGCAATAATCGTGGGACCGGCTCCACTAATGGCTACAGACAAAGCCCCGGCTTCTTTTGCTCCGGAAAAAACCTTTTTGATCCCAGGGATCAAAGACATGCGGTATGGTTGATGCAGCCTGTCCTCCATCATCTTGCCAAATAAAGGCAAATTTCCTTCCATCAAGGCCCCGATCATCACTGAGGTGCGTCCAATATTAAAAACAGCATCACCCCGATCTACTCTGGCAGGAATGACCTGTCTTGCTACATTGGTGGATAAATGAAAATCCGGGATGGCGACAATGGCATGCAACTCTCCGGGAGGAAGGATCTTGATATAATCCACCTCTTGGACTCCCTTTACCGAGGCAGTCACGCCGCCCATTAAAGCAGGGGTAACATTATCCGGATGCCCTTCCATATCTACGGCCATTTTTAAAATTTCTTCTTTTGTCAGATGACCGCCGGAGATCAAATTTGCCCCGACCATTCCGCCGACGATACTGGATGCTGAGCTCCCTAATCCGCGGGACATGGGGATGCTGTTATCCTGAATAATTTTCAGGCCTTGCGGTTGGAAATTGACCCGATTAAAGACCTGCAGGGCTGCCTGATAAACAATGTTGTCTTCTACCCGGGAAAGCTCATCTTCCCCTTCGCCGGAAATTTCAATTTGCAGTCCGGAAGACAAAATATCAAAAGTAAGATAATTATAAAGCTGAAAGGCCATCCCCACGGTATCAAAACCGGGACCCAAATTGCCAGATGTCCCGGGAACGCGTATTTTAATCATTTTTTGACTGCTCTCTCCTATGCATGATGTTTTGTATTTTCGCCCGTTTTTGTTTTTAATCCGATTCTTCAACTCTGATGATGTTTTCCATTTTTTCTACGCTGGATAAACTTCGAATGATAGCAATAGCATCCCTGATGTGATGTTCCTCCACCTGATGGGTAATAAGAACCAGCTCTGTACTAAACTTGTCCTTCTGCCTTTTTTGAATCACGGTTTCAATACTAACATCCTGATTGCCTAATACTGCTGCAATACTGGCCAGTACGCCCGGCTGATCTTTAACCAACATTCTTAAAAAATATTTGGTCCTGATCTCACCGATGGATTTGATCCTTTTATGTTCAAAGCAAGTACAGCCCAGACGGCCCCGAGACGAAAACTGAATATTTCGGGCCGCCGCGATCAAATCGCCCACGATCGCACTGGCTGTTGGCAATTCTCCCGCCCCTGCACCATAAAACATGGTTTTACCTATCGCATCCCCTTCAACAAAGACGGCATTAAATGCATCGTTTACGGAGCTCAAGGGATGATTTAAGGGAATCATGGCTGGATGCACCCGCACCTCAATTTCGTTATTTTCTTCTTTGGCAATACCTAAAAGTTTAATTCCATAGCCTAACTCCTGGGCAAAAGCAATATCCCGGTCAGTGATATTGGTTATTCCCTCCACATAGACATTGGTATCGGTAACCCGGGTGTTAAAAGCAATGGATGCCAAGATCGCTACCTTGCGCGCCGCATCATACCCTTCTACGTCAGAGGCTGGATCGGCTTCCGCATAACCCAATTTTTGCGCCAGCGCTAAGACCTCATCAAAGCTCTTTTTCTCCTGAGTCATTTTTGTCAGAATGAAATTGGTGGTTCCGTTAACGATACCCATAATACTATGAATCACATTCCCGGCCAGGCTTTCTTTCAGCGACTGGATGATGGGCACACCACCGGCCACACTGGCCTCAAATAATAAATAAACCTGATGAGCGGCGGCGACGTCAAAAAGTTCTTTGCCCCGGGCAGCTATCAAGTCCTTATTCGCGGTAACAACACTTTTCCCGTTTTCCAAAGCTTTTATAATAAACTTTTCCGCCGTTTGAATCCCGCCCATGACTTCAACGATGATGTCAATCTCCGGATCCAGCACCAAATCATTGATATCTGAGGTCACAATCGACCCATCCATGCCCAGTGCCGCGACTTTAGCGGAAATCCCCTCCACATCTTTATCTAAAATTCTTTTTACTTCCAGCCTGGCCCCCACCTTTTTGGCGATGCTTGTTTCGTTTTTTAATAAAACCTTAAGCACACCGGTGCCAACCGTACCGGCACCCATGAGGCCGATATAAATCACCTGATCTAACTCTTTATCCATTTCTAGTTCTTTTTCCATTTCAAAACCTCCAGCAGCTAAGTTTTTGATCAAATACTTTGTCCTACCAATTCAACCTTTAAAACGCCGGGTATCGCTAAAAAACATTCCAGCAGCTCAGGAACCGTCACCTGCATTTGTGCTGTTTCCAAGGATAAGGTGACATTCGCCATGTTTTGCAAAGGAATGCTCTGATTAATCGTAAGAATGTTTCCCTGAACAGTGGCAATGGTGTTGATTACTCCTGAAAGGACGCCCAAGCGGTGATCCAGAATCATGTTTAAGGTCACAATCTGTTCTCGTCGTTCCTGATAAAAAGGAAAAATCCCGTCCCGGTATTTATAGAAAGCACTTCTGCTCAGTTCAACACGATCCACAGCCTGATTAATGGTTTCCGCTTCTCCTTTTGCTAATAATTCTTTTGCCTGAGCGGTTTTAACCATCGCTTCCGGTAGAATATCTGCTGAAACAATGTAAAATTGACGGCTTGTTTTCATGATATTCCCCCAATGTGTCCCCTGTGAATACTTTTATCTCTTCAATGCGAACATTATACCAAATGCCCTCTATGCCTGGCAAGGATAATTTTTATGCCAGAGAATTAAACTATTTTTATTTTTCCTCTTTACATTGACGTGGCGTTAAGGTGTATTCTTAATCTTGTCAGGAGGTGATCACATGGAATACACAGTGCAAAAATTGGCTCATTTGGCAGGAGTCAGCTCGCGAACTCTTAGATACTATGATGAGATCGGGATTCTTAAACCGGCTAGAATTTCTTCTTCAGGATATCTGATCTATGGACAACAAGAAGTTGACCGTCTGCAGCAAATTTTATTTTACAGGGAGTTGGGCATGAGTTTGGAGGGAATTAAAGATATTGTAACCTCTCCTGATTTTGATGGAGCCAAGGCACTAAGGGAACACCGTGTTAAGCTTCTGGAAAAAAGAGCGCAATTGGAGCAACTCATTGAAAATGTTGAAAAAACCATTGCTCAAAAAGAAGGGAGAATCACTATGTCCGACAAAGAAAAATTTGAAGGATTTAAACGTAAGTTAATTGAGGAAAATGAAGCCAAATACGGTGAGGAAATTCGGGAAAGGTATGGAGAAAAGACCGTCGAGGAATCCAACCGGAAACTTATGAACATGACCAAGGAGCAGTACGATGAGTTCACCAGGCTTGGTGAAGAAGTGCTGGACACCCTTTGTGAAGCCTTCAAGACCGGAGATCCTGCCGGGGAGCTGGCTCAAAAAACGGCCGATCTCCATCGCCAATGGCTCGCATACTCCTGGCCAAGTTACTCTAAGGAGAATCATGGCGGGCTGGCTCAGATGTATGTGGATGATCCGAGATTTACAGCCTATTATGATGAAAGACAGCCGGGAGCCGCGGAATTCCTTAGAGATGCAGTCTTTATCTATACGGGGATGAATGAGTAAAGGAGAGAGTTTGTCGTCCGATTATTGCATCCAAGGATGACATTCTGATATTCAATAGAATATGTCACAGAAATGCGCTGAATTGACAACGGGTGGTAACGACTTTATAATATTAAAGAGAAGTCTTCGACTAACCCAATTTGATGAAAGGTAAGGTATCTGCAGAAAATGATTGGTTAATTCACTTAACAAGGAAATATGCTTTTAAGAAAGCCGTGGTAACGGCTTTGCAATCTATGCATTTTTATCTGTGAGTGGATAGTGATTATTCTCTGTGGATAGCTTTTCATACAACTGCACCTTACTGTATATTCTAAAATGCTTATGACCGAAATGTGTCTCGAAACATAAGTAGAATTACAGTTTATTGTGTTGTAATCTGAAATGACACTATCCTCTCCGGTATCGCTAGGAGGGGTTTTTTATTTTATTAGTTGAATGCGGCAATGTAAAAAAATATTTCGGAGACCGGCTGATCCTGGATATCAAGAAATTTAGCATTTACTCCGAAGACAGAATCGGTATTGTTGGTATTAATGGAGTGGGTAAAACCACCTTGCTCAACCTTCTCAGTCAGAAGCTTGCACCTGACGAAGGATGGGTGAAAGTCTATGGCCAACCTTCCACAGTTTCCCAGCTGGAACCACCTGAACTTGAACTGATCAGCGAGGAAAGGGCATCGAAATTTAACATTCCTATGATCTATAGCGAGAGCATGAGCGGCGGGGAAAAAACACGCTTTAAGCTGGCATCTTGCTTTAGCCAAAACAGCGCCATGATCTTTGCCGATGAACCCACCAGTAATTTGGATATGGCAGGAATTGAACTGATTGAGCGCTACTTTGCGGGGTATTTCGGCGGATTATTCCTCGTTTCCCACGACCGTACCCTCCTGGATGGTCTATGCAATAAGATCTTGGAATTAGAAGATGGCCGGATTAAATTTTATCCGGGCAATTATAGCAGCTTTTGTGAACAGAAGGCGAGAGAGAAAAAAAAAGTCCGGATCGAATATGATCAATACGTTTCAGAGAAAAAGCGGCTGGAGAGAGTCGTAATCGAGACTAGTGAAAAATCAAAATCGATCCGCAAAACTCCCCGGCGCATGGGGGATTCTGAGTCCAGGCTCCATAAGATGGGGAATCAAAAAGCTAAAGCTAACCTTAACCGAGCCCAAAAAAGCGTGGAGACGAGAATCGAGCAGCTGGAAGTTAAGGAAAAACCTAAAAAAGACGAGAGGATCAAGCTGGATATCACTGATGCCAAGAAACTTCACAGTAAGGTTATTATCGAAGGTAAGCAGCTCAACAAAGCCTTTGAAGATAAAGTGATCTTCCAAAATGCGGAGTTCCGTATTGAAAATAAGGCCAGAGTGGCTTTGATCGGACCTAATGGGTGCGGAAAGAGTACCCTGCTCAAAATGATCGTCAATCGGGAAGAGTCTATCAAGATTACTCCCAGCGCCAAAATCGGCTACTTTAGTCAAGACTTAAGGATCTTAGAGGAAGACGCCAGTATCTTAACCAATGTGATAAAAGAAAGCATCCATGAGGAGAGCTATGCAAGATTATTGCTGGCTCGGCTGCTCTTTAAAGGAGATGCAGTCTATAAGAAAGTGAATGTGCTGAGCGGAGGGGAGCGGGTAAAGGCTTCCTTTGCCAAGATTCTCTGTCAGGACCTTAATTTGTTGATTCTAGATGAACCGACCAATTACCTTGATATCAACGCTATGGAGGTCATTGAGGAGGTTCTGAAAAACTACGAGAACTCCCTGCTGTTTGTTTCCCACGATCGTCGCTTCATTAGCTCCGTAGCCAATCAGATCATGAACATTGAAAAGAACAAGATCAAAGTATTCAAAGATAGCTATGAAGACTATCTGGCACAGCAAAATAAAGGGGGCAACAGGGTTAAAGAAGAAATCGAGGAAGAAATCTTCGTTCTTCAGAATCGCCTGACGGAAGTGATTGGCAGAATTTCCATGCCTGCTAAAAAAGATAATGTTGAAGAGCTTGATAAAGAATATTGTGCTATTTTGACTGAATTAAAGCGGCTCAAAGGAATGCTGGTGTTATAGAAGTTATTTAAGTTATTTAAGTTAGGGCAAAAGTGGGTTTTGCCCTAACTTTTTGCATGCCGGGCGTGGCACGTTACTGATGGTGAAAGTCTGTAATTGCGGTCTTTCCAATGGTTATGAGAAAACATACAAATCAATAGAGAACTCTGCCTTTATAGAATTAGCAAATTCGATTAGCTCAGTGTCAAAGTAAATAGCAGGCGTTTGATTGTTTTCAATATTGATCACTATAGAAAACAAAAATTTAATACAATAATTATTTTTTAACTCCAATAACGAGTCTTTTTTGTGTTTAACTAATAATAGTACTTTTGAAAGTTGCTCATTAATATCAAGGGACTCTTCATATCCAGTGCTTATTAACCAACAGGTATCGATCATTTTTCTATTTTCACTCAAAGTATTTTCACCTTTAATCCAACCCTGACTTGGATTAATTTGCAATGTCTTTGTTACAATTTCTGGATTAAAATCTTCTCCAATAATGCAGAAATCAACCATAATGTTTGTTGCATCCATAATAACCATCCTGAATTATTTATTTTGGCACGTTTGTTATAGGAGTGAGCAACTCTTATCATGATATGATATTTTCCAATTTGCTTTTTTGCCTGACATATCGGGACATATGATTACCTGATTACCTACACTAATATATTTACGTTTATTATACCAGATACCAGATAAAAAGTGAGGAAGCACGAGAATAGCCTCATTTTACCCCTTTATCTGGGGTATACAAAGACAAAAAAGGCAGTTGCTGACAGCAACCGCCTTCCAGATTTTTATGATTTTTTTAAGGCTAACCCGTTTATACTTTTATATAAATTAAAATTAATTTTAAAGAATAATACAGATAAGTCCGCCGCCTCCTTCGTTGGCAATGCGTTGCAGGGTTTCCTGGAATTTCACCTGGGCATTTTCCGGCATCCGATATAATTTACCTTGAATCCCTTCCTGGACCAGCTCATGGAGTGATTTGCCGAAAATATTGGTTTCCCATATTTTTTGCGGATTATCTTCGAATTCTTCCAGGATATAACGCATTAACTCTTCACATTGTTTCTCTGAGCCGATGAGTGGGGTGATCTCCGTATAAATATTGGCTCGAATTAAGTGAAAACTGGGCGCACTGGCCTTTAATTTCACCCCAAAGCGTCCGCCCTGCTTAATTAATTCCGGCTCTTCCAGGGTCATTTCTGCTAAGCTGGGCGTCACCACCCCATAACCGCCCATACGCGCTTCTTCAACGGCATAGGACACTTTTTTCCATTCTCTGTTGGCATGGCTGTATTCCCTTAGTAATCTTAATAAGGTATGATCTCCTTCAATGGAGGTGCCGCTTACTTCTTCCAGGATGCGATGGAAAAGTCCGTCCTGCATTGTAATTTCTATGTTGGCTACCCCTGTGCCCAAATCCATCAGGCTGAGTTGTACAGTATCAATAATTTCCGGTTGTGATAACTCTTCTAAAGCCAGATCAATATCACGGAGTTTGCGCACATTTGAGACAGCATTTTTTACGCTGTCTTCACATTGACTTCTTAACCAATGAGCCGAATCCAATTCTTCAATCCACAGTGGCAGATTAATATTTACTTCAGTGACGGGAAATTCATACAAAGATTGCTGTAAAACCTGCATGATATCCTCATGCTCCATGGAATAAGCATTCACTGGAATCACGGAAACATTATAGCGCTCACTGAGTGATTCCGCCAATTCGATTGTTTCGGGAGCATAAGGATGAATTGAGTTTAAGACAATAACAAAAGGTTTGTTTAATTCCTTTAACTCTAAAATGACCCGTTCTTCTGCCTCCAGATAATTTTCCCGGGGAATTTCTGTCACACTGCCGTCAGTTAAGACGACAATGCCGATGGTGGAATGATCTGTGATCACCTTTCTTGTGCCGATTTCCGCTGCTTCCTGAAAGGGTATTTCATCGTCAAACCAAGGTGTATGCACCATACGCGGACCTTCTTCTTCTTCAAAGCCAACCGCTCCCGGAACGGCATAACCCACACAATCGACTAACCTCACCCTCATGTCAAGGCCTTCCCGAATGGATATCTCCACCGCCTCCGAAGGTATAAATTTCGGTTCAGTGGTCATGATGGTGCGGCCGCCGCCGCTTTGAGGCAGTTCATCCTGAGCTCTTTCTCGTTCATGGAATTCGACAATATTGGGAAGGACAAGTAATTCCATGAACCTCTTGATAAAAGTAGATTTTCCTGTACGCACAGGTCCAACTACCCCTAAATAAATGTCACCTCCAGTACGTTCCGCAATGTCACGCATAATATCAAACTTTTCCATTAACCTTTTCCCTCCCTTTTAATAACATTGATTACCAGATGAATCCTTTCCGGAAATATCCCTTTATCCTTCTAAGGAAGGCGGAATGTCCCAACGTTCATGACATACTTAATCCTATATATATGATTCCTTCTGGTAATTATGACCAACAAAAAAAGTACGGAAGTTTTTCCATACTTTTTATGCTCATTTTATTAATATTATGTATGTTAAATTTTAAATCGCTGATGGCAATATGGTTCTAAGAATAATATTGCTTTAGAGGGGGTCATTACCAGATGATAACATTTCACCTTCTCCCTCATGGGTTTTGGAGCGGGTCATTAAGCTGATGACCGCGTTTTCAGGATCCTTCCCGTGAAAGAGCACCTGGAACATTTGCTCTGTAATGGGCATAATCACCCCTGCCTGACGAGCCAAATGATGGGCAGCCTCAGTGGTATTGACACCCTCCACCACCATGCCCATATTTGATAAAACTTGTTTTAATGGCTTTCCCTGACCGATTTGGATGCCTGCCCGGCGATTTCTGCTGTGCATACTGGTACAGGTGACAACTAAATCCCCCAGACCGGCCAATCCGGAAAAGGTTTTGTCGTCAGCGCCAAAACTCACACCTAAGCGGGTTATTTCTGCCAAACCCCGGGTGATCAAAGCTGCTTTGGTATTATCTCCATAGCCTAACCCGTCGGAAATACCCGTGCCTAAAGCAATGACATTTTTAAGTGCGCCGGCCAGTTCCACGCCAATTAAATCCAAATTGATATAGACGCGGAAAAATCGGTTCATAAAAATATCCTGAACTTTTTCTGCGCTGCTCTGACAGTCGCCAGCTACCACCAAGGCTGTGGGTAGATTTTTTCCAACTTCCTCGGCATGACTGGGTCCCGATAACAGAGCGATGTGATCATGGCAATAGTCCGGCAACTCCTCCTTCAGAACCTGAGAGAGCCGAAGATGAGTTTTTGGTTCAAAACCCTTGGCCGTGTTAATTATGATCGTCCCTTCATGAACATAAGGACATATGCTTTGAGCGATTTCCCGTACGCTATGGGAGGGAACCGCTGAGACAATAAATTCTGTGTCCGAAAGAGCTTCCTGGATATTATTACAAAGCGAAACCTGATCAGGAATTATCACTCCCGGCAAATATTTTTTGTTTTCTTTGTCGGCAGAAATTGTTGCGCATTGTTCCTGATTTCGAGCCCATAAGTTAACCTCATGACCGTTATGAGCCAAAAGTACCGCTAATGCGGTCCCCCAACTTCCTGCCCCTAAAACAGCAATGGGATTTTTCATCTTCAATTCACCCTTATTAGATTTTTTATATTATTTTCCGATCTTACTTTCCGTACCCTCGATTAATCTCCGGATATTAGAGTGATGCTTGACAATTACAAAAGCTGCCGCCACAATACTAAATAAAAGATAAGGCAATTCCTGATTAAAGATGATCGTGGAGATGGGAACGGTTAATGCCCCCACAATTGTTCCCAATGACACATAGCGTGTCAGAAAAATAACTGCCAGCCACACGACCACGGCTATAAGTGCTTCCAGGGGAAGCAATGCCAGCATGACCCCAAAACCGGCCGCAGCCCCTTTGCCTCCTTTAAAACCTAAATATATGGGATAATTATGTCCCAATAACACCATTATACCTGCTAAAGCTGCGATGGTGGGTGTTGCTAAGTATTTGGCCAATAAAACGGCTGCGGCGCCTTTACCAATATCCCCTGCGAGCACCAAGAGCGCCGGTCCTTTACCGATGGTACGTAAAGCATTGGTAAAACCTACATTGCCGCTGCCCACCTGCCGAATATCAATTCCTTTTACGGCTTTTGTCACGATATATGCCCAGGGAATCGCACCTAAAAAATAAGCGATGACCAGACACAATATGGATTTCATCATTCCTCTCCCCTCAGCAGTATCTTTATCAAATTCCAAGACTCCCACTTTTATAGTGGGAGCTCCTATTTTCACTTCAGGTGGGGTAGATTCCCCATCTGAAGCCCCGATGTTCAGCTTTAGCTGAACGAGTTCACTCTTTTTCTCTTTTACGTATCATCAACCAGATAGTCGTACCTTCAAAGCCAAAATTCTTCCTCAGCTGATTTTCCAGGTAGCGCTGATAAGAAAAATGCATTAATTCCGGTTCGTTGACAAATAAAACAAATTTAGGCGGTTTAACCCCCACCTGGGTCACATAAAAGACCTTTAATCTTTTCCCTTTGTCCGTAGGAGGGGGTGTCATGGCCAAGGCCTCGGTGATCACCTCGTTCAATCGGGCGGTTGGTACTCTCATGTTCTGCTGTTCAGCAACAAAATCTACTAGTTCCAGGATCTTATGCACCCTTTGACCACTCAGGGCAGAGATGTAAAGGATAGGGGCATAATTCAGAAAACCCATTTCTTCCCTGATCTTTTGATCGAATTGATGCATCGTCTTATCATCTTTGACCACCAGATCCCATTTGTTCACGATCAGGATCATTCCTTTACCCGCCTCGTGGGCGTAGCCGGCAATTTTTTTATCCTGTTCCGTAACCCCATCCACACCATCAATGAGCATTAAAACCACATCACTGCGATCAATGGCTCGAAGTGAACGCATCACGCTGTATCTTTCGGTGGGCTCATTGATCCGGGATTTGCGCCGCATTCCTGCCGTATCAATAATCAGATAATGCTTGCCCTCTTCCTCCAACAAGCTGTCGATGGCATCTCGCGTCGTACCGGCGATGTCGGATACGATGGATCGTTCTACCTTCAAAAGCTGATTGGCTAATGATGACTTGCCCACATTAGGCCGGCCGATCAAAGCCAATTTAATTGTTTCCGGCGGCAGATTCTCTCCTGCATCGGAAGGGAATTGTTCTACCACCGCATCTAATAAATCCCCAGTATTCATACCGTGGATAGCTGATATGGGAATAGGTTCCCCTAAGCCCAATTGATAAAAGTCGTATACCGCATCCTGTTTATCAAAATTTTCGATTTTATTCACCGCTAAGACAACGGGTTTCTTGCTTTTTCTGAGTAATTGAGCTACACTTTCATCATCAGGTGTGATGCCTGATTTTCCGTCCACCACAAAGAGAATCACATCCGCCTCTTCAATGGCCAGTTCTGCTTGCTGTCTCACTTTCGATTCAATACTGCCGTCTTTGCCATAAAATTCAATGCCCCCGGTATCAACCACGGTAAAATCCCGGTTGATCCAATCCGCATCCCGGTACAGACGATCCCTGGTTACTCCGGGATAATCCTCCACAATGGCCTCACGACTTCCCGTAAAACGATTGAATAAAGTGGATTTTCCTACATTTGCGCGTCCTACAATTGCTACGATCGGTTTCATAACTTTCTAGCCAGCCTTTCTCCCCGCTTATCCCCTATTTATATCCATATGTTTTGTTTTATCAAATATCATCATACATTATCATACATCGCGAACATCACAAAAATCCTATCCTATAGATACACATAGCAAAAAGCATTTATTAATTTCCAATGGCTTGAACAATACTTTTCCCCTGGGGTTCAACGACCCTGATGCGGCAATGCAATTGCTCCTCTACCTGGGGCACAGTCAGATCGTCCAAAAATAAATTTTCCTCATCCTTTAACATGGCAGAGGTAATAAAAATCTCCGGCAGATGATCGATTTTTTGCCGCCAATCTTTAAGTCCCAGCATCAGATCCGAGCCGGTCAAAAGACCTGAGACAGTGACGGTATGGCCAAAAAATTCATTTTGCAGTGGTATGACTTCCACGGTTAAATTTTCAATCTCATTCAATCTCTGCACAATTGGAGCCAAAGCCCTTTCTCCTGATACGCCGGTGACAAAATAAATCTTGCGCGGCTCCTTGATCCTTTGGGGCAATGATACTGCCTCTCTTTCAAAGTCCTCCCATAGATAGCGCACCAAGCCCACGCCGTTTTCAATCTGGGCAAACTCTTCATAATGATCGTAAGAGGGAATTTCCTGTTCGGCCAGGAAATAAAATTCATCGGCCAAAAAGACAAAATTGCTATCAATCTCATTTTTAAACCCTTGCTGCCGGCGGGAAATATCCCGGACAATTTCCGCTGCTTCTTCTTTTGTAAAGGGGCGCATATGTTCGTTCTTTTGATATTTGGTAATACCCACCGGAACCACCGCTGCGCTTTGCACCTGAGGCCAATATTTCTTAAGATTTGTGATGGTATCGGCCAAAGGCTTTCCATCATTCACCCCCGGACAAAGCACGATCTGGGTATGCATCTCAATGCCGGCGGCAGCCAAACGGGAAATTTTATCGATGATCTCTCCCGCCTGAGGATTATTTAACATCCTTTGACGCAAAGCCGGATCTAGGGTATGTACGGAAATGTAAAGCGGGCTGATATGGAACTGAATGATACGCTGGAGATCCTCATCCTTGAGGTTCGTCATGGTGATAAAATTGCCATAAAGCAAGGACAGGCGATAATCATCATCCTTGACATATAAGGAATCCCTCAAATTAGGAGGCATTTGGTCTACGAAACAAAAGATGCATTTATTTTTGCATCTTTTTACTCCGTCAAATGTATTATGGGCAAAAGTCAAGCCCAGGTCTTCATCCTCACCTTTTTCAATCTCAATTATCATCCGTTCTCCATCAGCCTTTTCAATTTCAACATCAAGATCTTCATCTGCCAACAGAAATCGATAATCAATAAAATCCTGTGGTTCCACGCCGTTCATGGAAATCAGAAAATCTCCTTTTTCCAAGCCCAGTTCTGCTCCGATACTTCCCGGGATGACACCGGTTATTTCTGCCTTCATAGGGATTCACCGCTTTCAATAATTTCACCATTATTATCCTTCATCCCCTGAATGATGTCAATACCAGGGATCTTCCTGTTTGGGACTAACTTTCTTGATTAAGGAAGGGAGGTTTCTTTTCAGCCCCTGTGTGGCTAAAAAATTTCCCGCATGTTGCAGACCCTTGGTTGCTAACTTTTCGCCCCATTTAGTCCAGTTATTTAATCCATCAGCGGTATTGATCAGCTTAAGATCTGCGGAGGAAACAAGGGCGATGCGCAAAAAATCCTCGATTCCTCTTGCTATCAGTGCCGGCTCCCCTCCCACGCCCAAAGTATAAACTTGATTGCCTCTTTCATCGTCCCCCAGATATCTGATTTTACTCCCTCGATCCGGATGCCCATAAAAAGGAAGATCCTGAAATAAAAGAGGGACTGCCTCTTGGGAAGAAAACTTGCCCAAATAAACTGCCCCGGCTAATACAGCGGAATGAACTCCACTATAGCTATAAAAGATAATTTTCATTTAATTACTCCCGTAGTAGCTTTATCTGATGCGATTCTTTTTTACTCTATGCACCAACTTGGATATTTTTTGGTAGGCATTTTGTGTACCCCGAATAACAAGGGGTCGGCCCAACTTCACCCAGCCCAACCGTCTGGAAGTAAACCCACCCACCATCATCATCCAATTGACAGCAGGCATGGTGTCAACAAAAACAAATTGTTTCCGGTCTAAGTTTAACAAATCAATGATTTGACTGAGGATCACCTGGAACCTTTTTCTGGAATTGTGCATCCCGATAATATAAACTTGATTCCCCTGGGCATCTTCCCCCATGTATCTAAAATATCCGTGGTCCTGATTAGTTTGGATATCATAATAAGGGACCTTCATCAATTCCTCCGGGGCGGGTTTCCCCCCTTCCGAAAGGAGCTTCAGATGAGCGGCGGCTGCTGTGACCGAGGAATGACTACCACCGTAACAACAATAAATAAAAATCATTTTTCTTCGGTTTTATTTATCCTTTCTTTTAAAGACATCTTTAAATTCACTGCCTGTAAATTCTTTCAGCTTTTTTACTCCTCCGCCGAAAGATCCGGTACTAATGACCAAATATAAGCCTCCGCCCACAACAACAATTCCTAATAACCACCAAATGGCCGGCCAGGATCCGGACTTATTCCTGGTTGTTCCCGGAGCAGCAATCTGTTCTCCCTGAGGCTGTGCTCCTTTATTTTGATAAATTCCTAACACCTTGGGTACGGTATCGGCCAATAAAGCGACCCCTCTTTCCGCATCCTTCCTGCTGTTTTCATGAGAACCGGCTTCAATCAGCATCATCCGGGGACCTAAATCCTGGTTGTAATTACCTTTCGCCAAAAAAATTCCTTCAAATAAACCGGGATGGGTTTTATCCATGGCTGCTTTCATGGTTTTCGCGAATTCCAGGTTGGCTTGTTTAGTTTGATTTTGACGCCCGACCACCAACTTAATTTTTGTTACCGGTTGTCCATTAATTTCATTTTTATAAACATCCGCCGGTACGGCATCCCGATGCACATCAAACATGATGGCCGGCTGATTTTTTAGTAAGCGCACTGCTGTTCTTCGGGACCTTTGATAAGCACCGGCATCATGAGGATCATGAGGTGTTTTATCATGATATACCGTAAGCCCATTTTTTTCTAAGCTATTGGTAAAGGCATCCCCTACCTTTAAAATGCCGCCGTTACCCCGCTCACTGGATTTTCCGTCTGTCGGTACATAGGACTCATCTGCATGAGTGTGATAAACACCGACCACATTGTTTTGATTGTTTTTTGCTTGGACAGTGATATCGGCAGAGGCAGGAATCAGATCCCATTCATCCAGCCAGGCAATCTTATCTGTGCCCAGATATTTGCAAGTGGCCGTATACCTGTTCACCTTGGTGACCCGATAATGCTTATTATCAGCCGCCCAAAATTCATCTCCTACATGGACGGGAAGCGCAGTGCTTGTGATCACCTGGTTAGATTCATCAAGCAACTGAAAATACTTCCCTTCCCCAGCTTCCGTTTCATAACTAATCCCCAGGAAATCAGACCAGTTGGAAGCAACGACCGAGGAATTATGTTGGATGTAAAGGGAGCTTCCTAAAATCAAAATGGCTGCCAGGAGAATTATGCTCAGGAATCGCCTATTTTTCATTACCGTCGCCTCCTTCTTTTGACTCTTTTTGATTTGTTTCTTCACCTTTACCATCAAGAGAGTGAGATGGATTTTTAAGACCTTCCAATAATTTTTTTGGTCTTCCTGCCAGGGCAGGACCACCCTGGAGCCTTTCTCTCAGTTCACCGATAAATTCCGCCAGCAAAACGGCAATGATACCCGAAAGGATAACGGCATCCAGGGCACCTGCCCCCCCAAAAGCCACTCTTCCGGGAGTCCCAGTGCGCAGCAGCCAAAAATAATTAACCACATCAGCCAGGATTACACTTAAAACGGCAGTAATAAAAGCGCCTCTTCTGGAATGGCTGATTACATAGGCAGTTACACCGGCAATAATGGGGGTCACCCACAAGGGATCAATCATCATGGTTTCCGGATCGGCGGAAATGAATCGGTTGACGGTTACCAATAAAAAAGTGGCAACAACCGTTCCCGCCACCGTTCTGCCCCATTCTTTGGCCGTCCCGGCAGTGAACAAAAGGTAAAGGACAAAGATTAAAGGAATCAAAGCACCGCCTAGATTAACACTCATGGCCGTCCTTCCCGTGACGATGGGGATTTCAATAAAACTCCCGATAATGATCGCAGCGATGAAAGCCAATGCTCCCCGGTCTGTTAATTTCATGCGGTCTAAAACCCGTTGGGCCAACCCAAAATAAATTATTACCGATAATATAACAAGAATGATCATTCCTATAGGTACTTGCGGCATTTTTTTAACTCCTTTCATAATATCAATCTCATGATCTATGATTTGCTAAATGCCGCCGGAATATACAAAAAAAGCGCGACCTAAATTCCCGTGTTCATAGGGATAAAATTTCGATTACGGTATTTTAAGGTAAGCGGACAACAACAGATATAGCTATCTTCCTTTACCGTTAAACACCATAAATTATTAATCAAAACGGAACTTCTACAGAACAAATAAAGTAGTTTTACGTCTAATTAGGTAATAAACAAATTTTCAAGGAAAAACACCTAGAATATAATCCTTTATATCCCTAAATAGGATATGATTACAAATATATAGGCAGGTGATAAGATATGATGTTGCGTGTTGCTATTTGCGATGACGATAACACAATTTGCTCTCAAATTGAAAATATATTGTCCAAGCCCAGCACAGGAAAAATGGAAATCGAAATATTTTATTCAGGGGAATCACTACTCCAATATATATCAAATGGAGTATATTTTGATCTTATCTTTTTAGATATTGAACTTCAGATCCTAAATGGCGTAGAGGTAGGGAAAAAAATTAGGGATGAGATGCATAATGAAAATACACAAATTGTATTTATTTCTTGTAAAGACAGTTATGCTATGGAGCTTTTTGAAACAAGACCTTTGAATTTTTTAATTAAGCCGCTTAAAGAAGAGGAAATAGAAAAAGTCATAAAAAAAGTTATTGAGTTAGCGGCAAAAAGCAATCATTTTTTTGAATATAAAATTGGCCGCACACAAACTAAAATACCTTTAAAGGATATTTTATATTTCGAAAGTTCCGGCAAAAAAGTAAAGATATTTACCCAAGACGTAGTTCATGAATTTTATGGAAAGCTTTCGGTTATTGAACGACAGCTCATTAACAAAGACTTCATACAAATTCACAAATCTTATTTAGTAAATTATTTCCATGTGATTAAATATCAATATGAAAATGTAAAATTATCTGATTATACAGTGTTATCAATTAGCCAGCAGCATAGAAAATCAGTAAGTGACAGACTATTGCAACGCTGGCAGGAGGATAAAGGAAATGGATAATTATGACATCATTTATTTTTTATCCAATATTTTTGGGACCTATATCATTTATAGATTTATGTATATTTTTTTTGAACGACGTTCAAAAAACAAAAAAGTGGAATTGATATCATACATACTCTATTTTTTGGCGATTGGGATAATATATATATCCCATAATACCCCTATTGTTAATCTCATCTGTAACTTAATCATGTTTTTTCTGCTAACGCTAAATTATTACTCTAATTGGAAGATGAAATTGACCGCGGTTGTTTATGTTTATGCAATATTAATTTCTGTTGAAACAATTACTATAATCATATTGAACATACTAAATTTGAACGCACTTATTAAAGGTGTTGATTTACAATTAATTCTTGCTCAAATAATTAGTAAGATTTTATCTTACATTGTTGTTCTAGTAATTTCAAACCTTAAAATGATTAAAGCGGAATACCATATCCCATTATTGCATTGGATTGCAGTTTTTATTATTCCGCTTGGAACGCTATTTTCTACTTTTATATTAATGAAAGAAAGCAATCCTGAAAATTTTCCTCAAATTTTCATTAGTATTGCAATATTATTTATAATAAATGTATTTGTTTTTTATTTATATGATATTCTGCTACAGTCTTATCAGGAAAAAACTGAGAAAAATCTATTGAGACAACAAAATAATGCCTATATTAAGCAGCTAAAAATCATAAATCAATCACTTAAGAATATTAAGATACTCCGTCATGATATTAAAAAACATATGTTGGCATTACAAACTTTAATTGAAAAAGGTAATAATGATTTGTCATTGCAGTATCTTCAAAATGCTTTTAATCTTATAAACAATGTCAACGAATACGTTAAATCCGGTAATGCGGAAGTCGATAGTATTCTAAACTATAAAATATACGAGGCAAAAAGAAAAGACATAGATGTAATAGTAAATTTAAAAATTCCTGAAAAACTGAGTATTCAATCATTTGATTTGGTAGCTATTTTAGGAAACCTACTTGATAATGCAATAGAAGCAACATCTATATACACAGGAGAAAAAAGGATAGGGATTTTTGTTGAATTAAACAGAAACGTACTTTATGTTAATATAACGAATCCTTTTCAAGAGAAATTACATTATGGATTTAATAAATTGAAAACTACTCATAGAGATGCAGAAAATCATGGTTTTGGGTTAGAAAGCGTGAAGAAGGCTATTGAAAAATATAACGGTACTATGAATATCAAGCATACGGACAATACTTTTCGTGTTGATGTGCTAATCTATAACCGTAATTTTAGTGCGGAAGAAAAAGTTTAAGTTTTACCAAAAAAATATATTAGTTTTACCACCTTTCTGCACAAAGGCAATTTTTATGATAGATTTAGATTGCCAAAAGCAATCATGTGTTGAAAGGAGGTAATGGCTTTGAAGAATCTTCTTATGAGATTCGGCGGGGTAGTCGCGAGTCTAGCTTTACTGGTAACATCAATGAATGCCAACACAACTTGCATCTGCTTTATTCATCAACCCAAACCGCCAAAAGATATGAATAAGCTTCGAAAATTTTAGTGGTAGCTAATTTTTTGGTCAAGAGAAGGGAATAGTTTTTGAAGCAAAATAAAAAAAGTGAAAGGATGATATAATAATGAAAAAGATAACAAAGTTTACAGGGTATGTTAGTATCATGTTAACTATTTGCTTGTTGCTTGGAGCAACATCCGTATTAGCTGGAGGCAGTTTCGATGGGCTGACAAAGAAAGAGATCAACAAAAAACTGATGGATGATATGATGAAAGAAAGTGAAGGAGTAAACATCTATGACTTTGATGAAGGTGAGTTAAAAGTTCAGGAAATAGCAAAAAAAACCGGCTTTCATAGAAATCAGGTAACCGGGCTTTTGGGCAAGGGTTACACCGAAGAAGAAATATACGCTATGGACTTGGATAAAGTTGATGATATATTGACTGAGGGTTTAGGTGACGATGAAAAACTTATGTATTATACTCATGTTGCTCCGAGACCTTTTAATGAATATGTGGACAGGTTCCCGGAAGGATATTTCTCTGAGCAGGGGTTAGCAAGAGGATTGGTTTATTGCAGCATTTGCGGCTATTCTCATTCTAATTTGGTTAACTGAACTCATATCACAGCTACCGCAGGCTATAATGGTGATGGCTGCTTTCATGAGGATAGTCAACTCACTCAAAGTAATATAAATACTGCCTGTTATCGGTCTAAGCTAGCCGGTTTTAATATATTTAATCTGACCAGCAGTACCTACCTGGATTTTGATTATCATTTATTTGGAGAAGATCAGAGTGCTGCTTATCCTCACTGGGCTCATGAAGGGGTGGATCTTAATTATACCGGGGCAAATGGACGCAATGTATATGCACCCATATCCGGTAATCTACAACGCATACCATATCCATCTTGGAGTTTGTACGGATAGAGGAGCAAACTGTACTGAGATTCATACTGGACGAGACCCAGAGATCGTTCTGGAGTGTATCCCTCCGTATACTTATATTGATTAATATACATTTATGTAAAGGAAGGGTTGTGGTGTCTCAGTGAAAGCTCTAGGTATTATTGCTTTTTTTGCAGGGATGTTGGCTTTGATGCTAGTGTTGTCTGGCTGCCAATCATCAAATGATGTGGACGCACCCGTCTCAGAGGTTGATGGACTGGTAGAGTTGAATATTTCTCCTCTCTTTAAAGAGGGGGAAGGGAATTTTATCAAAGGCTGTCTGTGGTTTGATGAGAATACTTTGATTTTAGCCAGTCAAAAAAAGGAAGAGATAAACCTGGAAACCCATCAGTCAAACCTGGGTGAAACGGATATTTACCTCTATGATATCAATAAACAGCAGGCGACCTTGCTGCCTTGTGATTATCCCTTTAGTTCACATTGGGATTGGAATCGGTATATCCCCATCAGGAATGAGGAGGTAATTGGCTTTGGCGAAGGAAGCGCCGTTACTTTTGATCTTGATGATCCGACCAAAATAAATATGATTATAAAAGAGGATGATAATCTTCGTGTATTCTCTCCGGATCTCTCCTACATGGCTGAAGTGGGTAACTTTGGTCCGGATTCCGGGAATGATCTTCAGAACGGTGCGATGTTATTATTGCATAATCTTAAAACGGGGGAAGTAATTGAATTAGACCGTTCGCTTATCGTAGTAGGCGGGGGCGTTGTGGCGACGGAGTGTTATTGGTCGTTTGACAGTGCTACTTTAGCCTACCTGATCGATTATAACCATCTGCTGATTTATAATGTTGCCTCCGGGGAGAGTAAAAGGATAACCCTGGAGGAACTGAGGGGTAACAGAGATATTGAAATTCATGAATTTTTCAGTTTATCCTTTACACCTTCCAGCAAACTATTGATCACCGCACTACACTCTTCCGGTTATGCCCAGGCTGTGCTGGAGGATAATTATGAACTGATGGAATGGGCAGTGGATGAAACACCACCCAGCCTTTTTATCATTGGTGAAAGCGATGGCAGGGTCTTTGCCGAGGGCAAAAAACCATCCAAGGAAGATTCCTTCGGCGTATCCGGCGTAGTATCTTATGGCGAGTCCCCCCGGAAAGATATGGTTTTCCACAGGGATGGAGAATCCTTCAGCGCGGGAGCGTTATCACCCGATGGTAAGCGTTTGGCTGTAATTACACATGACATTACACGTGAAGCTGGCATTAATCACGAACAACATCTGCATATTTTACCCGTAGAATGAAACATGTGAAAGGCAAAGGAACTGCCCTATAAATTTTATTTTCCCTGAGCTCCAGACTGAGTCTATCCTTGATTATGTGTAAACTTCCGAGTTAGTGTAAAATATAAGCGCTAATTTAACGAACTATAAATTATATGAACGCCCTATATTTCTAACTAAGCAAAAGCCGCGGGTTTCATACCGTGGTTTTTTTAAAATTATTTTTAAGTTTTTCCAAAAAGACATATCAATTTTACCAAATTACCGTACAAAAACTTATTTTATGATAGGATAGGTTTGTCAAAATAATAAAAAAATTTTTGGAAGGGGGGTAATGGCTCTGAAGGAGAGCCTTCGTAAATTTTAATGTCGGCTAATTTTTTGAACAAGGCCATAGATCAACTTGTTGAGGTAAATATTATAAATAGAGATGACAAAGAATTATATTTCTATGGTCTAGAACAAGGTCTGATTATGTTAGCTAATGTCATCACAATTCTCATGATTGGGCTTATCTTCGGAATGGTTTGGCAAAGCATTGTTTTTATTGTGGCATATCTCCCCTTACGCTCATATGCAGGAGGCTATCATGCCAAAACTCAGATCCAATGCTATCTGTTTTCCATAGTACTTATTTTTGCAGTCCTTTTTGCAATTAAATTTATCTCATGGACAAGTTTAGTTTGCTTTAGTTTAGCATTTGTTGCAGGAATAATAATCTTTATTTTGGCACCCTTGGAGGATAGCAACAAGCCCTTAGACGACATAGAGAGAGCAGTATATAAAAAACGAACAAGGATCATCTTGGGTGCAGAGTTTTGTATGTTGTTGGTAATGTTAGTTCTTGATGCTAATCAAATTTCAATTTGCATCTCTGTATCCTTTTTAGCCATGGGCAGTATGCTCTTATTAGGGAAACTAAATATGGCGTAAAAAGAACGGAAAGAGAACGCTTAAAATTTCGTGTAATTGGTAACAATAACCATAAAGGAGATGTTATCAATGAACGAAAGAGCAAATGAATTAGTAAAACTATTGGCACAGGAATGCAGTAGCATGGAGGACATCCATTCCATGCTGAAAAACCTGTTCAGCGGAACAATTGAAGAGATGCTGGAAGCAGAAATGGATGAGCATTTGGGATATGATAAGCATAGCCCAGCAGGGGATCTGAGCGGAAATAGCCGGAATGGCTACAACAAAAAAACGTTACAAACGCAAATGGGAAAGACGGAAATAAAAGTTCCACGAGATCGAAATGGTGAATTTGAACCGCAATTGATTGAGAAATATCAAACAAAATCAAATAATTTAGAGCACCAAGTGATAGCCATGTATCAAAAAGGAATGTCTACCCGTGATATAGAAGACCACCTGCGTGATATCTATGGAGTAGATGCATCACCGGCTCTGATCAGTCGAATTACAGACAAAATCATGCCGCAGCTAATGGAGTGGCAATCAAGACCATTGGAGAGCATATATCCTGTAGTCTTCTTTGACGGAATAGTCTTCAAAGTGAGAAAGGATGCCAAGATCATCAACAAATGTGCCTATACAGTATTAGGGATTAATATGGAAGGCAGAAAAGAGATATTAGGTATTTGGATCAGCGAAAATGAAAGTGCAAGCTTTTGGGCAACTGTAGTCAATGAGATGAAAAATCGGGGCATAAACGACATTTTAATTGCATGCCACGACAATTTAAGCGGATTATCGACAGCGATAAACAGCGTTTTCCCGAAAACAGAGCAGCAGCTTTGCATCATCCACCAAATCAGAAACTCAACAAAATATGTTTCATACAAAGATTTAAAAACTATTATGGCGGATTTAAAAATGATCTATCAGGCTCCATGTGAGGATGACGCACTTTATCATCTTGAAGAATTTGGGGAGAAATGGAGTAAAAAATACCCACAGATAGCAAAGTCATGGCGAGATAACTGGAGCGAGCTTTCGGTATATTTCAAGTATCCAGAGAATGTTAGAAGGCTAATTTACACGACAAATTCAGTAGAAGGATTTCATCGGATGTTACGGAAATTTACAAAAACCAAAACCACCTTTCCCGGCGATGAATCACTAAAAAAATCAATCTACTTGTCCATTATGGAAATTGAGAGAAAGTGGAGTTTACCAATTCGCGATTGGGGAATAATAATGGGGCAGATGTCTATCTTCTTTGAGGAACGTCTGACGGACAGCAAAGGTGCATAACTTCTCGGGGGCTCTGCCCCCGAACTCCCGGAGTTTTCCGGGTTGGGAATCTAAGCAATAGAAAATGAAAAAGCAGCCCCATTTGAGACCGCCTTTTCAATTGCTTGAGTTCCCCAGTCAGACCCTCAGGTTGCCCTCCGGCAGAGCCTTGTCTTTCTGACTGTACTAAAATTTTACCCATTATTGCAAGGTATTAAACCTTGTTGGGAATAGCCAATTACACGAAATATGAAACACTCCCAACGGAAACCATATTTGTTTTATGGTTTCCGTCTTTTCCGAATCGGTTTTGGGTACGGTTCAGTAAGTTTCCCTATTGAACCGTGCCTAAGTCTGCGCTTTTTTTATCAAATTCCACTTCTATAAGTGGGAACTCCTATTTCCACTTCAGGTGGGGTAGATTCCCCATCTGAAGCCCCGATGTTCAGCTTTAGCTGAACGAGTTCACTTCATTGACCTGATTTTATTCTTGATCCTTGGTCAGATCCTTACCGATCAGATCTCCAATGGTTACGCCAAATCTTTCCTCGGATGCATCCTGATGGGTATCCATTTCAGTCTCTTCCGGGACTTCTTCCACCGGTTTTGTTTCTTCAACAGGAAGATCAAGAGCTTCTTTGATACTTAGGCTGATTCTTTTTCCTTCTTTATCGACACTTAAAACTTTTACCTGAACTTCATCGCCGGGGGATACCACATCCTCGGTCTTCCCGACCCGATGATGAGCCAATTGAGAAATATGCACCAAGCCCTCTACCCCGGGTTCCACCTGAACAAAAGCACCGAAGGGAGCGGTACGCACTACCTTGGCATCCACAATCGTTCCTACGGGATAGTTAACATCTACCTGATCCCAGGGATTAGCAAGGAGCTGTTTTAAGCCTAAGGAGACTTTTTCATTTTCCCGGTCTATGCCCAGAATCAGCACATCCAATTCGTCATTTTCCTTTAAGACATCGGAAGGATGACTGACTCGGTACCAAGCCATTTCTGAAACATGTAGCAAACCGTCAATGCCCCCGATATCAATAAAAGCTCCGAAGCTTGTTAAGCGGCGTACAATACCGTGCACTGTTTGCCCTTCGCTGATCTTTTCCCATGTTTCTGCTTTCTTTTTGGCTGATTCTTCCTGAAGAACAGCTTTGGCGGAAAGAACCAGCTTATTGGTATTGCGATCACATTCCAAAACCTTTAGGGTAAGTTCTCTGCCCACATATGGTTTCAGATCCTCCACATAACCCAATTCAACCAATGATGCCGGGATGAATCCCCGTACACCTACATCGGCCAATAAGCCGCCTTTTACCACTTCTGTGATCTTACCGGTAACATACTCACCGGACTCCATAGCGTCTATCAGTTTTTCCCAGTTCTTTTCCTGGTCTACCCGGCGTTTTGACAATACGGGATGTCCTTCGTCATTTTCCTTTTTCAAAACGACAACTTCTATCTGATCACCCACTTTCAGGGCTTCATGTATGTTTTCTGCTTCGAAGGCAGTCAGTTCCGATCTGGGGATCACACCCTCAGATTTTCCGCCCACATCGACCAGCACCTCAGAATCACGTACCTGGACAATCACACCACTGACTCTTTCGCCTCTGCGTACCTGCTTGATCCCTGTGTCAAAGGAATCGGCAAAAGAGGCGTCACCGCTTGGTGCCTCCGGAGCAGGGGTTTCTTCCTCTGTTTGGACCGAAACATTTTCTTCGGTTACCTCTTCGTTACTTTCTTTAACAGTTTCTTCAAGATTCTCCGTTGCATTTTCTTCCGTTCTTTGTTCTTCCTGATCAGTAAATTCCATCATCCTCTGTAATACCTCCTTAATAATCCAGTCGGGGGTGGATGCCCCAGCCGTAATACCCACCTGATCTTTACCTTTAAGCCATTCAAAATCGATATCCTGTGCTTTTTCGACAAGGAAGGCAGGTGTTCCGGTTTCTCTTGCTATTCGTGCTAATTTTTGCGTATTAGCACTATTTAATCCGCCTACTACTAAAACAAGATCAACTTCTTGGGCTAATTTTTCTGTTGCTTTTTGTCTTTCGGCAGTAGCAAGGCAGATTGTATTATGTATCACCAGATGGGGATTTTTATTCTTTAAAACCTCCGCCACCTGTTGAAAATTGTGAACTTGTTGAGTAGTTTGCGCAATCACGCCAACTTTATCTCCCAAAAGGATTTTACCAGCTTCTTCAGCATTTTCTACGACGCAGGCTTTTTGGTTTGACCAGCCTACAATGCCTTCAACTTCGGGATGGTTTCTGTCACCAACTACCACCACCCGATAGCCATTCTCCGCCAAGTCTTTTGCATAAAGCTGTGCCCGTTTTACAAAAGGGCAAGTCGCATCAATCAGTGAAATATTCAGTTTTTCTGCCTGTGAAAAAATCTCCGGACTTACCCCATGGGATCTGATAATGGCTCTTGACCCTGTCACCAGATTTAAGTCATCAACGGCAACAATGCCCTTTTGTTTCAGCCGTTCCACCTCTTGGGGATTATGTATCAAAGGTCCAAGAGAACAAACCATGCCATAGGATTCCACAGCTTCTTCCGCGAACTGCAGTGCTCTTTTTACGCCAAAACAAAAACCGGCATTTTTGGCCATCACCACACGCAATCATTTCCACCCCATTAGCTTTTCTATTATTATATCAAATTTTCGCAATCAAGATAAGTTTCGTTAAAAAAAGTAATATTCCTGCAAGAATTATTGATTTTTCGAAAGTAAATCATAAACCGAATGCCAAATTTTTTGGTTTAAAGCTTCCAGCTCTTCCTTGGAAGGTCGATCCTCGGATTCTGGATAAGGGATCGGCTTCCCGATGATAACCCGTACCGGATAACGCCAGCCCAAAAGCACCTTGCGGGAATTAATTACGGCCATGGGAAGAATGGGGCTGCCGGCTTTATAAGCGATCATATTGATCCCTGATTTAAAAGGAAGAAGGGTTCCGGGCTTAGCTCTCGTTCCCTCCGGAAAGACCCCAATGAGCTCATTATCCTGCAAGAGTTTAATGGCTGTTTTTAAAGCGTTTCGATCCGACACCCCCCTTTTAATAGGAAATGCCCCTAACTTATGAAGGATATTCTTAAAAATAGGATATGAAAAAAGTTCAGCTTTGGCCATAAAATGTACTTGCCGGGGCAGGGCACAGCCAACCAAAACCGGATCCCAATAACTGATATGATTGCAGACGGCAATAAAAGGGCCATTTTTCGGGACATGCTCCAGCCCTTCAACCTTCCACCGACCCAAGAGGACCAGTATAATAAGGCAAATTCTTTTAGCAAATGAATACAAACCCTCACTCTCCTTTCTCACATCGATCAAGAATTTTTCCGACGATGGTTTCGATGGAAAGTCCGGTAGAATCAATTAAAAAAGCATCCGGCGTTTGCATTAAAGGACCGACCTTGCGCAACGTGTCCAATAGATCCCTCTGATCAATATCCTCCTGCACCTTTTTAGGGGAAACGTGATAGCCCTTTTGAGCTAATTCCAGGCAGCGTCTTTTACCCCGTTCTTCCACAGAGGCCGTTAAAAAAATTTTGCAATCAGCCTGGGGTAAAACAATGGTCGTAATATCTCGTCCGTCCATAACTACGCCGCCTTTTTGTGCCAGCTGCTGCTGCATTCGGACCATCTTTTTGCGTACACCGGGTACGAGGGCTACGAGGGAAACATTTTTGGATACTTTGGGATCCCTGATTTCCTGGGTAACATCTGTTCCATCACACAATACTTTCAACTGACCTTCTTGGCTGAATAAGGTAATCTCTGTATTTTCTGCTAATTCGGTCAGGGAAGCTTCATTCTCCAAAGGAATATTCTTAATCATGGCTTTATATGTGAGCGCCCGATACATGGCTCCGGTATCAATATACAGATAATTTAATCTCTCTGCCACTATACGCGCCACCGTGCTTTTTCCCGCCCCTGCCGGTCCGTCAATGGCAATCACCTTTTTAGGCATGATAACCTCCTGTGCCTTTATTAAGATTAAAGGGTCAGTTTTCTCAAAAGCTGGTAGAAATCAGGAAAAGAGATATTGACACATTCTCCCTGCTGAATCACCGTCTCCCCTTTTGCCCGGGTTCCTGCCACTGCCAAAGCCATGGCTATGCGGTGATCAAAAAAGCTGTTCACCGGGGCGCCCTTTAATGGACGCCCCCCCTGGATGATCATTCCATCTTCTTGGGGTTTGATGTCCATCCCTAATAAAGCCAGTTGTGATGTGATCGCATCAATGCGATCCGTTTCTTTGACCTTTAACTCCCCGGCGTCTTTAATGATAGTTTCACCTTCGGCAAAACCTGCTGCTACTGCTAAAATGGGAATCTCGTCAATCAGACGGGGAATCTCCTCCCCTGCTACCGTTACGCCATGGAGGGGACTGTATTGTACTACTACATCTGCCACCGGTTCCCCTGCCTCTATTCTTTGATTTTCTAAGTTTATTTTTCCTCCCATTTTTTGCAGCACATCAATGATGCCTTTGCGTGTAGGATTAATCCCCACATGCTCCAGGATAAGTTCCGAACCGGGGGTTATGGCTGCGGCCACCATAAAAAATGCGGCAGAAGAAATATCCCCCGGTACGATGATTTTTTGTCCCCGGAGTTCAGGAAATCCCTGGACAGAGGATTTTTTATCTTGAGACAAAATTTTCGCTCCAAAGGAACTTAACATGCGTTCCGTATGATCTCGGGATTTTTCCGGTTCCTCCACCGTTGTGGTCCCCTCTGCATATAAACCGGCTAACAAAAGGGCAGACTTTATTTGTGCGCTGGCCACCGGCGATGAGTAGCTGATTGGATGTAAATTTCCTCCCCGGATCCCCAAGGGTGCCTTGTTCCCGTTTTCCCGCCCATCACTGACCGCACCCATCAAACTGAGAGGTTTGACCACACGTCCCATAGGACGGCTGCTTAAAGAAGCATCCCCTTTAATAATACTATGAAAGGGCTGCCCTGCCAAAAGACCAAGGATCAGACGTAAAGTAGTTCCGGAATTCCCCGCATCCAATACCTCCAAAGGTTCTTTCCATCCCAAGAGTCCTTTGCCGTGAATGGTCAGCTGACCGGATGGCCGAACCGTGACATCGATCCCTAGTTTACGCACACAATCCACCGTGCTCAGACAATCCTCCCCCATGAGAAAGCCCTCTACTTCTGTAATACCTTCTGCAATGCTGCCTAGAAGTACACTGCGATGGGAAATGGACTTATCTCCCGGCACCTTGATGTTACCTTGAATTTTTCTGTTCGTACCTTTAATAATTTCTTCCATACTGCACGCCCCTTATTCTGCCGGTGCATCACCTGCTTACTTTGTTTCCCCAGATTTCTAACTTTCACCTACACCCCTGTTGCTGTTAAGCCGTGGGTAATGATACAGAAAGTCCTTTTTCTCTTAAGATAATCAATGCTTTGTCCAAATCAGATTGATGCTGAAAAGCAAGACGGATGGCTCCTTCATGATTTTCCCGTACACGCAGCACCTCGATTTCCGCAATATTAACCTCTGCTGCTCCTAAGCTTCCTGTGATCAGGGATAACATGCCCGGTTGATCCGGTATGGAAATCAATAATTCATAAATCTGGGGCAAACCGCCCCGATATGAAACGGGAATCCCTTCCCGCAGGTTTTTGGATGACAAGAAAAGTTCTTCCAGCCGCTCCCCGTCCCCTTTAATAAGGTATTCTTTCACCTGATCCAGCTGTTTTTGAAAGGCATCGATCATTTCAATCAGATTTTCCTGATTTGATAAAACAATATCCCGCCACATGACGGCATCTCCCCCGGCGATACGGGTGGTATCCCGAAAACCTCCCGCTGCCAGCAAGGGTGCGTCAGGAATTTTGTGCCCAAGTTCTCCCACCGTCTGCACCAGGCTGACTGCCGCTAAATAAGGCAGGTGGCTCACCCCGGCCACGGCCTGATCATGAACCTCAGGTGACATGATTTTGGGCTTGGCACCAAGCCATTCAATAACCTGAAGCACTTTATGCAGATTTTCCGGGCTTTCTTCTGCTTTTGGGGTGATAACATAAATTGCATTTTCAAAAAGATAATCTTTGGCGCCTGAGATTCCAGCCTTTTCGGAACCGGCCATGGGATGACCTCCGATGAAAGCGATATGAGCAGGCAGGATCCGGCTCATTTCTTTGATGATACTTTCCTTGGTGCTGCCCACATCAAAAAAAACACAGCCATCTTTTAAAAATGGCAGGATGCTGAGAACCGTATTTTTGATTTGGCCCACGGGAACAGCCAGGATCACCAGATCCGCATCTTCTACGGCTAATTTCAAGCTCATGGTGCCCCAATGAACTGCTCTCATGGCAACAGCCTGTTGGACGGAGGTAAGATTCAGATCATATCCGACCAGGGCGGGAATCTGTCCCTTTTTGTTTAAAGCCAGACCTAAAGAACCGCCAATGAGTCCCAGGCCGATGATAGTAATTTTATTGAGTGCATTCATTTTACTCATGCTCGTCTACCCTGGACAAAGGTCTCTTAACCGCCTGGGCAATGGCAGCCACTTCCTCAACAAGCTTTTGAAAATTTTCTTCCGTCAAAGATTGTTGTCCGTCAGATAAGGCCTTGGAAGGGCAAGGATGCACTTCAATCATCAAGCCGTCGGCTCCGCAGGCGATGGCAGCTTTTGACATGGGGGTGACTAAGGGCCATTTTCCGGTGCCGTGGCTTGGATCCACAATGACCGGCAGATGGGATAGCTGTTTCAGCATGGGCACGGCGCTTAGATCCAAAGTATATCTCGTTCCGGTTTCAAAGGTGCGAATGCCCCGTTCACAAAAGATCACCTGATGATTGCCGGCGGCCATGATATGTTCTGCGGCCAGAATCCACTCTTCAATGGTTGCTGCCGGACCTCGCTTCAGGAGGATGGGTTTGCCGGTGGCGGCTGCCTCTCTGAGCAGGAAAAAATTTTGCATGTTCCGAGCGCCAATTTGTAAAATATCCGCATATTGTGCTACCAGATCCACATTTTTCGTATCCATAACCTCAGTCACAAAGGGCATCCCGGTGACTTCCCGAGCCTGGGCCAGAATCTCCAATGCTTCTTCTTCCATGCCATGAAAGGAGTAGGGTGAGGTCCGGGGCTTATAGGCGCCGCCCCTGAGCAGCACCGCCCCCGCCTTTTTCACACTACGAGCAGTTTGCAGCAGTTGGTCCCGGCTTTCCACCGCACAGGGACCGGCAATAATCACGGTTTTGTCCCCGCCGATTTCTATTCCCCGCACCTTAATCACGGTTCTTTCCGGTTTAAATTCCCTGCCTGCTAATTTATAAGGAAGGTGCATAGGGGTCGCACCATCGTTCATGATTTCAATCATATCCATCCCTCCCCGCAGCTATTTCTAAAAAGCAGCTAAAAATTCGGCATCTTCCCATTTATTCTTGGCCACATCAAATTGAACCGCGAAAGGTGCATATTCTAAAATTTTAGCCACCCATTCTACCCGGCTGAAGGAACCATCCAGTATCAAGATTCTTTCTTCTAGTGATTGGGGAGGTATTTTCATAACTGTTTTTTGATCTAACGAGAGCACAATGCCCGAGAGGAGATCCGGCTGACAATAATCCTGCAGATGCGGCAAATTGTCTTGATTAAAGGTTTTTAACATATGCTCCGGATATCTTTCAAGATCCTCCGGTTGTTCTTGTCCTGTAAAGTGCAAGGTATCAAGATGGCAAAAGGTCACCAATTCCTGGATAACATGTCTTTTTTCATCGGCAAAAATACCTGCCCGGGTAACAAACACCGGCAAAGAAAAGAATATTTCCCGCGCCAGCTCCGGATGCACCTCTTCCTTTTCTTTTGAATAGCCTATTTTGATTCCCACCGCAGCTGCACCCAAGTTCACTGCCCTTCGGGCATCCTCTTTTGTTTGAATTCCTGTCATATAAACCTTCATTTTATCACCTGCTTACCTGCTATACTAAATCCGGACGAAGGGCGGCGGCCCTTTTCAGGTAAATATGTTTAATTTCGTCTTGAGCCGACTCTGTATTCCAATGAATCATGACGCGAATAATACCCCTGATACTACCGGGTACGTCCATTTCCCAGGTACACATCATGGGTACATTTTCCCAACCCATTTCCCGGGCGGCACGAGCCGGAAACTGGGCATCCAAATCACTTGTTACCGAAAACAATACACTGGCGATATCTTTGGAATCAAGATGATTCTTTTCCATGATTTCACCAATCAGTTCCCGAGTCGCCTGGCTGATTGCTTCCTGAGCATTATTTTCTACTGATATCGCTCCTCTTATCCCTCTTACCGCCATTTACTTTTCATCCCTTTCTGCTATGTAACGGCTGTATCATCCTTAAGGCATCTAAGCTACCGAGTCACTTCACTAAGTAGAGCACTGCCTTTAAGATTCCTGGGTTACCGCCCGATGGGCTAGTCCAACGGCAATCTCGTCTAAATGGATCATACCGATGCCAAAGAATACGGCCACGCTAACATGGTCACAGTATCGGGCAATGCCGATTTTCCCTCCAATATTCAATCCGATGGATTTGGGCATAATCTGGGTTAAGGCATCGTGGGTAGCTCCGGCCACTGCTCCTTCACCGGCATGGGTATCCTTGATGACCCCTTCTCTCTTCGCTGCGACCACTGCCCGTTCAATAATTTTTGCCACCGAGGACAAAAATTCTCCTCCGTAATCCACCGCGGCCGTGGTAATGCCCTCTGCTTGATAAAGTTTTTTTAGTTCTTTTTCTTCCTCACGGCTTTCTGAAAGTGCTAATTTAATGGCGATGCCGGCGACTTTCTTACTTCCAATCGGAACCATAGAAAATTCCTCCTTGTAATCAGAGCTTTTGGCCGCTTTTTCTGCGCCGTATTTTATACTTTCAGAAAGTATAACTTCGCTCACCTTCGGCTTGGCGTAAGCCAGAACTCATTATCATCAACTCAAAACAGCACTCCCGGATAGGAGTGCAACAATTTTAGCATATCAACCCTTCCATCCTACATTAACTATTATAGAAAGCAGGGCAAGAAATAGCAACTGTTATTTAAATTGAACCTGGGGAAAGGATTCCAGAGAGCGATTGGTTTCGATTTGCTGATAAAGAACAGGTGCAGCGATATTAGAGGAGCTTTCCGTAATGCGAAAAGTCAAGGGCCGATGGTAAAAAGAACCGTCTACGGAAACAACGTCATTGGATGAAACCTTTACGGTGATCTTTTTATTCCGGAAATCAGCCACTTCTTTTCCATTGATAAAAAGCTTCGCCTTGGCCAAGGATGAGAAATCCTGCAACTCGATGGTAAGATGGGCAAAAAGAGGGGATTCCGTATCAAGCACCCTGGCTGAAGGCTGGGACCACTCTTGAAAAGGCTGTCCCTCCAATCTTTCAGACCAGCTTAAATAAAAGCGCAGAGGATCGGATGTAAGGAGGGATTGGGCCGCGACCAATAATACCAAACTTATGATGATCATTCGGACCAGGATCTTTTCACTCCGGGTAAGCAACTGCCAAAGGTTTTGATCCCAGTTTATTTTTCTTTTGGTCATATCTTTGCACCGCCTATCTTATCAAGGTTGTATTATCTATATAAGATATGCGGGGCAAGGAATTTTTATTCGGCAGCAGACGATCCTGCGACCCAGCCGGTAGAAAAGGCAGCCTGAAGATTATAGCCTCCGGTGTAACCGTCAATATCCAGGACTTCTCCTGCAAAGTATAGTCCCTCAACAATTTTTGATTCCATTGTTTTGGGATTCACTTCCTTCACGTGAACCCCGCCTGCGGTAACAATGGCTTCCGCCAATGGGCGGGTTTTGGTTATGGTTACCGTAAAATGCTTTAATAAATGAACAATTTCCTCCCGTTCCTCTTTGGTGATCTGATGAACAAACTTTTCCTGGGATACGGACAAGTTCTTGAGAAACACCGGGATCAAAGATTTGGGCAAAAGATCACCTAAAGCATTGGCAAGAATTTTCCGGGCGAATTTTTGAAAATCTCTTTGGATGCGCTGATCCAGTTGTTCAATTGATAATGCCGGCTTTAAATCGATCACCACTGTGATGGGCTGCTTGGCGTCAGATTTTAAAGCGGCGGCTACAACGTTGCTTAATGATAGAATAATCGGCCCGGACAGGCCAAAGTGGGTAAAGAGCATTTCACCGAAATCGGAGGCTATGATTTTACCTCCGGATACTACAGCAGCACGGACATTTTTTAAGCTTAATCCTTGCAGTTCTTTAACCCATGGCTCCCGTGTTTCCAAGGGTACCAGGGAGGGCTTTAAAGGAGTGATTTGATGGCCGATTGATGCGGCCATACGATACCCGTCTCCCGTTGATCCGGTACCGGGATAAGAGGATCCCCCGGTGGCGACAATGACTCGATCCCCGGGAAAGAATCGATCTCCCTTCACCCTGACTCCCAAAACTTTGCCCTGATTGATCACCAGCTCTGCTCCTACCTGTTCATATTTGATCTCGACACCCAGCTTTAAGAGATATCTCTTTAGGGCTTCCACCACATCCTGAGCCCGGTCGGAAACAGGAAAGACCCGGTCCCCCCTTTCGACCTTGGTGGCAACACCAATGCGCCGGAAAAAATCAATGACATCAAAATTGGAGAATTGGTTGAGGGCAGAATATAGAAATGTACCATTCCCCGGGATATTTTCAATAATATCCTCCCTGGTACCGGCGTTGGTGATGTTACAGCGTCCCTTCCCGGTAATGAGCATTTTTTTGCCGATTTGCTTGTTTTTTTCTAATAGGGTGACGCGAGCGCCTCGTTCTTGGGCGGCAATTGCTGCCAAGATACCCGCTGCTCCGCCACCGATTACGACAATTTTGTGCACAGACTCATCCGGCCTTTCCCACAAGATTGGTTAAAGTGCCGATTCCTTCAATGGTTACGGAAACCTCGTCTCCGATTTCCATGGCGCCAATACCTGAAGGAGTGCCGGTAATAATCACATCCCCCGGTAATAAGGTCATGACTTGACTTAAATAATGGATTAAATAAGGTATGCCAAAAATTAAATTCTTCGTATTTGATTGCTGTTTGAGCACACCGTTGAGCCTGCTGGAAATATCCAGTTCATTCCAGGGTAGGTCCGTTACGATCACAGGTCCTAATGGGCAAAAGGTATCAAAGGATTTGGAAACGGTCCATTGGCCGTCTTTTGGCTGAATGTTACGTGCCGTGACATCGTTGGAGCAGGTATAGCCTAATACATAATCCAAAGATTCTGCTTCCGGAATATTTTTCCCGGTTTTCTTTATGACCACAGCCAGTTCTCCTTCATAATCCAGCCGCTTGACAAAATGATCGGGATAAATAATCTCTTCCTCAGGCCCGATCACCGTGGTAAAGGGTTTCATAAATATAACCGGCCATTCGGGAATGACTAAATTCATCTCTTGGGCATGATCAGCGTAATTTAATCCCACACAAATAATCTTGCTGGGTTCGCAAGGAGCCAGCAGTTTGACCTCATGCCGGGGCCAGCCCTTCTCCTTGATATGAAAATCGCCAAAATAAGAACCCTCCAGGGGAAAGACCTGCTCATCTTGTAAGACTCCCTGGAAAACTGTATTATCTTTTTGAAAACGGATCAATTTCACCTTATTTTCCCCCTGCCTTTAATATTCAATTCCTTTTCTGCTTTTGATACCCATTTGATAAGGATGCTTGATCTCTTTCATCTCCGTCACTAAATGAGCTCTTTCGATTAATTCCGGTGGGGCATTGCGTCCCGTTAATACCAATTCCACATGCTCCGGTTTTTTATCCAGCAAATTCAATACTTCTTCCACAGTAAGTAATTCAAAGTAAAGGGCATTATTGATTTCGTCCAGGATTAACAGATCCGTCTCCGGGTCCAGCAACGCCTTTTCAGCATGTTCCAGGGCTTGATGAGCCAAATCAATGTCTTCTTTCAAGACACCTCTTCGATGAACAAAACCGTTCCTGCCGTAAGAATGAAGCTCTACTTCCGGAGCCAGCCGTTTTAAACCGCTAATTTCACCATAATAAGTACCGGTTTTCATAAACTGAATGATGACCACCTTAAAGCCATGCCCGGCTGCCCGTACGGCCAAACCGAATGATGCCGTACTTTTACCTTTCGCATTACCGGTGTAAATCTGAATCAAACCTTTTTCCAGTTTCTCTTTTTGAGTCATGTTAAGAGCCATCCCTTTCTCTGAGCTCAAGGCATTAGAAAACTTGGCATACGCCAAGCCGTAGGCTTAGGCGCGCTAGAATTTCTTGCATTGGGTTTTTTGCAATGCTTAGAAATTCCAGTCCTTTAGGGGAAGCCTTAGTTGCACATATACTTTCAACCTTTAAAATTTTTATTTTCTGAAAGTACAAAACGATGCAGATAGATAAGCTTTGAGCTCCTTTATAAAAATTTTATCATTAAACTTATCTATTCGCTACTATCCCCTTAGTTCCTTTTAATTTTTTTAAAGCTGCTACTTCCTGGTTGGTTAAATAGCGCCATTCTCCTGGTTTCATCTTGTCCAATTTTAAAGGACCGAAAGCGATGCGTTTCAGCTTCAGCACCGGGTGGCCAATGGCTTCAAACATTCTGCGCACCTGACGTTTTTTCCCTTCATGAATGGAAATATCCAGTAAGGCATTACCATTTTCTATTTTTTTTAATTTGATTTCTGACGGTGCTGTTTTCCCATCTTCCAACATAATCCCTGCCGCCAATTGTCCTAAACTTCTCCCTAAAGGCACACCTTTGACCAAGGTACGATAGGTCTTTCGCACTTCATGGCTGGGATGGATTAAACAATGGGTTAAAGCGCCGTCATTAGTCAGGATCAGAAGACCGGAGGTATCATAATCCAAACGGCCTACGGGATAGACCCTCTCCGGCACTTCACTGATTAAATCCATAATTGTACGTCTTTTGCGAGGATCATGCACCGTGCTAAGGTAACCCACCGGTTTATATAATAAAAGATATTTTTTCTTTTCTGCTCCGGATATCATGACACCGGAAACTTCAATCATATTTTTTTGGGGGTCTACTTTCACGCCAAGTTCCGTAACGGGTTTTCCGTCTACCTTTACTTTACCGGCTAAAATCAACTCTTCACAAGCCCGGCGGGAAGCAACTCCTGCATGAGCCAGAACCTTTTGTAATCTCTCTTCCATAACACACCTCAGTTAATAAATTCTGAGAGAATTATAGCAATAAAGATGGGAACAAGCAAACCATATCCCAGGAATATTTTCTTTTAGGTTCCAAAATAAAGATGACAGATGATTACCGAAGCGATAAAACTGGTAATATCTGCAATTAAGCCTACCTGGACGGCATAGCGGTATTTAATTACTCCGACAGAACCGAAATAAACCGTCAGGACATAAAAAGTGGTATCCGTGCTGCCCTGCATGGTGGATGCCAATCGGCCGATAAAAGAATCCGGGCCGTACTGATTGATTAATTCCGCTGTGATGCCCAAAGCGCCGCTCCCCGATAAAGGTCTCATTACCGCCAAAGGCAGAACTTCTCCCGGGATCCCCAAAAGATTGGTCAGAGGAGATAAAAAATTGATCAGGGCTGCCATAGCACCGGAAGCACGAAAGACGCTGATCGCTACCAGCATACCCACTAAAAAAGGCAGAATCCGAAAAGCAATCTTAATCCCTTCTCCTGCCCCTTCGACAAAGACTTCATAGACATTAACTTTCTTGATATACGCATATAAGGGAATGATAAATAACAGGACGGGAATGGCCCAGCGGGAGATTTGGGTCAATAAATCCATCAAAACAGCTCGCTCCTTTCATGGATCATCTTTCGTATTGAATTTCTTTTGCTTGTCGATCTGATATTAAGTTTTATTCCGATACTTTTTACGCAGAATAATATCGGCACAGATTGCGCAAATCGTTGCACAGGCAGTAGCTATAATGGTTGTACCTACAATTTCTACTGGATTTGCTGAACCCTCCTGCACCCGGAGGCTGATAACCATGGCGGGAATTAAAGTGATACATGATGTATTAAGGGCTAAAAAAGTAATCATGGCATCGGAAGCAACGTTTTTATTCTGATTAAGCTCCTGTAATTGCGCCATGGCTTTTAACCCAAAAGGGGTGGCAGCATTACCTAAACCTAAAATATTGGCACTTAAATTCATAATGATGGATCCTAAAGCGGGGCTGTCTTTAGGAATACTGGGAAAAAGCAAAAGAGCAACAGGACGCACCAGTCTGGAGATAGCTTGCACCAGGCCGGATTGTTCCGCCAATTTTAATAACCCTAACCAAAGTGTCATCACACCGATGATTTCAAAGGATATTTTTACTCCGGTCTGGGCAGCCTGGAAAGCGCTCTCTGTCACCACCTCAATATTGCCATTCAGTCCCGCTGTAATAATACCGGACAACAAAAGCACCAACCAAATCAAATTGACCACGTTTTTCATCCCTTCCCTATTAGCATGTATCCCGCTCATGAATTCATATGAGGACAAATCGTAAAATATGCGAAAAAAAAACCGACCACGAGGGCGGTTCTTTCGGTTTAGGGGTTTTCTCAGAGATATCGTTAAATAAATTAACCCATATTTTACTAATCCATAATTTATTGTTAAACAAAATATGATAGTTTTAAGTATAAGAAAATATTTTAAGAGAAAGGAGTATGAGAAGAAGCTAATCCTTACGGCAAATGTAAAATCAACTTTTAAAAAGGGGGTAATATTAATGAAGAAAAGAATTTCAATTATTTTTGCATTGCTGATATTGTTATTGTTTGCAAATTCAGCATTTGCACAAGGTACAGTTACCTACACAAAACCTTATCTGCTAACCTTGAGTCCCTCTAACGAAATGAACGTTCTTTGGTTGAGTAAGGTAAGCAGTGAAGGAGTTGTAGAATATGGACTTACGAAAGAACTCGGACAAACCATTACTACAGAGGAATACAAAATTGATGGGCTTAAAACATCAAATACACCAACCGGATATGATTCGGATCCTGCAAACAACCCTGAATTAAATGTGTTCCAACAAATTGGCACATTAAAAGATCTTGAACCGAACACGACTTACTATTACCAAACAACTACCAAAGTTGACGACAAAATTGAAAAATCTACAATATACAGTTTCAAAACTGCACCTGTAAACGGTGAAGACTTTACGTTTGCATTATTGTCAGATCTTCAATTAAAGGCAGAAAGCCCAGCAACAGTAAAACAAATAGGCCAACAAAAACCTGATTTCATCATTTACGGGGGCGATCTTCAAAACACACCATGGAAAGCCGGAGAATGGTTTTTTGTAGAGGACTGTTTTATTGCACCTAATGAACTTGGTAAAACCTGGTTTGAAATTATGCAACAGGAAGAAGATGGATCTGAATTACTGCAATATACTCCTATTTTTGTCACTCCCGGTAATCACGAAGTAGATGATCAACGAATCATGTCATCAAAAGAAATGACAGTAAATAATGTTGATGACTGGTCACTCTCCATTTACATGCAGATATTCAGACCTTTATATCCGGAACAGGAGTATTATCCTAACGGAAGACATTGGTACAGTGCAGACTATGGCGATTTGCATATCTCCAGCATCTCGGCTTTCAGATGGCAAGCGTGGAGCGGTCTGGAATCCCCTGGTTGGATGATGTTTGATGACATTTCCCAAGGAAGCCCCCAAGTGAAATGGCTTCGTGATGACCTAAAAGAATCTGATGCTCAATACAAATGGGTGAACATGCACTGGCATATGGTTAACAGAGGAGATGACGGCTGGTATCCATATTCTGAACCATTAGTCAAAAAGGACGGCAGCGTAAAATATCCTCATGGAGACTACGCTTGGAATGTATTAAGACCTTTATATGAAAAATATGGCGTAAACGGTGTTAATTTTGGACATTCCCACGTTTATGAGAGATATTTAATTAATGATGTAAATTATATTGAAGCGGCATCTATTGGCAATAACTATCGTGGTCAGGATGATCCATATCACCCATCAGGAAATAAACCTATCTTTGAAGAAAATTCCATACGCTCTTTTATGATCATAACACGAGACGAAAATGGACTTAATGCCAAAGGCATAGCGGCAAGCGGGCCAAACAAAGGCCAAGTATTTGATAGCTTTACAATAGCAAAATAATACATTAACTCCCAATCACAAACTGAATAGATTATCTGCATTGAAATGTACCCAATTGTTAGACCAATAGATAACAATTGGGTACAAAAAAACCCAAAATCGACAACGCTGGCGGTATGTGGTTCAGATAACGACAGCTTTGACAATCAAACAGATTACAAACAGCCAAATCAGGGCGATGGGAATTGCATAGTACCACTTCTTTGGCTTCCCATTCTGCCACATTCCCTCGGCTTCTTTTCGGAATTGTTCAAAAATATCTTGGGGAATCAGGCGAATTGTCAGTGCGATTAACGCGGGTAAGATAATAACATCATCAAGGTAGCCAAGTACAGGAACAAAGTCCGGAATTAAATCAATGGGTGAAAGGGCATAGCCAATCGTGATCCCTGCAAAAATTTTAGCTGGCAGCGGCGTTTCCTTGCTTTTCAAACTTAAAAACACTGCTGGAATATCTATTTTTAATTGTCTTGCTCTTTCTTTAAGATTCAAAGCACTCATCTCCCAATTCCGTTTTATCGCTGCATAATAAAATAATTCTTATGCTTGCGCGTTCTTATTGAACTTTTTGTTTAATTTAAAGAACAAGCATCCCGCTGATAAACACAAGATCTCTCCATATTGCTGATGTTACGCATATTTTTCATCTATTATGAGCGGAATGTCTGTTTTTGCTGTGCTCCGCTTTTCCAATAGACAAAAAGGACAATCAGGAATGATACCGATTGAGCAATCGAAATGCGTATTACCTGTAATTCATCTGCGCCTGAGATCGTTATGACATGCAAAAGATTGATGATAGTGTTGTTAAAAAATGGTCAGCCATCGGCATCCAAAGCGAACCCGTAATTTTAGTAAGTAAACAGAATTTTACTCCCGTAATTCCTGTGGTCAAAATAAGCATCAAGGCAGACATGACCGCTCCAGTTACGCTCAAATCTCCATCCCACAGGCTGCGTACCGGGGCCGCAATATGCCAGATCCCAAAAAACATAGAGGAAAGAAGCACCGCTTTAATAAAAGAAAACCTCGTTTCAGCAAGTTTGATAAATAAGCCGCGAAAAACGCCTTCCTCCATAACCACATTGATAAGATTGCCCACAATACAGAAAACAAAAAACAATAACCCAGTTTGACGGCCCAGGTTACCATCCAACGAATATCTGGTCACATAGACTTGAAAGGAAGGGCTGCCTCCTCGTGACAGTTGGATAAGAAACTCGGTTCCATAAGCGATAATAAACACAACTGCGCCAAGCAGCAGACCATAAAGCACATATTTGCCTGCCGACTTTAATGCAAACCCGATTTCCGGCAATTTTAATGAAAAGTACCGTATTGCCAACATGAGTACGAGTATACCTGCCAGTTTATGTATAAACGCCTCGCCAAAAAAGCTTTGATCTGTACGGATAACCATGTATTCAATGGCTCTCAAAACAAAACATATTAAGTATATGACTATAATAGACTTCACTGGGTTCAACTGTTTATTTTCTTTCACAGCAATGCTCCCATCTTATAAGTATTCTTATTATTGCGGTCATCGTTCTGCTTAATTATTTATTTAAAAAAGCACCCCAAGGGGTGCTAAATTATGGCGCTGATAAAGGTATCCCAGAGATAAGCAAAAAAAGAGCTTTTCCCTACATCATTGGCAGCAACCAACTCAGTGGTGACAAAGGTGTTCTCATCAATTTTAACTACTGCCGATCCTAAGCGCTGCCCTTCTTTAACTGGGGCTTTAATTTTCTCAGGCAGATAGATGCTTGGTTCCAGGAGGTCCTTATCTTTTATATTAAAAGCAACTCCCAAGGGTGCTTTTGCTACTGCATGCACCGTTTTTGAGGTGCCGCCTTTCACAGGAATCTGCCCGGCTGTCTGATTCTCTTCAAAAATCTCTTTCTTTTGATAGTTTTGGAATCCGTAATCAAATAAGGCAGTCATTTCCTGATACATGCCATTGCAATTTAGGGTCACGGCAATTAATTGCATGCCATTGCGGGTCGCAGAACCTACCAGACAGCTTCCTGCTTGTCGGGTAAAACCTGTTTTCACTCCGTCTGCTCCTTCGTAGGTTTTGAGGAGGCGATTGGTATTATAAGCAACCCGATTATATTCGTTTCCTTCCCAGGGAATCTCATATTTATTGGTGTTTACAATCTCCCGGAATTTTTCATTTTTAAGTGCTTCACGGGCAATCATGGCCAAATCATAAGCTGAGGTGTAATGTCTCTCATCATTTAAACCATGGGGATTAACATAATGGGTATCTTTTAAACCCATCTCTTTGACCCGTTTGTTCATCATTTCAGCAAATTGCTCCACGGAACCGCCGATATCAATGGCGATGACCTCTGCCGCATCATTAGCCGATTTTAAGAGCAGAGCGTAAAGAAGATCTTCCATGGGATGGACTTCACCGGGCCCCAGGTAAATATTGGATTCACCGGGATTCACAAAATCTGCCGGTACTTGTACCTGTTTTGACAAATCAGCATTTTCCAAAGCCAAAAGGGCAGTGGTTATTTTAGTGGTACTGGCTTGGGGCAGCCTTTCATGGGCATTCTTTTCAAAGAGGATTCTGCCGGATGATGCATCAATTAAGATTGCTGATTTCGCCGTTACCTCCGGGCTTGCATAAGCAGTTCCTGAAACAACTCCAAAGGTCATGACGATAATCATAAATATGTTAAATAAACTTCGTTTCAATTTTCAGCCTCCTACTTTTATCTTCCATTTATTTTGCCTTAATATGATCAAGTAAAACTTCCATCAGTGTTGGTTTTACGGATTTGTCGATAGGTGATAATATTTGAAAATTCGTGAAAATTTTCGCCAATCTCTATGATTCTAGATCATTTTCAAAAATCCTCCCCCCAAATAATAAAAATTTAAAAAATACAAAATACAAAATGTAAAAGCAAAAAACCCTTGCGGGTTTTTACATGGGACAATTTTGATTGATCACAGAGTGATTTTTATTTTTGTTAATCAGCGATTGCATTTGATTTAATACTTGGGGTGCCAGATCCAGGAGCCGGTCCGCTACTAAATTCCCTTCCACAGGAATCAAGCGGATTTGATTTTGTCCGACGACCAAAAATCCCATGGGTTGGACTGAAACACCTGCGCCGCTACCCCCTCCAAAGGGGGTTTTTCCTGTTTGAGTTTTTTCTTCCGGGCTCGTGCTGTATTCTCCGCCTCCGGCGGCAAAACCACATGATACCCGGGAGATAGGAATTATTACCATGCCATCTTTCGTTTCTACGGGGTCGCCGACAACGGTATTAACATCAACCATTTCTTTGATACTTTCCATCGCTGTTTTCATCAAAGCTTCAATCGGATGGTCACTCATCTATAATCACCGCCTTTTTTTAAGATCCATAATAAGGGAAGCATTTTTAAGCCGCCAATCATAATATGACCTAAACGGATCTCAAATATGCAGTTCAATTGGAAAAAAGCTTTCTCCTGCTGAAAATCAGGAAGCACAGAGATTTGCGGTCGGCAGCCCACATGCTTCAC
>NZ_CP022121.1:900000-1120000 GCF_002224645.1 Dehalobacterium formicoaceticum | reverse complement strand
TAAAAGATTCAGTAAACTGATTCTCTTATCTCCGTTCGACTTGCATGTGTTAAGCACGCCGCCAGCGTTCGTCCTGAGCCAGGATCAAACTCTCCAATAAAAATTATATTTCTATCGAGGTTTAATTGGCTCGATTCAATTACCTGTTTCTCAAACAGCTTCAAAGCTGGGTTTGAAGTTTCGCTTCTTGCCTCTAGCTTCTTGCTTCTTGTATTTCAGGTTTCGCATTTTTGATATTGTCAATCAGCTTGAAAGCTGGGCTCGAAGTCTTGCTTCTTGCCTCTAGCATCTTGCTTCTTGACTAACATCAGGCTTTGTTACTGTTCAGTTTTCAAAGACCAGCTTGAATAGCTTATCAAATCACTATCGGTTTGTCAAGCACTTTTTAGCTTGTTAAGTCCTGCTAACTTGATAATCTTTTTGTTACCGCTATAAGACATTTATTAATATACCATTAAGATTGTGTTATTGTCAAGGTAAATTCGACAAATAATTTATCTTCTCACTCCCATTCCACCGTAGCCGGGGGCTTTGAAGTAATGTCATACACCACGCGGCTGACAGACGGTATCTCGCTTGTGATCCGTGACGATATGCGCCGCAAGATTCTGTGCGGGATTTCGGTATACTCGCAGGTCATAAAATCACTGGTAGATACAGCACGGATTGCAATCACGGGGTCATATGTCCTGTCATCACCCTTGACACCTACGGAAAAAGTATCGGTTAATACAGCGAAATATTGATCCGGCCTGCGCCTCGCACCGTCAAGTTCTTCCCGAAGAATGGCATCGGCTCCGCGCAAAACCTCCAGCTTTTCCTCCGTAACTTCGCCCATAACACGGATGGCAAGCCCCGGTCCCGGAAACGGTTGGCGGTTTACAAGAAACGCCGGTAATCCTAATTTTCTGCCGAGAATACGAACCTCATCCTTAAAAAGCCCCGACAGCGGCTCTATGACTTCGCTAAAAGCGAGATTTTCGGGAAGCCCCCCCACGTTGTGATGGCTTTTGATTGTCGCACCATGCTGACCGCCGGATTCGACAATGTCCGGGTAGATCGTTCCCTGCGCCAAAAACCGGATATCCCCGAGCTTACCGGCTTCCTCCTCGAATACACGGATGAATTCCTCGCCGATAAGTTTCCGCTTTGTCTCAGGTTTAGTCACCCCTTTCAATTTGGCAAGAAAGCGTTCATGGGCATTAATGCGAATAAAACGAAGCTTGCGTTTAGAAAATACACCCTCTATTTCGTCACCCTCATGGAGGCGCATGAAGCCATGATCAACAAAGATGCAGATAAGCTGCTCCGGTATGGCCTTACTAAGCAGACTCGCGCATACCGAAGAATCAACCCCGCCTGACAGGGCAAGCAACACCTTATTATTTCCAACTTGGTTCCGTATCCGCCTTACCTGTGTGTCGATATAATCATCCAGCTTATAATCACCCACTGCGGCGCAGATATCATATAAAAAGCTTTTAATGATTTCACGCCCACCCTCGGTATGTTCTGTTTCCGGATGGAACTGCACTCCGTATAATTTTCGAGTGGCATTCTCACAAGCTGCAATACAGGTGGTGGTAGAGGCTGTCATACGGAAGCCTTCGGGAAGACGGGTAACCGCATCCCTATGGCTCATTAATGCGGAGAAGGCCTTTTTTACACCATCAAACAATTTTGATAAAGGCGCGGCCGAAGTCACTGTGACACGCCCATATTCACCTGCGTCCTTAGGCGCGACCTCGCCGCCAAGCATATGACACATCATCTGCATACCGTAGCAAATGCCGAGGATGGGAATTCCCAGCTCCCATATCTCAGGGTCGCACTTGGGAGAGTCGGCCAGATACACGCTTTTGGGCCCGCCTGTCAGAATAATACCGATAGGATTGAGCCGCCGTACCTCATCAGCCGACAAATGACCCGGTTTTATTTCCGAATACACGGACACCCCCCTGACTGTCCGTGCAATAAGCTCCTTATACTGACCGCCAAAATCAAGCACCAATACAAGCTGACTCATATCTCCACCATACTCCCTCACTCAAAAATATCTTTTTTCCTGGGCATACTTTCGCCGTGTCCAGTGAAACATGATGTGCAAAATGGTAACACGCACTTCCCGCACGCTCTTTTTAATCCTTCTATGCTGATATATCCCAAACTGTCCGCGCCGATTTTATGACGGATTTCATTGATGTCCATATGATTTGCGATCAGGTTTTCCTCACTGTCGATATCTGTTCCGTAATGACAGGTATGGCGAAAGGGCGGTGACGAAATCCTCACATGCACCTCTTTCGCACCCGCGTTCTTTAAGCTCCTGACAATCTTTTCGCTGGTTGTACCGCGCACGATAGAATCGTCAACAAGCACAATTCTTTTCCCTTGGATATTTGTTGTAAGGGGATTGAGTTTCAACCGGACAGCGCTATCTCGCTGTGATTGTGTCGGATAGATAAAACTCCTACCGATATAACGGTTCTTAACAAAACCTGACACCAGCGGTATCCCGCTTTGTGCACTGTATCCGCTCGCGGCTTCCAGCCCACTGTCCGGTACGCCGCAGACAATATCGGCCTCCACGGGATATTCCTCAGCTAAAACAGTACCCATATTGTGACGAGCTTCATAGATACTTAGCCCGTCGATTACCGAATCGGGTCTGGCAAAGTACACATACTCAAAAATACATAGCCCGTGCCCATCATCTTTGTTACCCAGCCTTACTCCTTGATGGGTCAGGCTGCCGTTTTCTACAACAATGATCTCACCTGGCAATACATCCCTTATGAACTCAAACCCGCAAGCTTCCAAAGCGCAGCTCTCCGACGCGATGGCATAACCAATCCCATTTTGCCCAATACAAAGGGGCCGGAAACCGTTTGGATCGCGCACGGCAATAAGCTTATTATCACCGCTTGCAATGACAAGGGAAAACGCTCCCTGTAAGAAATCAGCCGCCTTGACCACACCCAACACTGTATTTTGTTCTTTGGTTATACAATATGCGATCAATGATGACACAACCTCGCTGTCACTGGTCGCGTGGAAATAAAGTCCATTCTCTTTTAGTTGATGCCGTAAATCCAGCGCGTTTGTGATATTGCCGTTGTGCGCAGTCGCGATCCGTCCTGTCAAATACTCTGTTATGAATGGTCCCACGTTTTCTCTTTTATTGTTGCCGGTTGTCGAATAGCGGGTATGTCCAACAGCAATTCTTCCCTTAGACAGATTTTTAAACTCACCGCCGCAAAATACCTCACTAACAAGGCCCACATCCTTGTGATACAGGATATTGTTATCATCTACTACGGCGATGCCCGCCCCTTCCTGACCGCGATGCTGTAGCGACAGCAAGCCGTTATAGGTAAGACCCACCGCCTCATCTGTAGTTAAACTAACCCCAAAAACTGCACATTCCTCGTTTAATTTATCTTCAATTCTCATAATTTTTTAGTATCCCCTCAGCAATCGCCCTTTTTGTTGTGCGCATATCCATCGCTTGTTTTTCTATATATCGGTGCGCTTCTTGTTCACTCATATTGAGGTGGGAAATCAATATGCATTTTGCCCGACCAACTATGCGTACATCTTCAATTTTCTTTTTCAAGCTGCTGTTTTCATCTTGCATCCGCTTTAATCTGCTTTGTGCCGCTCTCGCAAGTTTCAACGCCGACCAAAATACAGCCTTGTTGATTGGTTTGGAAATTGTCAGCACACCGTCATTTTCGCAGATCGCGGATACAGCCTCAAAATGCTCATTTGCCACAACAAGAATAACTTGACTGATCCCTATGGATGCAAAATGCCTTGATAAGCTCTCACCAGATTCATCCCGAAGGGGCGCGTTTATGATTATCAAATCGAAATCCTGTTCTAAACGCCGCCGCCGCGCTTCAGCGCATGATTGTAAGGCAACGATTTGATTGATAGAAGCCGCACTTAACATTTCGGTAAAATAAGTAATGCTTTTTTCCGTGTTTGAAATTATCAAAGCGCTTTCCATCATTTCGCCGCCTTTCCAAATACTCTTAAGCCCTTATATTAAATTAAAGTATCTCTCCTTGTAAAACCTCTCTTTATCCTCGGCGGCGGCAAAATCTGCCGCCTCGGTTTCCTTAATAGCTAGATATTTTGTGAGCATTTCCTCGCCCATCACGCTATGCACAAACTTGCTGTCCCGCGCAAGATGAATGGCCTGATCAAGACTGTCCGGCAGCAGAGTAAGATTACTTATCACGCTTTCCGGTGCTGTATATAAATCCGCGTCAACGGCGGGGGGCAGAATCAAGCCTTTTTCAATCCCCTCCAACCCGGCGGCTAAAATCAAGGCAAAGGCGAGATGGGGATTGATTGACGGGTCCGGTGAACGCAATTCCATTCTAACCTTTTCACCGATTGCGGCTGGAATCCTTACCAGCTGGGAGCGGTTTTGATGTGACCAGGACAGATACTTCGGAGCTTCAAACGCTCCAAAGCGTTCGTAAGAATTGGCAAGAGGATTGAGAAACAGGGTTATCTCGGCTGTTTTTGAGAGTATTCCGGCAATAAAGCTCTCTACGATATTGGAGTGTCCCTCGCTTACGTTTTTGAAAATATTTATCCCATTTTGGGCAAGAGAGAGATTGATGTGCAATCCGCTCCCGGCAGCGGTCGGTATCGGTTTCGGCATGAAAGACGCGAACAATCCGTTGCGCGCGGCGACCGATTTGACTACGGACTTAAACGTCAACAGATTATCGGCGCTTTCCAAGGCGTTGCCGAACTTAAAATCTATCTCGTTTTGCCCCGGCCCTTGCTCATGGTGGGAGGATTCCGGTTTGATTCCCATTTCCTCAAGGGTCAGGCATATTTCCCGGCGAATATCCTCTCCCCGGTCCAGGGGCGAAATATCCAGATACCCGCCTTTGTCAAGGGTTACACCGGTCGGTTCCCCATCCTCGCCGATCTTGAAAAGGTAAAACTCACATTCCGCACCGATCATACAAGTGTAGCCCATTTTTTCGCACCCCTCGATAACACGCTTTAATAAATATCTACCGTCATGGGGAAATACGGAGCCATCCGGATTTTTAATATCACAATAAAAACGCGCGACTCTGCCCGGACCCGGCCGCCATGGCAACACCATAAACGTGGCAGGATCGGGGAACAGCAGCAAATCCGAGCGCATGACATCGCGAAAACCTTTGATCGCGTGGGCGTCAAATGAGACGCCGTTTTCAAATGCGAAGGATAATTCATCCGCCATGATCGAAATGTTTTTTTGAAAGCCAAAGGGGTCACAAAAACCAAGCCGGACAAATTTGACGTCGTTCTCCTTCACAAACTCCAAGACTTCACATACGCTGCTGTTCATAGGTCATGCCTCCTATTCTACTGTGACACTTTTGGCTAAATTGCGGGGTTTATCGATGTCAAGGCCCTTATTTGCAGCTACATAGTAACTGAATAGTTGTAAAACAATAACGGACAAGGACGGCGAGAACAATTCGTTGCTTTCAGGTAAACTGATCGACGACAATTTGTCGTTTTGTTCCACGTCTAAGCAGTTACCGATCAGCAGCACCTTGGCACCCCGGCTGATCACTTGTTCCACATTGCTCATAATCTTGCCGAATAACTGCTTGCAGTTTGAAATTGCAACCACCAGTGTATTCTCCTCGATAAGAGAGATGGTACCGTGCTTCAATTCACCCCCCGCATATGCTTCGGAGTGAATATAGGATATCTCCTTAAGCTTGAGTGAACCCTCTAAGGCGATGGCGTAATCGATATTCCTGCCGATGAAGAAAATGCTTTTGTATCCGACGCATGTGGAAGCGTATTTTTGGATCATGTCGACCTGCGTGAGCAACGCCGACAACTTTGCCGGCAGTGCAGCGATTTGCGACAGCAACTCCTGTTCCTGTTCTCCCGATATTTTTCCCAATTTAACGGCAAACCCCACAGCCAAAATATACAATAACACAAGCTGCGCGGAAAAAGCCTTAGTCGTCGCCACAGCAATCTCGGGTCCGGCGGCTGTGTAGATACAAAAGTCCGCCTCCTTGGCGATGGTACTGCCGACAACGTTGACAATCGATAAAGTGACCGCGCCTTTGACTTTCGCCTCACGCATCGCCGCGATGGTATCAGCAGTCTCACCCGACTGACTGATTAAAATGACAAGTGTTTTTTCATCTATAATAGCGTCCTTATACCGGAACTCACTGGCAAGCTCAACCTCAACCAAGATCCTGCACAGCCGCTCAAACACATATTTCGCCACCACGCCGGCATTATATGCCGATCCGCAGGCCGTGATCACGATCTTGTTAAAACGTGTAATATCAAGATTGTCAATTACCTTTTTATTATCACCGTTATTTATGGCCGATTGGATGGTGTCTTTTAAAACCTTGGGCTGTTCCATGATTTCTTTCAGCATAAAATGGGGATATCCGCCTTTTTCCGCACTGTCAAAGCTCCATGTTATGGTTTCCAGCTGTTTTTGGAGGGGCTCTTTGTCAAGATTGAAAAACTGTACACATCCCTTTTGCAGCACGGCTATTTCTTTATCGTTAAGATAATAGACCTTGTTGGTATGCTTCAATACAGCGGGCACATCAGAGGCAATGAAATGCCCGTGATCGGATACGCCGATAATCAGAGGATTGTCTTTTTTGACCGCAATGAGCGTATCAGGTTCATCAAGGCACATGATACCTAGGGCGTAAGAACCTTCCAACGCACCGGAAACCCGGATGACCGTATCCAGCAAATCGCCGTTATAGTAATACTCGGCAAGCTGTGCGATGACCTCGCTGTCGGTTTGCGAAGCAAAGGGTATGCCTTTTCGCTCCAAGCGCAGCTTTAACTGCTTATAATTTTCTATGATACCGTTATGAACGACGGCGATTTTACTCTGGCTTCCCACATGAGGATGAGAGTTTATGTCCGACGGCTCTCCATGGGTAGCCCACCGGGTATGTCCGATGCCCATGGTTCCGGCAATCGGGCAGCCATCAAGGCGTGACTCCAGCGCTGCAAGACGCCCCTTTTGCTTTACCACATTAAAACCGTCTGTACCATAAATCGCGATACCTGCCGAATCATATCCCCGATATTCCAGCTTCTTCAGTCCCTCGACAATAATGGGAACAGCGTTCTCACTACCTACATAACCGATAATACCGCACATGGTATCACTCCTTCAATTTACGGTATATAACCGTTTAAATAAAACCTATCTTCCGTGAGTGACTCCACATCTATGCCGAAATACCCGGCAAACTCCAGGTTTTATATTTATCGGACATTTTGAAGCCTCCTGAGTACATCTTGATAACTGTCAAGCACATCTCCCAAGTCCCGCCGAAAGCGGTCTTTGTCGAGTTTTTTATCCGTATCAATATCCCAGAGCCGACAGGAGTCGGGTGATATCTCGTCGCAGAGAATGAGCTTCCCGTCATACCTGCCAAATTCCAGTTTGAAATCTATCAGCCTGATACCGGTTTTCGCAAATAATGCGCACAATAGTTCATTAATCCGAAAGGCCTGCCGGGTCATTTCCTTGAGTTCCTCCTCGGTCGCGAGCCCGATAGCGGTAATCTGGCTTTCGTTTATCATGGGGTCACCAAGTTCATCACTCTTTAAACTGAACTCGATCACTGTGTTTTTAAGAGCTGTTCCCTCCGGGACACCGTACTTTTTGGAGAAGCTTCCGGCCGCGACGTTTCTGACAATAACCTCAATCATAACGATCTCCGCTTTTTTCACGAGTGCGGTAGCATCGTCAATAACTTCAATCAAATGCGTTTCGACGCCATGTTCCGCAAGATAGCCGTAAATCAAGCTTGAGATTGCGGCGTTCAGCTTACCCTTGCCCGAAAGCTCCGCCTTTTTTTCACCATTAAAAGCAGTGGCGGTGTCCTTATAACGGATGATCAGGCTTTCGTTATTCGGCCCGCGGTAGATAATTTTTGATTTACCCTCATACAAGATATCACTCATAATTTTATTCCCCCGCATACTTAATATGTCCAAAGTTTCAAGCTCTTTTTCATTTAAGCCCACGACCCTGGGCATGAGCTGTTTTCCTTTCATGATTTCAATCGAATGAGGTTCATGCTGCCAAGCAGTCAGCCGAAATTGAAAAAGGTGCTCATCACATGACGCCTTTAGAGGGTAGCCATCCACCGATTTATAAACCGTCGACAACTAACCTATGCATCATCTGATGAACACCTTTGTTCAACAACAAAATAAATATATAATAAAACCTCCTTATTGTCAACGGTCAATAAAAATTTTATTTGCCACTCCTAAAAAACAAGAGACAACCCTCTTCAGGGTGTCCCTTATCTCATAAAAAAGTCTATTGATTATTCAACGAACTAATCCCGCGGACGCAGTGTGGGGAACAGGATCACATCCCGAATCGAAGATGAATCCGTTAAAAACATAACCAAACGATCGACGCCTATGCCCAGTCCTCCCGTGGGCGGCATCCCATATTCCAAGGCCCGAATAAAATCTTCATCCAACATCTGGGCCTCATCATCGCCGGCATCCCTCATTTTCATCTGCTCCTGAAAACGCCCCAGTTGATCTAGTGGATCATTTAATTCGGAGAATGCATTGGCAAGTTCCCGGGCATAAATAAATACCTCAAAACGATAGGTTAAACTGGGATCATCACTCTTCCGTTTAGCCAAAGGAGATATCTCCACAGGAAAATCAATGATAAAAGTCGGCTGCACCAGATGGCTTTCAACCTTTTCTTCAAAAACAGCCTCGATAACCTTCCCTCTGGTTGCATCTTTTTCTACATGGATTCCAAGTTTTTCTGCTGCTGCCCGGGCTTCTTCATCACTTTGAATTGTAGTGAAATCGATACCGGCATACTTCGAAATGGCAGCCAGCATGGGCAAGCGGGGCCAGGGGGGCGTTAAATCAATCTCTTCCCCTTGATAAGTGATTTTGGTAGTGCCCAGAACTTCCTGGGCAATATGAGCAATCATATTTTCTGTGATTTCCATCATATCATCATAGTCCGCGTAAGCCTGATATAGCTCCATCAGGGTAAACTCAGGATTGTGACGGATAGAGATCCCTTCATTTCTAAAAACACGACCGATTTCATATACTTTTTCCATGCCGCCGACAATCAGCCGTTTTAAATGCAGCTCTAGGGCAATCCTCATATATAATTCCAGATCTAAGGCATTATGATGGGTAATAAAAGGACGAGCAGTCGCTCCACCCGGTATATTATGTAAAGTAGGCGTTTCTACTTCCAAAAATCCTTTTTCATCCAAGTAGCGGCGCATAGCACGAATAATCTTGCTGCGTAATTCAAAAACTCTTTTTACTTCGGGATTAACGATTAAATCCACATAGCGCTGCCGATAACGCAGTTCCACATCCTTTAACCCATGCCATTTTTCCGGCAGGGGGCGCAGACTTTTACTTAAAAGGGTTAATTTCTCAAGAGCAACAGAAATTTCCCCCCGCTTGGTGCGAAAAACCTTCCCTTCCACGCCAATAATATCACCAATATCAAGCTTTTGGAAAACCTGGAATTGTTCTTCCCCCACATCATCCCGGCGGATATAAATTTGTATTTTACCGTCATTGTCAGATAGCTCGGCAAAACTAACCTTGCCGTGGCCGCGAATTGCCAAAATACGGCCGGCAATGCGAACCTGCTGATGCTCCATTGCTTCGAAATTAGTGATGATTTGATTGGAGGTACTGGTCCGTTCATATTTTGTGCCGAATGGATCGACTCCTAACTCCTTCAAATCATTCATTTTCCCGATGCGCACCCGCATCTGTTCATTTAATTCTAAATCCAAAGTTCATTCACTCCCCGTAACAAGCAGACAAATTAAGCTGTTTTTTATCAAATTCCAAGACTCACACTTCTATAAGTGGGAGCTCCTATTTTCACTTCAGGTGGGGTAGATTCCCTATCTGAAGCCCCGATGTTCAGCTTTAGCTGAACGAGTTCACTTGCTGATATTCAAAACCCGATATTTAATCACCCCAATGGGAACATCAATAGCAACAATGTCGCCGACACTATGGCCCAGCAAGGCCTTTCCTACCGGAGATTCATTAGAAATCTTGTTTTTTACAGGATCAGCTTCCACTGAGCCCACAATGGAATATTCCAGTTTATCTCCGGAATCCACCTCTTCAATCTGCACGGTTGCGCCTACAGATACAGTAGCCACATCCACATCATTGGCATCAATCACCCGGGCATTGCGCAATTTCTTTTCCAGGTTCATAATCGTGCCTTCAATAAAGGCTTGCTCGTTTTTGGCATCCTCATACTCCGAATTCTCGCTGATATCGCCAAACTCAATCGCCTGCTTAATACGAAGGGCCACTTCTCTGCGGCGCACAGATTTTAATTGCTCCAGTTCATCTTCTAATTTCTTCAAGCCCTCAACGGTTAAAATGACTTCTTTATTAGGCATAATTTCTCTCCTCTTATGTAAGGTTACGTTTTAGTTTTATTATCATTATGAAAGACAGCCATTATTTATGCGCAGAAACTAAATAATGTCCATAACTACTACAACAAGCACTACCAATTAAAAATATGGCAGTGCTTGGAGGTAATCAATTTAAAGGCATTTATCATTAAGGGATATTATATTCCTGGTGCTAAAAAATGTCAAGGGAAAGGTGTCCGTCATTCCTTGGTTCTTTTTGCTAAATAGCTCGAGCATTGAGATCATTCATGCGGCAAGCCCGCACGCGAGCTATTTTCCCCTCTTCCACCGGTCGTTCAAAACTGCGCAAGCCGGCCAGCTTAAAACCATGCTTTTGGGCCAGCTCTCCGATCCTGTTTACCTGGCCAATCGTCAATTCCCGACCCAGAGTATATGATTCAAACAGGTTTTCCATGGCTAACAGAATCGTTTCCGCCATACAGGCTAAGGCGAGCTTAGGGGGATAACCAAAGTTAAAATGAAAATCCACATCCCCGGGAAGCTCAATCAGTCCCCCTTCAATAACCAGTACATCCTCCCTTTCCCGGGCAACGGTTTTAGAAATACTTCTGGGGCGGGCTACATCGCAGACGACGGCACCGGTTTTAAGTTTTTGAGGGTCAATGATTTCCGTCACAGCAGAAGATACCGCTAAAACAAGATCTGCCTGACTCAAGACCTGATCTATTTGGGTGGACGTACGGACAGCCAGTCCGTCTTCATAATAGATTTTACCGGCCAGCTTTTCTAATTTTGCCTCATCTCTGGCCACCAAGGTAAGGTATTTACATTCCTTGGAAAGGATGCGTGTGCACACACTGCCGATGGATCCCGTGGCTCCGATCACGACGATCTCTGCCTGCTGCCACTTGATACCAACCAGTTCCGCCGCCCTTTTCATCCCTTCCAAGGCAGTATAAACCGTATAGCTATTGCCTGTGGTCACAGGGATATTGAGATTTTTGGCAACGGTGATACCGGCATCGCCTACCACCGAGGTCATCGCCCCCAAGCCTAATACCTTAGCGCCCATTTTTTCTGCATATTTTCCCGTCTGAATTATTTTATTCAGCACTGTCTGTTCCGGCATTTCCACCATTTGCCGGGCAGTTAGAGGACAAGCGACGAACATACCTCCCGTTTCGTTATATTGGGACTTAATACCTGTAATATCAGAAACAAAAAACGGGGGACAAAGGGACATGGCTTTTTCTATTAGTTTATCCGGCATGATCCTGGCCTTAGGAAATTTTCGGTAGATATCATTAACATCCAAAGGATGGATCATAAAAGCAAAATCATGCAAAGTGCTCCGCTCCTTTCACGAATCTTTCAACTGCTTAACCTGCTTTCTTCTTGCAGATCAATGATGCGTGGTTCAAAATGAATCCGGTCCAGTAAATCTTCAAAATCCTCCCGGGTCAATTCTCCTCCTTTTTCAGGAGCAAGAGAGACTAAAATTCCTTCCATCACATTAGTTCCGAAGGAACGCCCTCCAAATTCAGGGGTAGTGGTTACCAGTAAGTTCGCATTCCTGCGACGCATTTCCGCCACATCATCCATGGTCACCGTATTGGTGATAATCATCTTTCCCGTCAAACTTTGGGGCATATATCTTTTGATAAAATGATAGTCTCCGGCAATAATATCCGCCTCCTGATAAAACTTCTCAAACTTAGATAATGAAACCTCTTGTTTAGCACCTGTCGGATAGATAAAGCGGATGGGTAATTGAACAATCACAGGGGCAAGGAGCCGAGCCGCCTTGCTAAGAGAGGTCAAGGAATGTAAGGGGACAGGAATGCCCAGCCCAAAAATCAAATCTCCTAAAATCAATTCCGCCCCAGCCTCCTGTAAAGCTTCCGCCATGCCAAAACGATCCGCTCCCGAGACTAAAAGCACTTTTTTCCCCGTAAAATCCCAGCCTTTTCCCCGGGCTAAATACTCAATCACTCTTCGTTCCAAGGTGTTCTTTAAACTGCTCCCATCCACCACCGGTGTATGGGGGGCACAGTTTTTTAGTTTCAAGGATTCGCGAAAGGTGTATCTTTTACCGCCGGCATATATGTAAAGGTCTGTCCCACCTAACCCAATAGCATTTACCTTACCATCTAGGGAAGCAATTATCTCCATGGCTTTTTTTACGTCTCCGTCAGTGCCCACCCGTTCAATGGAAAACATTTGACCTAAGATTTCTATCTGAACAGTATGATTACGCTTTGATGATCCTAAGGATACGCTGACAACTCGTTTCATGCTTTTGCCTCCTGCTTACCTGACTTTTTCAGAGTTTGAATGACTTTTTTAACCTGCTCAATATCTACCATGCGATCTTCTTCAATGGGAGAGCGGCCAATTTCAATGCCAACAACCTCTAGATTAAAAATGCCCTGAAACAGCTTTATTCTTTTATTGGAAGCGAGTACAATCAAGTAATCAAAGCCCTGCAGCTGGGTGATAACATCCATAACCTTATTGAATAAATCAACGCCTTTCCCCTCCCCCACATAGGCCCATCGCTCCTCTTCCGAAAGAATCAAAGTAAATTCCACACCTTCCTGCTCCAACATCTGCAGCAGCTCTGCTTTATTCTTGACCGGAAAACCAATGACAGCGATGCGATGACCCTTGTGCACTTCTCCCAGTCTCTCCAAGTGGGAAATGAAGGCCCGATCTAAGGACATGCGGCGCGCAGCCTCCTGCTGGGAAAGTCCTTTAACTCTATACTCCAGGATCTTTTCAATTTGGGACCATAATTTATTTTTGCTGATGACTTTCTCACCAATGCGGATAAAATCCATATTCTTCACCCTTATATAATACGAAATGAAATTGGAATTTATGTGCACAGTTCTGTGCACTAACAATAAAATAATATTACCAAATTCTTCTTAATTATTCAAGACAATCGACGGATATAGAAAAAAAGTCCTCGCGGGACTTCTTTAACAAGATACTAGGTTTTAAGTTTTTATTACACAAGAGAAAGCAATAATCGATCCAAATCTGCCTGTCTCGTAATCCGGTTAATCTCTGTCCGAATCCGGGAGGCATCCCGAATACCCCGAATGTACCACGCCAAGTGCTTTCTCATTTGTTTGATGCCCTGAACCTCTCCTTTTAATTCCACCACCCTGGCTAAATGTGCCCTGGCCAAAGCCATGCGCACTTCAAGATCAGGGGCGGCAGTTTCACCACCGTCTTTGAGCATGGCAACTGTGTTTTGAACCAGCCAGGGATTGCCCAGCATGCCCCGAGCAATCATAACGCCGTCACAACCGGTAGCTTCCATCATACGCAGCCCGTCTTCTGCCGACCAAATGTCACCGTTGCCAAGCACAGGAATGGCCACGGCCTGCTTCACCCTGCGAATAATGGACCAATCAGCCTGACCGGAATAGAATTGATCCCGAGTACGGCCATGAACAGTGATCGCAGCGGCACCCATCTTTTCTGCGATTTGAGCTATTTCCAGCGCATTGACGGAACTTTCATCCCATCCTTTGCGCATTTTTACAGTTACCGGCACCTGTACCGCCTGGACCACAGCTTGAATGATTTCCCCTGCTAAAATGGGATGACGCATTAAAGCACTGCCTTCCCCATTACGCACAATCTTCGGTGCCGGGCAGCCCATATTGATATCAATCACATGGGCTCCCATTTCCGCCACGATGACGGCTGCTTCAGCCATCACATCAGGTTCTGACCCGAAGATTTGCACGCACAAAGGAGATGCTTCTCCCTGAATATCCAGCAGCTCCAGCGTGTTTCTGTTGCCATAAGTCAAGGCTTTATCACTGACCATCTCGGCAGAAACCATGCCTGCACCCATGGATTTTAATATTTCTCTGAAAGCTTTGTCCGTAATCCCCGCCATGGGTGCAGAGATGACGGGATTTGCCAGGACCAGACTGCCAATTTTCATCTATTTGATCACCACATTCCCGATCTTACTTTCCGGGGGAGAGATTTCTTAAGTAAATGAGGCGCAATCCTTCCAGGGTCAGCCAGGGATCTACCTTCTGAATCGTTTCCGATTCCGATTGGATCAATTCCGCCAAGCCCCCTGTTGCCACCACAAAAGCATCCTCGCCCAGTTCTTTTTTCATCCGGTTCACAATCCCATCCACCTGCCCGGCAAAGCCAAAAATGATCCCTGCCTGAATCCCATTGACGGTATTTTTGGTGATTACATTGTTTGGCTTAATCAATTCCACCCGGGGCAGCTTTGCTGCCCGCATAAATAAGGCTTCGGTAGAAATTCCAATCCCGGGAGCAATGGCCCCGCCAATATAGACTCCCTGCTTCGTGACGACATCAAAAGTGGTCGCCGTGCCAAAATCCACAATGACCAAAGGACCGCCGTATTTTTCATATGCGGCCACGGCATTAACAATGCGGTCTGCCCCAATTTCCTTGGGATTATCAAACTTGATGGGCATCCCCGTCCGCACCCCGGGCCCAATCACCAGCGGCGTGATTTGAAAATAGTCTTGGGACATATCTTCCAAAGCGGCCATCAGAGGAGGTACCACAGAAGATATGGCCACGGCAGTAATATCTGAAAAAGTATGTCCATGACAGTCAAAAAGGTTGCGCAGCATAATCCCATATTCATCAGCCGTTCTCAACCGGTCGGTAGAAACACGCCAATGAGAAATCAGCGTATGCTCCTGATAGATTCCGATGACAATGTTGGTATTCCCTGCATCAATCGCTAAAAGCATTCTTACGTACCCTCTTTCATACAAAATCTCAATCGTTTAAAGGCGGAGTATCAGCGGCAGTTCGTTAGCGGGCAAACATATTCAAAAGGGCCATGGTGCCAATCCCCACACCTAAAGTATATCCCAAATTTTTCGTTTTTGCCGCTACAAAAATCGTCGGCAGCGCGCTCAGAAGATTAAAATTTTGGAGTGAAAAATAAATCACCTGACCATTCCCATGGAAGATCTCCGGTACAACCAGAGCTGCCATGGTAGCCACAGGCACATAAGAAAGCCATTCCTCCACTACCTTAGGCAGCGTAATCTTATTGAGAAAAGCGGCCGGCAAAAAACGGATTAAAAAATTTGTGCCCCCTAATGCCAGAATAAGGATTATGACCCCGGAATCCATTTATTTATCACCACCCCTACCGTCGCTGATATGATTGTGGCCAGAATCACATTCACATCGGAAAAACCTCCATAAAGTATCACCAAGGAGAGAATCCCAGCAACGACACCACAAAAAATACCTTTTAAATTAGACGCGGTCATAAAAAATAAAGCAATAAACATCGCCGGTAAGGCAAAGTTCAGGCCGAAACGTTCCATATCAGGGATAAAATTGCCCACAAGGGAACCCAGGACTGTGCTGGAGACCCATACCAGATGGGAGGTGATATGAAGGGCGAGCCAAAAATCGACCCGCACCGGATGATCACGAAAATGGGCGGTCGCAACGACAAAATTCTCATCTGTTATGCCTTGGGAAATAAGAGCTGTGCACCACAAAGGCAGCTTTTTGACATAGCGGGAAAGAGTGGCACTGAATAAGAAATACCTAGAATTTACCAGGAGAACAGTAAGAATGATGACATTAAAACCGGCCCCGGCAGCCATTAAAGCAACAGCAATGAATTGGCCGGAACCGGAAAAAAGGAATAAGGACATGAGGCCTACCTGAACCGGCGAGAGACCGGTACTTTGCGCAATGACACCAAAAGCAAGCCCTAAAGGTAAATAGCCCATACCGATGGGCATCGCTTTTTTTACGCCCAACTTAACCTGATCAATCTGAACCTGCATTGCTTCCTCCAAAAAATTTTAATCTGGGGACAATTATATCATAAAAAAGGTAAATGGGGGTATTCCTTTCTATCCCTTCAAGCAGAAAAACGGACAGGAAAATTTCCCTGTCTGTTGATCATACCGTTTCGGGGAAAGCCTTAACCACCGCTTTGCGTACAGCGCATCCTAAATATGCGGCCAGCGTCACCTTAATTAATTCCAAAGCTAAGTAAGGCAGGACACCCATCACAAAGGCTTCCTTGATACTCAGGTCAAGGAGCAGCTTTAACTGGCCCATGCCCAACAGATAAATAACTGTTACTCCGCAAAGGAGAGCGATCAAACTTCGGCGGAGTGAAGGTTGTTCCGCCCCTTCTATGATTTTACCGATGATCCAGGCAGCCAGAATAAAACCGAAAATATACCCTCCCGTAGGTCCCAATAAAACCGGCAGCCCTGCTTTACCCTGGGAAAAAACAGGAAATCCTGCTGCGCCGATAAAGGTATAAAGGATCATGACTAAGGCGCCTTTTCTGCTTCCTAACACCATGGCAGTAAAAAAAACAGCAAAGGTTTGCAATGTCATGGGCACCGGAGAAAAGGGCAAGGGCAAGGATATTTGTGACAAAACAGCGATCAATGCGGTAAACATGGCAATCTGAGACATTTCATTGATTTTCATCATTATGTTTTCCTTTCATTATGTTTATTTGACTATCTGTTTAACTTTTTATATGACGATTAGCTTACAACATCTAAAGGTGGTCATCTCTAGCATCGTGCAGAATCCCGACAGACAAGATCCTGCGCTACGCTCAGGATGACAAGGGTTATTGTAAACTAAATTATTTTTTTGGTTGACAATCAAAGGATAAAATCACCCTCGGACAATAAGTTCCCAAATAACTTTTCTGACAGGAATCTATTATGTCCTAAGGGTGACATCGCCGGCCATAATCCTGTGGATTTGATGATCTTCATCCTGGACCAGGAGCAGACCATCTTCATCAATATCCAAGGCTAGGCCATAAATCGTCTCATTAATGGTGCGTACTCGAACTTCTTTTCCCAGGGTGACGGCATATTGTTTCCATTCTTCTCTTACGACAGTGAATCCCTGGGTCAGGAACCTTTGATAAATTTCTTCCCAATGATTCAAAACAGCCGCCGCCGTATGTACCCGTGACACCTGACGGCCGACTTCCATGTGCAGTGAGGTCGCCGTTTCCCTTAATTCTTCGGGAAAATCCCGCTCATTGACATTGATGCCGATCCCTACAATCAGATAGTGGATCTGATCCATATCCGCCTTGATTTCTGTAAGAATTCCCGAAACCTTTTTCCCATGGATCTGAAGGTCATTGGGCCATTTGATCCCGATTTTCAATCCGGTAATCTCCTCCAGGCCTCTGGCCACAGCTGCCCCGGTCAGCAAGGTGATCTTGGCGGCATCAGACACCGGGATGGCAGGCCGCAAAAGGAGGGACATGTTGATCCCAGTACCCATAGGGGAGTGCCATGATCGTCCTAATCTGCCCTTACCGGCGGTCTGTTCTTCTGCCAAAATGACCGTACCATCCGCAAAGCCGGTTTCCCCGGTTTGCCTGGCCAAAATATTGGTGGAATCCACCCTTTCCCGATAGATCATATTTCTTCCGACCAGATTCGTCCGGAGCTGCTTCTGAATTTCTTCCGGGTACAAACGATCCGGCACGGAGAGGAGGCGATAACCGATTCGGGTTTGGGATGCAATCTCGTAGCCTTCTTTTTTCAGGGTGTTGATCTGTTTCCATACGGCCGTACGGGATATTCCCAAACGTCGGCTGATTTCTTCACCGGATAAATATTCCTCCTGCTCCCTTAAAAACCTTAATACCTCATTTTTCATTTCATTCGTTAACCTCTTTTATTGATCTGGTTAACATTGTAGCAAAGCCGGTATTATAAATCAAGGAATTTTTTTGTTTGTTCAAGAAACTCTGTTTACGCCGGAGAAAAGCCTTGCTGCGCCCACCATTCTTCCCGGGCTGCATCATAAGCCGCTTCCAAACGGTCTAAATGATCCTGTTCCCAAACAGCCAGTTTTTCATACAATTCTTTTGCACCGGGAAGCTTGGTCTCCTTTCCTGCAGTCCGGTAATAATCCATGGATTCCTTTTCCATTAAAATGCCGATATGCAAGGCAGAAACCTCCAGAGCACCGAATTTTTTCATCTTATCAGGAGTAAAAATACCGGGGGAATCGGTCTCGGAAGGTGTAAAGTCAGTCCCTTCTGATGATTTTTGGTCCAGTATTTCCTGATATAGATTGCGCAGCCAGGATTCATGTTTCTTCTCATCTTCCGCCAGGGAGAGAAAGACCAGCTTTACATCCGGATCTTTGGTTTGTTCCGCTGCCAACTGATAAAATTGGTAGCCTTCATTTTCGTTTAATATCGCTTTTTTTAAAATTTCTCGTTCTTTTTGCTCCATAATTTTTTCTCCTTTCTTAATCAACTGATTTTCATTCCTGCTTCAGGCAGCAGGTTAAGAATGTTGATACCTTAGGGGACCACCTCCTTTTTCTCCTGTTACCTTTCCTTGTTCCAATACCTTTCGGCCGTTGACAAAAACATATTTCATGCCCATGGACAGCTGATTAGGGTTGTCCCGGGTGGCCAGTTCCTGGATCCCAGCAAGGTTAAAAACGGCCAAATCCGCTTTCATGTCCACAGCAATGATGCCCCGATCCTTAAAATTTAATCGTTTTGCCGGCATCCCGGTCATTTTATGCACAGCCTGCTCCAAAGAGAGGGCTTTTCCCCCACCGGTATAGAGAGAAAGAACCCGGGGATAATTTCCATATGCTCGGGGATGAATCGCCATCCCCTCCTTGGATAATCCTGAATCACTGCCAATCATGATCAATGGGTGCTGCATCGCCTGCAGCATGTCCTCTTCGTTCATAGATTCCGTGATATTATTATTGTCCACATCTAAGCTGGAAAATGTATAGGGGTAAACATCTCCCGTAATATCCAAGCCGATGGAGGCGGCATCTTCCATCAAGGTAAGCAGTTGGGGCATCTTGCCCCAATTCTCCTGACGGGATGCTTTCACATGGGAATACTGCACCGGTACCCCAGCTGTCAAACCAATGGCGATAGCTTCCCTTAGGGCGGGTATGACACTATCGTTTTCGTTTCTGATATGGGTGGAATAAAAACCTCCCTTTTCCCTCACCACCCGGCAAAGGGCAATCATTTCTTCCTTAGTTCCTTTAGCCTGAGGATAATATTCCAAGCCCACGGATAAACCAAAGGCTCCCTCCATCAGTCCTCGGGCCAGGTTTTCCTCTATTATTTTCAGTCCAGCCTCATCGATCAGGTCCTCTGGAACTGCTCCCGCCTGGTTACGCAGGTTCTTGTAGCCCACAAACAAACCTACATTAATCGGCGTAGGAGGAAGGGATAGAAAATAATTCTCGATGGAGGGAACAGAGGTGCCGCAATTGCCCCCAATCTGGGTGGTGACCCCTTGCTTCAAAACCATTTCCCCCGCCCCCCGGCCAGCCAATAACTCTCGGTATGGGTATGAAGATCAATAAAACCCGGTGTGATCACCAATCCCTGGGCGGAAATGACCTGAGCCCCTTCCCCGTAGTTAAAATCCCCCAGGGCAACAATCCGGTCTCCTTTAATCCCCACACGGCCCGGGTAACCCGTTCTTCCGCTACCGTCCACAATCAATCCGTTTTCCAGGACAAAATCGCATGGTATCAATTCTTCTGCCCCGTCCTTTTTAGCTCCTCCGGGGGAGGTGACTTCGGTCAAGGCTCCATATACATAGTCCCAATTTAAAAAGCCTAAAAGACCCAGGGACCCTAATCCCAATAAAAATTCCCTTCTTTTCAGGAGTTTCATGTCATCATCTCATTTCTTACTTCGGCGTTAAATAGATGAAATTCGACATGAAACACCTAATGTCCTGCTTAAGGATCTTCATCCCAGGGAGGATCAACTTTGCTCTCTTGCTTAATTTTCCACATTTCGCGAGAGACAAGGAGGAAAAAAATGCCGCCTCCCCAAGTAACAATGGTTTTTAAGGCGGCGGCTGCACTTCCCATGGTCATCATTATGGCCACTCCTTAGAATAGCACTACTACTAAGATTTATGTCAGGCAGCTTGACAAAAAGACCACATTTTCACCAAGGCCGACAAAAACACAAATCCACCAATGAGGGCAAAAGCCCCTCCCATGCCGGTGAAACCGCTAATCCAGCCAAAAATAAAGGAGGCGATCCCAATACTGATATCAATGGTACTTTCCTGCATGGCCACGGCGGTACCCCGGTGCTCTGTAGGGACTACCTCTACCAGCCAAGCCGCCAAAGATGCCATGCTTGCGGAATAACCGATACCGGCCAGCACAGAGCTGACCCAAAGGAGAGCCGGCATAAGGGGGACAAAGTACAGCATCCCCACCCCTATACCTAAGAGCGTAATTGCCGGCCAGACAATTGCCTGCCGCCCGATACGGTCGGAAAGATTACCTGATAAAAAAGTCCCTGCCAAGCTGACGATGCTGAAATAGGTAAAATAAAGACCCGGATTAGCAATCTTTCCATCCTGAACAATAAACAGAACCACAAAAGTCAGGAGCAGCCCATAAGATAATGAAACGAGGCTAATCCCATACAAGACTTGATGGGTGACTTTTTCCTTCAGGACAATGACGAATTTCCCCAGGAATTCGCTTTCCTCCTCGTTTTCCAGGGGAGGAGCTTTGACCAGTGAAATAAACAGCAACGACAAAAAGCCAAGAATGGTACTGATGATAAACCATGTACTATAATGATAGTTATCGATGACCAGCATTGCCAAAAAAGGACCGGATAAAAGGGCCGAGACAGTGGACATACGGAACAGACTGACATATAATCCAATGCGCTTTGCCGGCGCCAAATCTGCGATCAGGGAACCTCCGCTGGAGAAGAAGGCAGCCAGCCCCACCGCTTGATAAAGCCGTGCCAGGGTCACCTCTAAGATGGTGTCACAAAACATAAACAAAAGGGAGGAAGTGGCAAAAACAAAGGCACCAATCATCAGGGGCAGTTTCCGACCTTTGCGGTCACTAAGGGGGCCAAAATAAAAGCGCAGTAAAACCGATGCAATATAATACAAAGTGATCTGCACCCCGGTATCAAACTCAGTGCCCCCCAATTCACTTACATACAAAGGCAATACCGTCATAGAAGAATAGAAACAGGCAAAGGTACAAATTGTACCTAATAAAAACAGGACTAAATTAACGTGATTATTCACACCTCGCTGCTGCATATGTAAATTTCCTTTCCAACCATTTACCACTTATTTGATTTTTTAAAGAGGGAGACCATACCTGAGTCCTCACATGATTCCAGAGTCCGGTCCACCGGACCTACTCCCGGAATCATCAGGCCTTGATCTAATTCTGCTAAAGGCACCAGAACAAATCGCCGATGGGACATTTCGGGATGAGGAATGATCAGATCCGGTTCCTGGAGGACTTCCTCATTAAAGAGCAAAATATCAATGTCCATAGTGCGCGGTCCCCAATGGATGATTCTTTCCCGGCCTAGAAGTCTCTCAATTTCCTGAGTCTTCGCCAACAGCTCTTGGGGAGAAAAAGTGGTGCTGATTGAGACCACAGCATTTAAAAAACAATCCTGTTCCGTATATCCCACAGGATCTGTCTGATAGAGAGAAGACTTGCCGGTTACCTTAATCCCAGGTACTTCCTTCAAAAGATCCAGCGCTTGTTTTAAATAGTCTTCCCTATTCCCCAGATTACTGCCCAAACTTAGATAAGCGATATTTTCCGTCATCTCTTATTTCTCCCGTTCTATTTCGATCCGGGCGGCTAAATTGCCTCCCGGCACAGGGGCCAAAGGCTTATCCACAATGACCCTGACCTTTTGGAGGGGATACTCTTGCAGCAGCATCTCCCCAATACGCTGGGCCAGGGCTTCAATCAGATCAAAATTTTCCTCTTCCACAATTTTTTTAATGGCCAGATATGCTTCTCCATAATGCACCGTTTTCGTCAAATCATCCGAGACTCCGGCAGGCAATAAATCCAAAAACATTTCCACCCCTATAATAAAGGGTTGGCCAACCCTCTTTTCTTCCTTTAAGACCCCGTGATAGCCATAAAACTCCATCCCGGACAAGATAATTTTATCCATATTAGTTTCTCCTTACCATGGCATCGGTCATTTTCACAACCCGAACCATTTCCTTGACATCATGCACCCGGACAATGTCCACCCCTTTGGCAATTCCAATGGCGCAGGTGGCCCCGGTTCCTTCTACCCGTTCCGTCACCGGCACATCCAGCACTTTCCCGATCATCCCTTTACGGGAGGTGCCCAAAAGAACCGGTTTGCCTAAGGACTTAAATTCCTCCAGGCGGCTCATGACCTCCAGATTCTGATCCAGATCCTTGCCAAAACCAATGCCGGGATCGATAATGATTTTGTCCGGCTGCACCCCGGCATTTTCGGCAATCTCAATACTTTTGCGCAGGAAAAGAAGCACCTCACCCATGAGATTTTCGTAGGCAGTGCCGTCTTGATTGTGCATCAAAATCACCGGGCAATCATACTCTGCCGCCAGCTGTGCCATTTTCGGCCCACCCTGTTGATCCCCTTGAAATTGAAAACCCCAAATATCATTGAGCATCCCCGCACCCGCAGCCAAGGCCTGCTCTGCCACCTCTGCCTTATAGGTATCAATGGAAATAGGCACCTTGATTTTTTTTACCAGGGCTTCAATCACCGGGACAATGCGCTCAATCTCTTCCTGGGTATCAATCATTTGATAACCGGGATGAGTGGATTCCCCGCCCACATCAATAATATCCGCGCCCTCTGCCACCATCTGAGAGGCGTGTTCCAGGGCCAAATCCATCTGATTGAACCGACCCCCGTCAGAAAAAGAATTAGGGGTGATATTTAAAATCCCCATGACTAAGGTCCGTTCTCCAAAGGTCAAAGGACCATTTTTGCAACCCATCTCCCAGGATCCTTCCCGAGTCAGATGCTCCAGGAGGGTTGCTATTTCCTGACCCAATTGGGACAGTTTAAAGACCTGGCCTTTCAGCTTAAGGGCTACCCCCTTGAATTGTTTCACCGTACCCATCATCATCACCGAGGATCTCCCTGTTTTATGGGTCAGGGCATCCCGATGAATAGCACACTCCCCGCCCTTGGATAGCATTTCCTGTTTTAAAATGTTGGCCGCAGGATCGGAAAGATTCTCCGCAACAATTGTGTAAAATAAGGACTTGGGCGTCATGACGCCGCTTCCTCCTTGACTTGAGCCCACCTCGGCAAAAAATTTTTTCGCGGTGGCATAATTATGCACGCCCACAATCCTGGTGTTAAAATCCATATCATTTCACCCCTTATAAGAAAAAATTGTGCTGCTGCCAACAGGCTAATAGAGCAGCTTATCTCTTGTTTCCATGCGGTTAAATTTATAACACTTATCCTGAGCCGGACAGTGATGGCAATTACGGGACAGCTTGTCCGCCCGATATAAGAAGCTGCCCAGTCCCGAGGCCTGACTATCCCGATGAGCGGCAATCGCTTTCAGCGCCAGGTCAATTTCCCGGTCATTAAATCCGGCATCCTGCAGGATGGGTCTGGCCAATACCGCCCCTTCCGAGGCATGGTCCAAACTTCGGTCCAGATATTGTTTCCAGCGACCGATATCATGGAGGAGAGCTATGGCATAAACCAGTTCTTTAGTCTCTTGCCCGGACAGTTCCTTCAAGTCCGGCAAGCTCCCTGCCCTATCCCCTTCCAAACACAAAATATAAAAGATCCGGGCCACATCGAGAGCATGCTCCAACTGATGGCAGCAAAACTCCCGCCCGGTTTCCTGCTGCTTATTCAGGAACATATAGGCGTCAAAATCCGGGTGTGACAACACTCTCTGCACCCGCTCCATAAGATAGCCCCCTCTACTCCCCTTGATCAGGCTTTTACGCTGATTCCCGCAATCAATCATTTCATCATTAAAATTATATGGTACTTTGCCCCGGATTTCAAGAGAAAAGGAAAGCCGATACCCTAATCAAGGTACCGGCTGATCTGATTCGATGCTTCTTAAATTTTTTCCAATAAGCGGGCGATCATGGCACATGATTCTGCCCTGGTAGCATTTTGTGCCGGACGGAAGGTATTATCCACACTGTAGCCGCCCACTAAACCGTCCTGAACTGCACTGACGACAAAGCCTCTGGCCCAAGGAGCAATAGATTTGTCATCTGTGAAAGCAGTAGCCAAGCTGGCATTGGTAGTACCGGCATCTATTTTGCCCATCGCCCGTACCAAAATGGCAGCCATTTCCTGACGGGTGATATTATCATTCGGCCGGAAGGTGCCTGCGGCATCACCAGTCACCAAGCCTGCCTTAGCTGCGGCTTCAATAAAGCCATAACTCCATAGGGTGCCGGGGACATCACTGAATTTAGGCTGGGCAGGTTTTTCTTCGGCCAAGCCGACAGCAATGGCCAGCATCTTGGTGAATTCCGCCCGGGTAACATTCTTCGCCGGTTGGAAAGTGCCATCGACATAACCGCCCACAATACCACTCTTGGCTAAGAGAGCAATGTTTCCGTAAGCCCAATGATTTTGCGGAACATCAGAGAAAGAGGTAGGGCCGGGAGGATTGGTTCCCGGTGTGGTGCCAGGGTTCGTTCCGGGATTATTACCGGTGCTGCCGCTGCCGGCGGAGGTCACCGTTACTTTTACAGTATCTTCACCGTCTTCATAATTATCTTTTGCCGCCGTAATAGTGATGGTAGCTGTGCCTTGGGCAACTGCGGTAATGATGCCGGAAGAATTAACCGTTGCTACCTTTGTATCGCTGGATTTATAGGATTTCGTTGTACCGGTAGGATCTGTGGTTACGCTTAATTGCTGGGTCTTGCCCGCGTCCAATTTAACGGATTCTGGGGTTACGGTGATCTCAATGGGATTTTCACTGACGCGTACCCGTATCGTCGCTTTTCCGTCAAGCATACCCGAACTGGAAGCAGTGACAGTTATTACAGCCGTACCTTCTCCTTTAGCGGTGACAACACCGCTGGAATTCACAGTGGCAACACCGGTTTTATCGCTCTGATAACTAAGGGCAGCATTGTCGGGTGTGGTTGTAACGCGGATCTGTCTTGTATTCCCAACCTTCACGGTAAAATTATCATTAGCAGCCTCAACGGATACTTGACCCGACACATCGGGAAGCTTCGAAGTATCAACGGTCAGCTTGATCTCCGGAATATCCAGGCCGCTAATTTTACCTTCCTGCCATTTTACCTCAGGGTCAGCTGTAGCATCTGCTTCTACGCCATTAATTTCAATGGTAAAAGCAACGGGAATATTGATCGTATCAACATCTCCAGTCACTAAGAATTTACTGAACTTACCATCTTTTAAATCAATACTGCCTCTCAAAGTATCCTTGGTATAAGCATTAATTGTACCGGCGGAGACGGCTTTACCATCTTGGTCAACCACGGTCCCTTTGTAAATAGACGGGATTGGAGGCATGTCCTCTGCCAGAGCCGTCATGGGAAAGATTAAAGCAAGTATTAAAGTTAAAACAATCAGGGTTTTTCGCTTCATTGAATCTTACCACCTTTCAAGTTTGTGGCAATACCTTCGAGATGAAGATGCTACCTTCTTATCACTAATTGTACTTTACAGCACCATTAAATTCATCCTCATTCAGATGGAGATAAATATGATCTTCAAAGTTCATTCTATTATATTCTCCATCCAATGATGGATTTTTTTCCTCCTATCGGAGGAGATGATACTTCCTCAAGGCTTAGATCATGAAAGATCTCAGCGCTCCATGATAATGTTAATGATGCGCACCACATCAAATATATTCAAGGATCCATTTCCATCCATATCACTAGATTCACGCTGCACCGCGCTAGGTACAGATTTCTCCATGACAAAATTGATCGTCAATTGGACATCAAAAATGTTAACTACTCCATCCTGATTAACGTCTCCCGGTAATAAAGGAGGGAGAGAGCTTACGTCCACGGTAAGATTCACGTCATCCATATCCAAACCGCTAATTTTTCCTTCCCGCCATTTGACCGGGGAAGCGGGCACGGCATCTAATTCCACATTCCGCACCGTCACCGTAAATTTTACGATTTTTAACATGGAATTTATATCTCCGGAAACTATAAGATCTTCATATCTACCTCCGGTAAACCCTACGCTACCGCGCAGGATATCATTGGTATAAGCTTTCACAGTTCCAGAGGCAACAGGGTTTCCATTTTGATCCTTGACCGTCCCCTTATAGATGGAAGGTATCGCCGGAAAATCATCTGCCAGCGCGGTTAACGGAAAAACAAAGGTTAGGAGCAGCAGAACCAGCACCAGGATTTTACGGTACATATAAATTGGCCACCTTTCAAAAATATGTATTTTCTGACTGAAGGAAAGGGAATGCGCTTCATGGTGACTTTCTATGGAATAAAGACACTCCCCCGATTGAATCCAGGAAGAGTGTCTTTTGGTTCATGTATTCCCCATCTGCTTAAGAGATATTACTGGTTACGATACCGGTTCAGCATCGTAGCAGCTTCTGCTCTGGTTGCCGTATTCTTCGCCTTGAAAGTAGGCGGATTTCCGGGATAGCCATTGATCAAGCCTTGCTCAACAGCAATCACCACATGACCTTTAGCCCATGCTGCAATTTGAGCATCATCACTAAAGGAAGTCATTTCTTGTGCTTTGGCTGCGGCTTCATTTTGCATACCCATCGCTCGCACTAAGATAATAGCGATTTCCTGACGGGAAATTTGATCATTAGGACGGAACTTACCTTTGCCGTCGCCCATGACCAGCCCTGCCTGAGTTGCAGTTTCCACATATTGGTAGTACCAATTGCTTCTGGCTGCATCCTGATATGTGGGCTGAGCAGGATTAACCAAAGTTGTTCCTTTAACGCCTACAATAATCTTGGCAAACTCAGCACGGGTAATACTTCTTTCCGGGCCGAAGGTGCCATCGGGATAACCATTGATGATCCCTGCTTCACAGAGTTCAATGATATCCTTGTAAGCCCAGTGGTTTGCGGTCAGATCAGTGAAGGAGCAATCCGGCTTGGATGGAGTTTCTTCTTTATCATCATCCTTATCCTTGTAGCTGCCGCCGCCTCCACCGCCGCCGCCGCCACCGCTGGAAGCGACTGTGAACTTACCATTATTCAATTTGTCTGCAATTAAGGGTTCTCCTTCATCGTCAGAGAAAACAACATCGTTTAAATTAAGGTTACAGGAATTTCCGGTTCGTGCTCCGGAAACAACGGTAAAGTTGATCTTGGCCACGGTGCCTTCCCCAGCCGCAATAGCAGTTACCGGTATTTTCACCAGTAGGACATTCACAGCGCCGGCTGCAGGTTCGGCCTCGACTTCAAAGCCCGCAGTTAAAGCTCCCTTATCGATACTCTTGAAGCTAAGCAATGCGGGATCATAAGACAAGGCAAACTGAATGCCGGCCACATTTCCTTCGCTGAGTAAGGTAATAGGCACAGAAACATTTGATCCGGCTCTCCCGGTAACTGTTCCAGCCGTCAAAACCAGCTTATCGGAAGCAGCTGTTCCTGTCACGGTAAATAATCCGTTCGTGGAACCATTATCCGGCAATGCTTCCCCCTCTACATCTGCGAAGATGATGTCGCTGAGAGCCAAGGGGCTTGTTGCCCCAGGCTGAGCTGAATTTAGGACATTAAATTCCAGAACTGCCACGGAGCCGCTGCCTACCGGGATTGCAGCCACCGGTATATCAACGATCAGGATATTAACCTTCCCATCCTGAACCGGTTCTGCATCCACTGTAAACCCGGAAGTCAGCGCACCATCACTAATCCCCTGATAAGAAAGGATTTCAGGATCATAGTTTAGGGTAAATTGCATCCCGGCAACAAGTCCCACGGTGTTCAGCATCACAGGAACTTCAACCGTCGTACCCGGATCCCCGGTCACGTTAGGAATAGACAGAGCCTGACTGTCGATGACAGTTACGGGGACGGTAGAAGTGACTGCAATATGATTTTCTTTATTCGCAGTCACAGTAATCGTTGTGTTACCGGCTGCCACCGGAGTCACCAAACCGGTTGCGGATACTGTCGCAACATCATCATCATCGGACTCGTAAGTGAAAGCTGCACCAGCCGCCACAGGTGACAACTGTTCGCCGGAAGCACCAACTACAAGATTAAGGGCAGCAGGCAGTCCGGTGATTATCATATCCCCGGCAATAGTGAAAATGCCGTCGTTAATGGCATCCGGCGTTAATGTTTCCGCCGATGGATCGGAGATCAAAACATCAGTCAGATCTAAATTACTTTCCTGAGCCGGAGCGGCAGCCGCGTTAACCTTAAATTTCAAGTTAATAACGGTAAAGCTTCCCGCCGGAATGCTTTCACCCAGCGAATGATAAACGATTACCCTGATATCATTATTCCCTAACTTACTTCCAGCTACAGAAAACCCAGCGGGTAAGTTACCAGCCGTAAAATCCAACACCAACTTATCTTGACTGTTCTTAACCTCAATGGGTGTCAGTAATGATGTATCATACTTTAAATCAAACTGCATCCCAGCAGCCTCACCATCACTGGTAAAGACAACAGGGACAGAAATCGTTGCACCCGGATCGGCCGTCTTGTTTCCGACACTTATGGTCAATCCGTTCTCTCCACTTGCCCCTAAGGCGCTTAACGAGATCGCCCCGAAGCTTAACAATAACACCAGAGAGAAGGTCAGCAGGCGCATTAAGCTCTTATGATTGTTTTTCCAATTCTTCATGTAGCTCCTCCCTCCTGATCGCTCATCATGAATTGTCTAATATACACACTCCCCTCGGCTCGTCCAAGGGGAGCGTTTTAACCATGTTTGATAAAGGTAAACTAATACTAAGCTTCCATCACCAGATTGATGATTTTTACTACGTCTAAAATATTTACCTTGCCATCATTATTCAAATCTGCCGCTTCAATTTGTAATGCCGTAGGAACAGTTCGCCCGATGGCAATATTGATCGCAGTCTGAATATCAAGAGTGTTCACTTCACCATCTAAATTCACATCACCGGAAATTATAGGAGCTACAGTAACTGCCACTGTTTCTTGCACATCATCATAGCCTTCCTTGGAGGCTGTTACGGTGATGGTCGCTCCACCAACTGCTACCGCAGTAAGCTTGCCATTAGCCACCGTCACAACTCCTGCATTTGAAGTCTCGTAAGTAAGAACAGCATCAGTCGGAACAACAGCAACCGTCAAATCAAAACTTTGACCGGTTTCACCCAGATAAAGGGTTACTTCAGCCGGTGTTACTGTTAGCTGTAATTCACCAGGTTCGGCTTCAGTAACGGTAACATTCACAGTTACTGTTTTTGGTAAATAACCGGTGAGGGAAGCTGTAACTTTAATCGTGGTGCTTCCTGGAGCTACGGCAGTGATTACGCCGCCAGCTACTGTAGCAACCGTTGGATCTACGGATTCATATGCGATAGAAGCACCTTCCGTAGCATTAACAGAGAGCGTGCTTGTGGCATCCTCTTCCAGGGTTACATCCAAGGGGCTGACTGTGAGAGCTACTTGTTCCATGGCTTCCGTTGTTACATAAACGGTAACCTGAGCCGTGGCATCATTATAATTCGCTCTTGTCGCAGTTACGGTAATGGTAGCATTCCCCACTGCAACAGGAGCCACTAAACCATTTGTAACAGTAGCTACACCGGCATTAGTGGATGCATAACTAAAAGCGGCACCCGGGGCTGCGGGATTCAACTGTTGGCTAGATCCGTCCACTAAAAGATTAAGGGATGCGGGGAGTCCAGTAATAGTCAAATCACCTTTCTGAACCGTTACATTAACGGTAGCAGCTGCATCTGTGTAATCATCTGCACTGGCATTAACGGTGATCGTAGTTGTACCGGGGGCAACAGCTTGCACAAGGCCGCTGGTATTAACGGTAGCAATGCCATCATTAGCAGATTCAAAGGTCACGGCAGCATCTTCAGGATCAGTAACGACCGCCAGTGTAGCAGATTCCGCAGCACCAAACTTCAGGGTTAAGTCACTGATAGGATCGATCGTCACAACCGGATCTTCGGCATCGGCTTCACCGGTAGTGAAGGTAATCATTCTACTGCTAATATTCTCATAAGCGAATCCATAGTTGTTTGCTCTTACTAAGTTTTCAGGAATATTCAATTGATATTGGGTGTCTTCCTTTAAAGAAGCATTAAGTGCCATGCTCATTTGGGTCCCGCTGGCAGTAAGCGTGAATGGAACATCCACCCCTGATACTTTTTCCTTAAGAGTCAGATCATCATTAAATTGTCTTTCCATTTCAGGTACTAATGTAATGTTCTCATCCCAATCCACAGTGATGGCAGATAAACCAGGATCAACATTGATTGCTCCATTCATTGGATTGGATGATACAAATTCAACATATCCTGGTACGCCAAAAGCCGTACCGGCAAAGCATAAACACAGGATCATCACTAAAGTTATGACTAAAGCATATTTTTTTCTCGTTTTTTTAGGCTGCAAGTTCATCATCTCCCTCCTTACAGCAAATTTTGTTTTTTATTTTCCATTGTATGGTGCATCTGATATACATCAGGAAAGGGGAAGGGTTAAGGTTAACCCTTCCCCCATTACCTTAATACATCGAAGCTGTTCATTTAAATAAATGGGTTATTTATGCTAAACTGAGTTAAATCCAGTTAAGCATATTTTTAAAGTACTAATTAAGAGGTGCTGGCCAATACGGAGGTTGAGCAATGGGCTTATAGTTGCCGCCGATCCACTCAATCATATCCAAACCAACATTAGTGGTATTAATATTTGGCCCAAGGATACCGGAGCTGAAGACCCAGTATACGTCGCCGTTATACACCGTAGCCCAAGGATCAACAGAAGTGTTCGGTGTTGCATTGCCGCCTAAGGCAAGGCTGGTAAATTGATCATTGACGTTGGCTAATTTTTCACCAGGATTCCAAACCATGATCGAATCTTTATTTTTGATCAAGGCACCTAAAGCTTGTGCTGCCGTATCAGACTGCATGGTCATCGGATCATCTGATGCTTTGGTATCATCTACGCCTACACCAACGCTGTTCCAGTAGAAAGGAGCCAAGTTAGCTGCATCTGCAGGAAGCGGCGGATAAGTCATTGTGTAAGGCATGGACAAAGTGGGCGTAGTTGCCCGGGCAAATACATATTCAATTTGGAAAGGAACTTTTCTCATATTCCAATCGCCTTTTTCCCGTTGAGGGGTTCTGACATAATAACCGGCCAATGGCTGAACTTCTTCATCAGGCATTACTACACGCCATGCACCATTTTCATAACCCAAGACAAACAATTCAAGTTCATCATACATGAAAGGTCCGCCATCAAGCATTTCTTCGGCTAACGGCCAAAGCAACTCATAAACCTTTCCGTATTGCGGAGTTTCTTCACAGCGGGCAGCTAAAAGCTTCGGTGTGGAGAAGGTCTGCCAGGAATCAGGAGCCAATTCTCTTGTTAATTCAACAGGGGTAACAAAGTTCAAAGGAATATCTACGCCTTTGTTATTGGTGAAGAAATCTGCCGATGCGGTACCAACGCTGTCAACGGTTACTTCAACCTCAAAATCACCTCTTAAATCTTCGCAGGGATAAAGCATGAAGTACCATTTATCGGTGCAATAAGGGAAGATCGCTTCATAGTCACCTTCGCATTCGGATGCAGCAACACCAAAAGCAGCAACAAACTCATCATAATTCATAGGAGGAATGTAATCCGGACCTGTATAGCCATTTACTAATTGATCGGCTACGAGCACAGGTTTGCCGTTGATGGTGAAGCTGACATTATAGTTGGCACCGGCAGTTCTGTCTAAAGCGACAGCGGCAACGATGGGCCAGCCAGCTCTAACGTTACCTTGATCATCGGTAGCCAAGGGGTGGAGATCCATCATTACTTCTCCTGGAGCAAAAGAAGTCACTGTTTTACTTTGGGTAATTTCACGATTACCAATCTTAATAGTAGCGGTAATGGTGATTTCACCTTCAACCAAAGGAACCATTTGAACATTTACACAAGAATCATCCGGATTAATGACCATGGAGTTGATTTGGCCATAATTCCGATCCCAATGTGTACATTGACCATTAATGATGCTATCATATTCGCAACCACAATCAACTATTTCAGGACATACTTCATAGAAATGACCGGCTACGATGGGATCCTGCCCTGGTCGTTCCTGAGTTGCTGTGAAATAAATCGTGGTAGGTGCAGTTACGGTTGCATCCCAGTCACAATCATCGAAGAGACAAAATTGAACATCGTTACATTTGTTGTACCGCAGTTCATCTTCTACCCCATCAGCGCTTTCAACATAAATTTCCATGTTGGTGGCAAATGTCTTTTCAATGGTTAAAGGAACGGTTGCTGAGGCATCTTCGCAGGGACCGTCTGCTTCTACCTTTACTGTGTATTCACCCGGTTCCCATTCTCCTCTAATGTTAAAGCTAAAGTTTCCGTTGGCATCAGTTACAGCGCCACTTGGCGGTGTTACGTCTGTACCGTTTAAATAAGCAGATAACGGCCAGTTGAGAACTGGTTCATCAGCACAGTTGAGAAGTCTGCCTGTTACAGTATAGCAACGTACGCAATCGCCAGGAGGTGTTTCAGCTGGGGTTATCGCCAAATGAACAAGACCTTCTGCGGCAGGAGCAGATTTAATCTCAAAATAATCCTTGAGCACGAGATCTTCACAAGTTCCATCAATAATCATCTCAATGCAATATTCATCAGCTTCACAGGGATTGATAACTCTGAGATCTTGATTTTCATCCCCTACAACAACCTCAGTGATGTATTTGTACTTGCTGTCAATCTGCAGATCTTCAACCTTCAGAGTAATCGTGCTTTGAGCTGCAAATCCAGGACCTCCCGGAACGGTAGGCTGAGCAGTATACCAAGCACCTTGGGCACCGGCAGTGCCGTAGGGTTTATCTTGAGCCCATACCTTAACCGGCAGAGAATAATCCCCATCTAATTCTACTGAATAAGATTCTTCATCACATTCAAAGTTCAGAATGATATCAAAGCCCTTGTCATTATTTAAACAATCAGTCGTAAAATATTCAATGCCGGTGGCATCCAGGACATATGAGGCTTCACAGCCGGTATAACCAAAGTCATCATATGCACCGTTATTATCACTGATTGTAACATCTAAATATCCGGCTGCTGCCAAAGCAGATCCGCCAAAGGCCAGGCATAAGATCGCTACAATCGTCAAAACTAGCGCTAATTTTGATTTTTGCATACTCTATTCCTCCTTAAAATTTAAAATAGAAATACAGTTTTGTTCTGACCCTGCTGATGGTATCAACAGTATCATCTTGCCTTGTCCCAACCACCTCCTTAGTCTAAGTTATCGTGTCCTCTCCGCAACCCCTCCCTTCGCCTTGCTTTTTATTGCTTTCCAACTTTTTTTATAGCAAGGGTTTTCACCCAGGCCGTCAAACTGAATCCAATGATGATCCTATGATTTGAAAAAACAAATTATGTATATTTTTTCTCCCGCTCCACGAGCAGGAATTAATTCCCTCAGGTCTTACATTCTACTTTTTCTCCGCCGCTGTTTTCCATAGGTGCTTTAATGGCTCGATCCGCAGTTTTGGTACCCTGCCAAGCGATATCAAAACCGTACATCATGTTCTTAACCGGCAGTCCCTGAACACCCAGAACCCCGGCCAGCAGGCCGGATTGATTACCGGTGTAGCAATAGAGGACGATTTCATTCTTGCCGCCCAGAGCTACATGTTCCTTTAAGAGCTTTTTCAATTGGTTGATGTTTTCCTGATCCCCCATCTCGGGTGCGGCTGCTATCCAGGTGGCACTGGGGATATGGGTAGCAAGATATTCCGCCTCACCACGCACGTCCACCACCAGAGGATCATTCTTAACGGAGTCGCCGCCGTTATGTCCCGACCTATAATCAGCAATATCATTGTCTGCATCGTCATCGAGCAGATTTTTCAGATCCCGCGCCGAAATCATATTGTTGCTGATGCCCTTATCACCTTGAGCAAAATTTTCTCCCTTTAAATAGGAACTTCCGCCATCACCTTGGCTTCCCTTGCCCTCCCCGGTTACAACGACAGCATTATTCTTTTGATCCCACTGAACCTTTGCACCCAATCCCTCGGAAATGACCCGGATGGGCACCAGGGTACGCCCCTGAGTAAGGAGAGGTGATACATCACTGGGGATAACGGAACCGTTCATAATAATCCTGATTGTACTGTCAGCAATGGAAGGATATGCCACGGTTGAAAATAACACGGCTCCTGCGACGATGACTCCTGCTAAAAAAACTTTTGTCTTTTTCATAAATCACGTCCCCTGTCTGCTTTATTAGCTCTTGATAATCATAATCCTGATCATCAATCCTGGAAGAAAAAAGGCCAGCACGGACACTACAACTTCCTATAACAAATATATCATGATTCCTAAATTATTACGTCCGCCGTCAGGTGGAGCGACGGATGATTTTCCATAATTTTGCGGTGATCTAAGTTTCATGCCTGACCGTTGTTGGCAAAGACCTCCAGATCTTTTGGTGCCCCTAAAAAGAAAAAACGCCCTGAATAACAGACCAGTTCAATCGCTTTTTGAAGAAACCCCGGCATTAAAGGACCCTGGATATAACCATCACACAGTTGGGAAAACTTGTTGATTTTCTGGATATTCAGGTTGTTGCAGCTATAAAGAATAATTTTGGTCCAGCTGCAATTTATTCTCAACTGATGCAGAATCTCCTCGTATTCTTGCACATCAGCGCCATTCAGTTCAAAAAGGATAAAATCAGGCTGTATTTCAAAAGCTTCTTGTAAGATATCGGAGCTGTCCCGGCCAACGATCTCAAAGTTTTTGATGCCGTTGAGGATTAAGGCAATTCCTTTTCGGGTTACTTTTTCTTTAGAGGAAACCATTCCCCGAACTTTTTGCATTATGCTTTCCCCTCCCATTCGACCGGATCCGATTAATCTGAAAAATTTGAATGACTAAAGAAAGGAGAACGTATCATTAAGATATGTCCTCCTTAAGGTTAAGATATTTGGTAGATCTTTGCAATCAGCCTAAAGTATGATATTTTTACCGACAATTTTAAAAGAATGATTTTAGGAGGGCAGCCAGACTGCCATGGAAAAGGATGAGAGCGGAAATCAATCCTGCCTGATAAGAGTAAACAACGGCTTGTGCTCTGTTATTCTGCTTTAATTTGCGCAGAATATTGCTCACATGGGTTTTCACAGTTGCTTCGCCAATAAATAATGTTTCGGAAATTTGCCGGTTAGATAAGTTTTCAGCCATTAATTGCAGTACTTCATACTCTCTTTTGGTGAGAACTTCATTACCGTCCAGAACAAATTTTTTTATATTCCCGGCGGCGGAAGGAGCGGCACCGTTCAGAGCTACCTTGCTTTTTATCGAGCCGGGGAGGCAAAGGACACCGCACCGGCAGACCAGTTCAATGGTCTTGACCAGGCTGCCCCGCATCATGCCTCGAGGGATACAACCGTCGATGCCATGGGCAAGGAGCGCAGAAATAATATCATTTTGTTCCTCCGTCACGATGGAAAGGATCATACTGCAGGGGCAGGCTTCATTTAATTGATCCAATCGCTCAAGCTGCTGGGGAGTGATCCGATCCTCAATATCCAGCAAAACCACATCAGGTTGAATGGAGATCGCTCGGCGTAGACCTTCTTCAATAGCATAAGTTCCTACCATTTCAAAAGTATCCTCTTGAGCAAAAATAGCGGCTAGTCCCTGCCGGGAAGAGGAATTCTCACTTAAAACCATCATCCGGATCTCTTCCATATCATCATCCCCCATCAGTTGTAGTTCGGATATGCTTTTCCCTCCGATGATAGGGAATATTTCCCTATCCATATCATACTTTCTTCATATTTATTAAAAGTCCTGCAATATTTGGTAAAAAAAATATGGCATTTTGTCATAATTTTATATTGAATAGATTATAATAATCATCTCAAGTTCTGAGCCTATACTTTGATCAAGGAAAAGGAGATGGGGGAGGAGAATTCTCCCCCATCCCGGGCAGGAGAGTACCACCGGGGATAAAAAAAGATGGAACGAAGGATGTATTCGTTCCATCTGGTCAGGCTTAGGCTTACTGATATTAAATTATTCATAGATCCATTGATCGATGTTCTTTTCGTAGGAGATTAATTCCCCCGTCTGAAAGTATATGGCTATCTCCCGCCCGGCACTTTCAACAGAATCTGCCCCATGGATGATATTCCGGCCCAAATCCAAACCATACATGCCCCGAATGGAGGCAGGATCAGCTTCAGCAGGATTGGTGGAGCCCATCAGCTTGCGGGCGGCGGATACCGCATTCTCTCCTTCCCAAACCATGGCCACTACCGGTCCGGAGGTAATGAAAGAGATCAACCCATCATAAAACTTCTTGCCCACATGTTCCTGGTAATGGGCCTCCGCCTGCTCCGGGGACAAACGTAAAAATTTCATGGCGGTCAGCTTCAGCCCTTTTTTTTCAAAGCGATTGATAATCTCCCCCGTGAGATTACGCTGCACCCCATCGGGCTTGATCATCACATAAGTTTTTTCCATCACCATCACTCCTTATTACCCCAAGTAAAATTTAATTTAAACATCACCGGAAGAGGTTCCCCCGGAGTGCTGTCCCCTTCTTTTGCCGGAGGCTCCTTGGGATCATCAAAGGACTTCATCAAAGCTGCGAATTCCTCTGCCTCTAGGGTCTCCTTATCCATTAGAGTTTGTGCCACAGCCTTTAAGCGATCCATATTATCCGTGAGCATTTTTTTGGCTTTATTATAAGCTTCATCAATCATGCGCCGGGCTTCTTTATCGATGGAATAGGCGACAGCCTCCGAGTAATTGCGTTCCTGGGAAATATCCCGACCCAGGAAGACCTGATCATGACGATTACCAAAGGTCAAGGGCCCCAGCTCCTCAGACATTCCGTAGCGGGTAATCATTCTGCGCACGGTTTCTGTAGCTCTTTCCAGGTCGTTTTGGGCACCGGTGCTAACTTCCTTTAAGACCAGCGCTTCCGCCATCCGACCTCCTAAGAGCATCACCACCTGATCCTTCATTTGAGATTTGGTCATATAATTCCGGTCTTCTTTGGGCAGAAGCAGGGTATATCCTCCTGCGCCGCCCCGAGGAATAATGGACACTTTATGCAAAGGATCTGCATTAGGTAATAAGTAGGCAATGACAGCATGCCCGGCTTCATGATAAGCCACCAGTTTCCGTTCATAATCGCTGATGACACGGGATTTTTTCTCCGGTCCGGCAATCACTCTTTCCACGGCATCTTCCATATCCTTCATATTAATTTCATTTTTATTACGGCGGGCGGCAAGTAAGGCCGCTTCATTCAAAAGATTGGCCAAATCCGCCCCGGTAAAGCCGGGCGTGCGCCGGGCCAATACCTCAAGATCAACATCCTTGCCTAAAGGTTTTCCCTTGACGTGGACCTGAAGAATTTCTTTACGGCCCAAGATATCGGGAACATTAACCGTAATCTGCCGGTCGAAACGTCCCGGGCGGAGCAAAGCTGGATCGAGAATATCCGGTCTGTTGGTGGCTGCTACCACAATAATGCCTTCATTGGCGGCAAAACCGTCCATCTCTACTAAAAGCTGGTTCAGGGTTTGTTCTCTTTCATCATGGCCGCCCCCTAAGCCGGCACCTCTCTGTCGGCCGACAGCATCAATTTCATCAATAAAAACAATACACGGGGCGTTCTTTTTGGCTTGTTCAAATAAATCACGTACCCGGGAGGCGCCCACACCCACAAACATTTCGACAAAATCTGAGCCGCTGATGCTGAAGAAGGGCACCCCGGCTTCTCCGGCCACTGCCCGGGCCAGCAAGGTTTTCCCGGTGCCGGGAGGTCCGAATAATAATACGCCTTTGGGAATTTTCGCCCCCAGCTGGCTGAATTTGCGGGGAGACTTTAAAAACTCCACGATTTCTTCCAGCTCTTCCTTCACCTCATCAACCCCGGCCACATCAGCAAAGGTCACTTTCTTTTTTTCATCGGTATGCAGCTTGGCTCGGCTTTTGCCAAATTGCATCACCCGGTTCCCGCCGCCCTGGGTTTGCTGCATCATAAAAAAGAATAAACCAACCAAAAGCAAGATGGGCAGCAAAGCGGAAAGGATGCCGGTCCACCATGGAGGTCCCGGCTCTTCATCAAATTTCACCTTAACGCCCTGACCCTCGAGAATCCCTAATAATTCAGGGGCAGGGGCCGCCGTAGTGGTAAATTTCTCCTCATTTTTCAGGATACCTTCGATGGCATACCGATGCTCACCGGCCAGAATACTGACCTCTTTTACTTCCCCATTTCCTACCTTAGCCATAAATTCGTCATAAGTTAATTTCCCGACCTCTTCCGCAGGGGGAGCTGTCATTTGATAAAAAGAAACGGCGATTAAGACAATCAGCACATAAATGGCAAGGTTTTTAAAAACTCGGTTCAAACGTTACACTCCTCTCGACACAATGAAAAGAAAACTTGGCTCGCACCAATCCTTTTTTTCAATATATATGCAATTTTACTATGTGATTGTACCATATTTTATTTCTATTTTCAAACTATGGTATTTATGACGGGCAACTCTTTTTTAACCGAACCAATACTGCTTTGTGATCATCTCGCCCCGCTTCAAAAAGCCTGCTCCGGCGGTATCCCGCCACCCAGACAATCTGATCTCCCGCCAGGAGGAGGGGGACGGTTGCTCTCTGGGATTGGGGGATTTTTTCATCAATAAAGAAATCCTTTATTTTCTTTTTGCCCCTCATCCCCCGGGGATAAAAATAATCTCCCCCACGGCGATTTCTGATCGTTAAGGTTTTCTGCAAAATGTCCAAGCTGAAAACCTGGGTCTCCCTGTCCGGAGTTAATCCCGGCTCCGGCCAGGAGATTAGTGATACGGTTACCGCCCGTGCCAGCCGGGGCAGATAGGTGGTTCCCGGTGCTGTGAGCTCCACGGGAGCTAAAACCGGTGCTGCCGGAGCTTTCCTTTTTTCCGGGGAGAAAATCAGGGTGCTGCCTTCCCGATAGGCATAGATCGGACCCGGTAAAAACAACTCCTGTCCCGGGGCAAGGTTCAGCAAGGCTTCCGTATGATCAAAGGTCAATGTGCCCTGCTTACCGGTATAATCATCCATGATCTGACGGATCAGCCGCCGCTGGATGGCCGGATGAAAGGATTTCATTTGATCAAAATCCAGCCCTGTATGCCCAGACCCAAGGGGGACCTTGATTTTTTCTCCCGCCGACCGGGTTAATTCTTGCAATAAATCATTTTCTTCCCGTAAAATATCAGCCGTTTTCACCAGGGAAGGAATGATGCGGGGATTAAATTGTTTCAGGTGGGGGATCAACCCTAACCGAATCCGGTTGCGGGTATAAATCTCTTCCTGATTGGTGGGATCGAGACAATAGGCGATCCCCTGCTCATGGCAATAAACCAGGATTTCCTCCTTGGTAAGGCCAAGCATTGGCCGAATCAGAGCACCTTCACGGGGGACATGGCCGCTAATCCTTCCGGCCCGGTACCACGCAGGAGATGAAGTAGTACCGTCTCTGCCTGGTCATCCCCATGATGGGCAGTCACGATCCCATCAGCCTGGATCTCCTGTGCTGCCCGATGCAAAAATTGATAACGCAGGATGCGGGCGCCTTCCTCCGGGGACAAACCTGTCTCTTGAAGATAGCGGGGTACATCTACTCTGGCTACCCTGCAGGGAAAGCCCATCTCCTGAGCCTTTGCGGCAACAAAAGCGGCTTCTTCCTCTCCCTGGGTGCCCCGCATCATATGATTCAAATGGGCCGCATAAAGCTTCAGCTGCCAATCAGAAGCGATTTGACCCAATACATAGAGCAAAGCCATAGAATCAGGCCCCCCGGAAACAGCAAGAACCAGGGTGTTTCCCGGGGCAATCAGGTGATATTTTTCGATGGCGGTGAGAATTTTCCTTTTGATCATCTTTTCCTTTTCCTACCCTCTAAAAATAAATCAATTTTTATGCAAAAAAACACGGTCCTTACCGTGTTTTCGCGATCCATTGCTCTTTTCCCTTTATTATGACCAAATTTTATCTCTCGTAATCTTCAATTTCTGCAACATCTTCCACAACGGCCACGATGACGGAGATATCATCCCGGGGTCTTCCTCCGCCCAGGTTGACTGCGTTTTTTGCCAAGGATTCTGCCAATTTATTGGGGTTCTTTTCCAGACTATTTTCAATGATCCCGGCAATCCAGCGTTCCGCATCCTCCAGCTTATGCCCTGTATCCAATAAACCATCGGAGGATAGAACGATCACATCCCCAGGGCGGATGGTCTCTTTGATGGTTTCCATTTCCACATGATGCAAAATTCCGATGGGCAGGCTGGAGGCCCGAATGACTTTTACCCCTTCCTTATTCTTAACAAAGCTGGGCCCGGCGCCGATTTTAATGAAATCTGCCTCACCGGAAAATAAATCGATGATGCAAATATCCATGGTGGCAAAAGTATCTTCCTTGGCCCGAAACATGAGGACCGAATTAATAGTGTGGATGGCGCTGTATTCATCAAAGCCGGTTTCCAGTAATTTTTCCAGAAGCTGAAGGGAAGTCCCGGATTCCGCGGCTGCGCTTGCTCCTACACCCATACCGTCGCTGAGCATGAGAATCTGTTTTCCCTCGGGAAGTAAGATGGTATTGGTGCTGTCACCGCACACTTCCTCTTCATATTTGGCAATTTTATATTGGCCGATATTCAGCCGATAAGCCTTGGCATCCATCATTCTGAAACAGCAATTTTTAATGCCGGTATCATAGGAACAATTGGAATGGAGGATCTGATATTCCATCCCCGTCAAACGGGATAAAGCAGGCAGCAGGACTTGACGGCAATTGTCAACCCCGGGGCAGGAGGTTACCTCCAAAGATAAATCCAAGGTCTTTTCCCCCATTTGCTGGATGTTGACCCTGTCCACAAAAAACCCTCGGCCGGCTAACATCTTTTTTAGATGGGCCTCCAAATAATCCCGGGCATTACTGCTGTTTTTGATTTCTTTGGTGATCTTGTCAATGATCTGCGCGGATCCGGTCAATTGATTGGCCATCAGGCTGCGGGTATTTTCCATATGCAGCTGCCAATAATGATTTTTCTGATACAATTCAAACAAACAATTAATGGCGGTGAGCATTTCCTGGGCATGGGAACATCTTTTGCGCAGAGTGGCCGGCATATCCTTGACACTGACAGCGCCGTTCTGCTCAATGGTGGTAAATAAGGAAATAATAGAACGGTAGGTTTGATAAAAATCCTTTTCCCAGCATAGCTTCTGCAAGGTGCAATCCTGACATACCCGGGCAGAAATACGGTGCAGCACAGAATTAATATTATAATCATCGGCAAAATCCTGTTCCCCGGCGATTTGCTCCATGGTGGCGGCCAATTCATGAAAGACATGGCTCATGGTATTTAATTTGCCAAGGGCTAAACGTCGAATACGATCTTCTTTTTGAGTCTGATCCCCATCAGCCAGGCTGTAATTAAAGATCCTGCCCATCTTATGCAGCCCCGCTTTGGGTATCAAGAAAAACAAAATACCGGCAGCAGCGGAGGCGGTGAGGGAAGAAATAATCAGCTGCGTATCCAGCAGATATAGGGCCAGGAGGAGATTGCCTAAAAAAAATCCCATTACCACGCCCAAGCGGCCAAAGCCGTTAAATGATCCGGCCAACAATCCGGAGAAGGCATACATGCCGATGATCGAGGGGGCAATCATGGAGGAGAGGCTGGGCACTACCCCAACCAGGGCTCCCATGGCGGCACCGGCACCGCCTCCGCCCAGGAATGCAGCTAAAATTACGATCAAACGACTCACCATACTGGCAATTTCCATACCGGCCACGCTCCAGCTGCCCAGCCCCATGATCATTCCAATGACGGCGATAAAAATACAGATCATCTCATCGGCAGAAAAGCGGTTGATGGCTTTCCGATTCAGGATCAACCTTTGTACCACCAAAAAGACCAGGGATAACCCGGCAGCGAAAGCACCTTCAAAGACAAGGGAGATGATTTGGTATTCTGAAGCATGTCCCAGGAAAAGTCCGATGCCCTTCACGACAAGGACGGCACTGAAAACCAAGGCCGGCACCTGGGTCCATTGCCGATCCAGATCGATGGAATGAAAGAAAAAAACAATGGCCAGAAGCAGAATCACACCCATATTATAAAGATAAGCCTGTCCCTGAAAAACGGTTAACAAACCGACCATAATGGGCAGGGCCTGGAGGAAGGCCTGTCTTCTGTCACTGCAGGCTAAAGCAGCGTAAAAAGCGGGGCCAAAGGGCAGGAGACTGCCCAGAACCTCTGCTCTGCTCAGAAAAAAACCCATGACTGCAAAGATCATGATTTCCGGCAGCACCAGAACCAAATCATCCCAGGACCAGCGGGGAATTTTATATTTAGCCGGCGGTACAAACTTGGCAGCCATTTTTTTGGTGCGCATTTTTAGCTTGACAGGCCAGTCGTACTTGTACTTAAATTTGGAGCGCCTTTTTTTTCGTTGATAATCAATGTTGACATGAGGGTTTCCCGACACAGCACCACACCCTTAACTATTATTCCTTAACATTATAGGATGAGGGCGAAGAAAAACTTGTCGGTTTTGATAAGATGAGACTGGGAACATTGCGACCATCTTTTTAGTTTTCTACAACTTTTTCATTAAAATAAAAAGAAAATAAAAAAGCATGCGGCAAGATGTAATACCTGCTGCACGCTTTAAAAACCTTTGGTGACCCGTAGGGGATTCGAACCCCTGAAACTGCCAGCGTGAAAGGCTGGTGAGTTAAGCCGCTTCTCCAACGGGCCAAGTTGGTAGCGGTGACTGGATTTGAACCAGTGACACCACGGGTATGAACCGTGTGCTCTGACCAACTGAGCTACACCGCCGCAATTCGCTACTTTTAGATTATGCCTGAACCTTGATTAAATGTCAAGCATAAAATTTCTTTTCAGGAAAGAAGATGGTTCCCAAAGCTATTTGGGCAGCATCAGTCTGGCACCAAAGGCTAAGAGCAGGATCCCAAACCCTTTTAACCAGGTGAAAGGGAATTTTTCCATGCCCAAAAATCCGGTACAGTCAATCACTAAAGCCGCTGTAACCTGTCCCACAATGATGGCGGTGGTGGCGTTGGCCACGCCGACCTTGGTCATGCTAGCTACGACACCGTAAATAATCAGCACCGAGATGATGCCGCCCAAATAGCCATACCAGGGCACCTCTCCCAACCTTGATAACTGCCCCCGACCCAAATGAAAAACAAACAAGACCAAGGCCGCCGTCACTACGCCAATAAGATGGACGATAAAGGTCGTCTCCATTTGGCCGATAGTTTTAGACATAAATGAATTCACCGTTCCCTGGAGCGCCATGGCTACTCCGGAAAGAGCCGCAATTAATAAAGGCAACATTATTTCCATCTTTCATCCTCCCGGTATCAATGTAGAAACCTGTATTATTCTTCCCTGAGCCAAGGAATGTATGCCTTATTTCAATATAATAAGTTGCAAAAAAAATGGCAAACTAAAACGGAGGTGAATCAAAGATGGAAACAGTTTTACGGACTGTCGGGTTGTTGGCTTTTGGCTTTATCTGCTATCGCCTCATGGGCTATCGTTCTATGGGGGATATGGAACCTACGGATTTTGTCATCATGCTGGTAATTGCGGAAACATTAGGTACTCCTCTGGCGGACGAAAGCCTCTCCCTTACCAATACGATTATTGCGGTCAGTACCCTGACCATACTGCAAATTTTGTTTTCCTGGACCGGTTTAAAAAGCACTTTCCTGTTACAGCTGATGGACGGCAAACCCATTCCCGTAATCCAAAACGGAAAAATCCTGGAGAAAAATATGCGCAAAGCCCGGGTTAACCGTTCCGACTTAATGGAAGAATTGCGGGTCCAGGGACTGAGCAACTATCTGGATGTAGAATTTGCCTATCTAGAACCCAGCGGTCGCTTCAGTATTATCCGCAAGAAAGAAGTAGAGCCCATCACCCCCCGATACTTAGGAAAAAAAACATCCAAGACGATTATGGAAAACGGCGAAATTTTTGCCGATCAACTGACCCAATCCGGTGTCACGGCAGCAGAATTGGCCGAGATCCTGGAAAGTTTTCATATCGATGATTTAAACCAGTTAGAATCGATAGTGATCACCCCCGACGGTCATATTGCTCTGACAAAAAAACAGCAGTGAACTCGTTCAGCTAAAGCTGAACATCGGGGTTTCAGATGGGGAATCTACCCCACCTGAAGTGAAAATATGAGCTCCCACTTATAGAATTGGGAGTCTTGGAATTTGATAAAGAGCCTATCAGCATCCGGAGATAGTTTTTTGATAGGTCTTAACAGTTTCTTGAGCGGTCTTGGCCCAGGAAAATTTCTGAGCCTGGTGATAACCATTTGCCCCTAAATTCTTTGATGCTTCGGGATGAGTCAAAAAGAAGAACAGACTTTCCGCCAGTTCCATATAATTATAAGGATCAAACCAGGCGGCACCCCTCTCCAACACCTCCGGCAGAGAAGAAGCACGGGCCGCCAAGGTGGGAGTACCGCAGGCCATGGCTTCGAGGGGAGGCAGTCCGAAGCCTTCATAATAAGAAGGGTAAACAAAAAGTTCTGCCCCGGCATAGAAATAAGGCAAATCACCCACGGGGACAAAGCCGGGAAAGAGGACCCGGTCACTGATACCCAAGGCGGCGATTAAGGCATCCAGATAATCCGGTTCCTTTTGCTTTTTCCCCGGCAGGACCAAATAGATGGGCTTTTCAATTTCCTTGCTGATTTTTGCAAAGGCCGTCAACAAGAGCTTAATATTTTTGCGGGGGCTGAATCCGCCCACATACAGGATATAGTCTTCCTCCAGCCGATATTTTTCACCCAATAATTTGCGGCACAGGGATTTTTCCAAAGGCCGATAGACCGGCTCAGGGGCTTCCCAAATAACATCAATCTTTTCTGCCGGATAAGCGAAGATCTGGGTAATATCCTTTTTCGACCAATGAGATACGGTGATGATGCGATCCGATTCTTCCATGATGCGGGGCATCTCCGTAAAAAAGGTTTTTAAATAACCTTTCCCCACCGTCTCCGGATAAATATAGGGGATCAAATCATGAATCGTTACCACCTGGGGACACTTTTTGGTTTTAGGCAGACCAATCCCGTTTTGGGGTACGTGATAAAGGTCAAAGTGTTCCCTGGTCAAAGCCCGGGGCAAAAAAAACTGTTCCCAGTATTCATTACCGATTTCTACATTATTAAATTCCTTTTCATCGGTGATATCCAACTCCCGATATTCCTCTCCGGGCCAGAAAGGCCGGTAACAAGCCCCATCCTCTCTTTGTTTTAATTGATAAATTAATTGATAAGTATAAGTGCCAATACCCGTACCCCGATACCAAATCGCCCCTCGGGCATCAATGCCAATGTTCATGATAGCTCCTCCTGTTTTATTTCACCTTCCAGTCCTGCTTTCATATTCTGAGATAAGCTTTCAAATTTATTGGGCGCATAGGTATCAGATATCACAGCAATTTTCAAAATCTCACCTCTTTCATGATACCCATTTCCGTTAGACGAAATTCTTGAGAAATTTATCAATGGCGCGATGTTGATCCAAACAATTCTCCAATCTTTCTGTCAGATAAAGGTCATGTTGAGGTGTCCGATTTTCCTTTTCATAATATTCCCGGAGCAGGCGCCAGGGAATCTCAGGAAATTGGAGAAAAGCGCCCAATACCTCTTTGTGTCTTGATTCCAGAGGCACAAATTGATCATAGCTGTCCATGATTTCTGTTGCCAGCTCCATTTCCCAATTGTTTCTGGATAATGCCCGCCGCATCAGGCGCCACAAATCTGTGATATTCACATCCATGGCGATGGCATCAAAATCGATCAGCACCAACTCCCGGCCCTGACGGATAAAATTCCGGGCCGCAGCATCCCCATGGGCCAAGGAACCCCAATCCCGTGCTTCATCCACCAAATCAGCATAATGGGAATCAGCCAAATTTTTCACACTCACCCGGGCATGATTCAGCATCCATTCGCCAAAAAGCATTACTTTGCGATCAAAACCATCGGGATTTGCTTTGGTACGGGCAACATTAAGGTATCTTTCCAAATCTTTGCATTTATCCTGGAGTTTTTTTGGCCATTTGCCCAGTTTGTTCTTGGCCTCATATCCTTTTTGGGGAGTAAAACCAATACTGGCCCGATGAAAACAGCCCAGGGTCTTTGCCGCGCCCAGAAGATCCTCCCGGTTCAGGTAATCCAATTCCCTCCCTTCTACCCACTCCTGGAGGTAATAATAAGAACCTTGGTAGGGCACGACCAAGCTGCCCTCCGGCGTGGGCACACAATTGGCCAACTGGGCAAAGCCCCGTTTCTGAACAAATGCCATGCCCTCCATCATAAACTGTGCCCGCTGTAAACTTTTTCTTCCTTCTTTCAGGCATCTCATCCCTTGCCCCGTCTTAATCCGATAGACACCGCGCACCTGACTCATTTCCAAAGGAGACTCTCCCCAGTTAGATAAAATACATTTGATATCATGATGATCCATATCATCCCCCCTTACGCGCTTGACAATATTTATTTTCAAAAGAATGACAGAATTTCTCCTGATAAGACATTTTACGCAGAGCTGAGGATAATTTCTTAAGAAAGCCTTCATCCTGCCAGGAAACCTTCCCTTCAAAATATCTCTCTGAGATGCGCCAGATCTTTTGCGGAAATTGTAAGAATGCCAGCATGACCTGATACTGTTCCTTTTCCAGAGGGTAAACCTTTTGATAGGACTTCAGGATCAGATCTCCTTTTTCTTCATGCCAATGCTGATCCCGCAAAGACCGCTCAAGCAAACGTACCACATCCGCTGCTCTGATATCATAGCGGGCATAATCAAAATCGATGAGAGCAGCCTTTTTATCGTCCTCAATGATGAAATTTCGGGCGGCCACATCCCGATGGGTAAAGGACTGCTCTTTTTCTGCTTTTTTTGCGATCTTACGATACTCCGAGGACTGCAGGGTGGCACAAGCTTTTTCACCCTGAGCAATGACCTGATCTGCAATGGCCAGATATTTTTTTTCGAAGGGCGTTAAAGAGCTTTTCTTTTGCGTCAGGGACTTGAATTTTTGTAAATCCTCAGTCCTTTTTTGCAAAACATGCGGCCATTTCCGATACATGGCCCGTGCTTTGGCTCCCTCCAGAAGCTTTGCTCCTTTGGCATGCTGATGGAATTCGGCCAGGGTCTCGGCTGCCGCTGTTAAATGATCTTCCCGTTTAAAATCGCAAGGGATTCCCGAAATCCAATGAGTCATGAAATAAATTTTATGATCCTGGTGTACCAAAGGAGATCCATCTTTCGCCGGCACCGGAAAAGACACTTTGGTAAAACCTTGTTCCTCTAAGTGTTTTAATATAGAATAAATAAAGAGCATTTTATGCTCTCCTTTATTGGCGCATTTAAGGCAATAAACACCCCTGCTTGTTTCCACACGATAAACATCATCCTGAATTGGTATGATGCCATGAATGGAAAAATCATAATGACTGAGCACGGATAAAATACCTTTCAATACTATCACCACCTACCGATATTTGCTGTCCCCTCAGGGCACCCTATTATAAACTATTGCTCTTGCTTATCCATGTTGCTAAAATTTTTCCTTTGATTTTGCACAATTTACCTTGTGTAAAATAAGTATGATACTAAATATGATTGTATACAAAAAATAATGTATACAATATTCCTGGGGGTTACCTCTTGCTTTCGCGCCATTTTTTGATATAATTCAGGTTATTAATTTACTAAGTAAGGGATTCTTCCCGATAAATCAATAAGGAGTGGTAAAGATGTCTTATGTAACAGATGTTATTGAGAGTACGATTAAAAGCACCCCCCGGGAACCGGAATTCCATCAGACCGTAGAAGAAGTACTGACTTGTCTGGAGCCGGTCATGGAAAAAAAACCTGAATATCAGGAAGCTGCCATTTTGGAAAGAATTGTGGAACCGGACCGATCCATTGTTTTTCGGGTACCCTGGGAGGATGATCAGGGAAATATCCATATTAACCGAGGTTTTCGTGTCCAATATAACTGTGCCATCGGACCCTATAAGGGCGGCCTCCGCTTTCATCCCTCCGTCAATCTCAGTATTTTAAAGTTTTTAGGTTTTGAACAAATTTTTAAAAATTCTCTGACCGGCCTGCCCATGGGAGGCGCCAAAGGCGGTTCTGATTTTGACCCGAAAGGTAAATCCGAAAAAGAAATTATGCGCTTTTGTCAGAGCTTCACCAATGAATTGGCTTACCTGATCGGAGCAGACATGGACGTTCCTGCCGGTGATATCGGCGTTGGCACCCGGGAAATCGGTTATATGTTCGGCCAATATAAAAAAATCAAAAGAGGCTATCCCGCCGGAGCATTGACAGGAAAAGGCATTACTTCCGGTGGTAGTTTAGCCCGTACCCAAGCAACAGGATATGGCACGATTTATTTCCTGGAAGAAATGCTGAAGGATCGGCAGGTGGATTTAAAGGGAAAAACGATTATTATTTCCGGCTCTGGAAACGTGGCGCTTTACGCTTGTCAAAAAGCTCAGCAATTAGGCGCCAACGTGGTGGCAATGTCCGATTCCTGCGGCTATGTATATAATCCTAACGGAATCAATTTCGAAGCCATGCAAAAAGTCGAGGAAGTGGATCGAGCCAGAATCAGTGAATATCTGAAATATGACAGCGATGCAACATATTGTGAAAATTGCAAAGGTCTTTGGACTTCCAAATGTGATATCGCAATTCCCTGTGCTACTCAAAATGAAATTACTGAAGCTGAAGCGGCAACGCTCATTGAAAATGGTGTTAAAGCACTGGTTGAGGGTTCCAATATGCCTTGCTCCGCTAAGGCAGTGAAACTCTTACTGGAAAACAAGATCCTCTTCGGACCGGCGAAAGCAGCCAATGCCGGTGGTGTTGCCACCTCAGGACTGGAAATGGCCCAAAACAGCATGCGTTTCTCCTGGAGCTTCGAAGAAGTAGACCAAAGATTAAACAGCATTATGGTGAACATCTATCACAACACGAAAAAAGCGGCCCTGGAATATGGTTATGAAGGCAATTTAATGGTGGGTGCGAACATTGCCGGCTTTATCAAGGTTGCCGACGCGATGCTGGCTCAGGGAATTCTGTAAAAGTAAAACTACACAAAAGACGGGAAAGACATAAATTAAGTAAAGGGACGGGACTGTTGACACCATCGCAGATGATGCCACGATCCCGTCCCTTTGGTTTCGGCACCTTTCTAAGCTTCTTCATCATCTTCCGGGAGAGACTTCCCTTCCTTTCCCCGGATCCCACCGAAGGCTGCTTCGATAAACCGGTGCTTCTCCTGCTCTTCTAAATGTGCCTGGGCAAACTTCTTGGAGAATTCATCGGGGGGAAATTTACTCAAGCGGCACTTTTTCATGAACCTGACAAAAGTATCCGGGTACATTAAGGCAGCCTCCAAGGTCATGACCTCTTCTCGGGAAAGATGTTTGGTGCGATGATAGGAAGTAATAATCTGTTCCCCAATTTGCTGATTCCATTGGAAATATGGCATGACCTGCTGCATAAAATAGACCAGATCTCCTACCTGTACACCGTAAGCGCAATGTTCCCAATGACGGATATGGGTGACTCCTTTGGCAATAATCCCCTGCCCAGGTTCGAAGCGGCGATGGCAAAAGGTTTTATTCTCCTTGGCCGCCTCCACCAAAGCAGGATATCCGGCGAGCTTTAATAAATTTGCTGCCTTGTGGGCGATGATTTCATAAGACGCCCAAGCTGTCTGAACCTCCGGTGGTAAATGATTCAGGTTTTCTTCCGCCCAGGATGTTTTTTCCGTCATCCCTTGTGCAATATCATCCCAACGTTCCCTGATGGCCCAGGGAGGAACTGCATGGAAAAACATGGCCGATAAATGGATTTCCCCCAGGTACCTGGCAAAAGCCAGTACTTGATCTAATTCATCCCTTTTTCCTTGTTTCCCCCCCACCCAGTCCGTCAAATAATAAATGCCTAAATCGCTTTTGACATAAAAGTCACCATACTTGGTGGGAATTAAGCGGGGTATCCCCTGAAAACAACCCTGTCCGGCCAAGTGCTCCAAAGCCAGGTGCATAAACATCACCCGATCTTCCTGAAAGGCAATTTTCAGTATTTTTTCTCCTTTATGGGTTTTAATTTTATAATCGTTATTTATTTTTTTCATTCTTTTAATGGAAAGATCCCATTCCTGCAAAATCTCTCCTTTATCTAAAAACTCCTGCATCAACTTGGTTTCTCTTTTGACCAAAGACCTGCGCTTACGAGCCAAAAACCTTCCCCCTTTCTCCGCAAACCCCTTAGGCAAACAAACATGAAAGAAATCCTTCTTTTTTTTCTTCCTGGCTCCAAAAATCTTCCAGGCGCTTTTTGGCATCTTTCCCCTTAGAATTTTGACCGGCCATTTCATGAAGCAGTTCCCAATAACCCCGCGGAAACATCATGATTCCTCTCAGCAGACGAAGTTCCCGGGGCTCTAGATGAAGGATTTGATCATATTGGGTGACCACCTTTTGACACAAAGTTTCATCCCATTGGTTTTCCCTGCCGACAATAAATAAAAAATCAATTAAATCCCGCAGGGGCAGATCCCTCTTCCAATGCATCAGACCGGTGAAAGATACTTCCTGGGACCAACCCATAATCAGATGCTCCTGAGTCAAGGCGCTATGACAGATGCTTAAATCCTGGGCCACTTGTTCTTTGAGGAACTTATATTCCGGTCCGGTGAAGAATTTTGCGGCAGTAACTGCCTGGTCCGCCATACGCTCTAGACTTTCTTTAAAGAAAAGCGGTTTTTTGATCTGCCCCTTCAGACGGACAATTTGAGAAGCAGTCCTTAAGAAATCTGCTGCCCAGGGATTTGCATCTGTTTGCTCCCATTTTTCGCCCGTGAAATAAAAACCTCTGGAGGCCAGATGTAATTTACCCAGACCTTGCGCCGTTTGAAGCACATCTTGGTCATCCCGGAAATTTACAGGATTTCCGGAAATCCAATCAGAAACACAGTAAAAGTTTCCTGCTGCTTCTAAATAAGGCGCTCCGAATTTTGTCCGAATCAAACGGGGAATATTTTTAAATCCCTGGTGCGCCAAATGCTCCATCAATAAATAATAATGAAATATCTGGTCGGGAAAAGCCCTTCTGATTTGTAAACATTTAGCACCTACTTCCGTTTCCAGCTTAATAACCCCTCGTTGAAATGATCCGTCGAAGATTTTAAATTCCCATTGTTCGATCGTGTGCCTATCCAGATGCAGCTTAGCAATGGTGCGCTGATATCGATCTCCTCTTGCCACCTTTCTCCACTCCTTTAATAACTTTAAAAAGCACAACATTTGCAGTTGTGCTTATCGCTGTACATCTTATCTTCAGCTTCCGGGAATAGACAACAGCAAGCCGGTTCTGATCTCTTCTTCATGGATGGCATTGAAGGTGCTGATTCGTTCTCTGGAAATCCCGAATTTATCGGCAATGGCGTCTAAATCCTCTCCTGCCTGAACCCGATAAAATTTCATTTGAAAATAGCTTTGTCTGCCGGAAGATTCAGACCTGACCTCCTTTTCTTTAGCTGCCACTTTAATCAATTTTTGAGGCAAGGGCAAGGGTACCTGATTTTCCAGTGGCACCACTTCCCGGAATTGCGGGATTTCTCTTTCGCTAAATGAATCTTTACTTGCTGTCTCTGTTGGGATCTCTTCCCAGTCATTTGTCTGAGCGTACAATTCCGGAATCTCTTCATTTTCTTCAGTCCGATAATTTTCCGCCTCATAATATACTTCTTCCGTCAAAATTGGCTCGGCCTTTGGAACTTCCCCGGACTCCTCTTCTAATAGAATGGGTTCAGCACTTGAAATCTCTCTGGACTCCTCTTCTAATAGAATGGGCTCGGTACTTGGAATCTCTCTGTACTCCTCTTCTAATAGAATGGACTTGGTACTTGGAATCTCTCTGTACTCTTCTGCCACAGATATGGGCTCTGTATTTGAAGCTTCCCTGAACTCCTCATCCAAAGGAATCGGCTCCTCCGCTCTAAAAACAGGTTCTGCATTTTCCTCCGTGATCAGCTGTAATACCGCCTCATACTCAATTGCCTTGGGATTAACCAAAAACCAGTTGCTGCTATGAACAGAGGGATTCATGGTCATGGGATGATCCCGGCAAAGTCCTTCCGTATCAATGGCTAAAGTAAAAGGAACGCATATTTCCAGTTCCCTTGTCTCATCATCTTTAAGCCTTTCTTGGACCGTCTCTTCTTCTTCATCTTTCAGGGCAGATTTCAGGCGGGCAATCACCTGTTCTTCGTTTTCAGCAGCACTCCAGGTTTCATTTTCCGTTAATTGTATGCTTCTCCAGGGAATATCCTCATCCATATCATCGATGGGAAGATAACGGATTTTTAGATCCATTTCCCCGGAAATAGTGATTTCCTGATCATCTCCCTCAGCCTGGGTCATACGGGGCACAGCCCGAATCTCCTTAATTTCCTGTACACCGGGATTACCTTCCGGAATAAACAGTGTTTTAACCACCGGTGCAAAAACATCCTTAACCATAGCATCTCCTCCCGGTTTTCCTCTACAAAAAGATATGCATGCATCCTTTTAATATGACTAAATTCTATACTAATGATCAGGAAATTTTGGTATATTAATAGCAATGCTATAAAAAATAAGGAGATGTATCATGTCAAAAAACCCATTGGTCACCATCGAAATGGAAAAGGGCCAAAAAATCGAAATTGAATTATATCAAGAAGTTGCCCCGATCTCGGTTCAGAATTTTATTTCCCTTGTCCAAGAAGGCTTTTATGACGGATTGATTTTTCATCGCGTCATCCCCGGCTTTATGATTCAAGGAGGTTGTCCTCAAGGTTCCGGCATGGGCGGCCCGGGAAAGACCATCAAAGGAGAATTTGCCGCCAATGGTTTTCCTAACAATCTGAAGCATACCCGAGGAGTACTGTCCATGGCCCGGGCGATGGATCCCAATTCCGCCGGTTCCCAGTTTTTTATTATGGTTGCCGATTCCCCCCACTTAGACGGGCAATATGCATCCTTCGGTAAAGTTATTTCCGGTATGGAAACCGTGGATGAGATCGTCCAAAGTGAGAGAAATCATATGGACAAGCCTCTCCAAGATCAAAAAATGAAAAAGGTCACTGTGGAACTCTTTGATCAGGAATAACAGGATATTCTTTCTGAAAGTATTAAAAAGGCAGATGTCAAATGGCATCTGCTTCTTATTTGTTGCTCAGCATCCCAGGACCTCCTGATAAACCTTGATGGTTTGAGCTGCTGTTTTCGTCCAGGAAAAGCTTTCCGCCCTTCTTAACCCCTTTTTTCTTAATTCCTGCTCCAAGACCGGCTCCGTCAGCACCCGATGCATGGCTCCCGCTAAAGCCAGCAAATCATGGGGATTGACCAAAAGGGCTGCATCTCCTACTACCTCCGGGAGAGAAGAGACATTGGAAACGATGGTGGGCGTGCCGCAGGCCAAAGCTTCAATGGGAGGTAAGCCAAATCCTTCGTAAAAGGAAGGATAGGCAAATAAATCCCCTGCATTATAGAAAAAAGGCAAATCCTGCATGGGGATAAATCCCGGAAAGAGCACCCATTCTTCTAAATCAAGACTTTCCACTAACTTGATCAAAGATGGATAGTCTCGGGAGGGTTTCCCCAGAATCACCAATTGGCAGGGAGTTTTTAAATCCTTATAGATTTTATGATAGGCTTGAATTAAGCCCTTAATATTTTTCCGGGGATTAAAGCCGCCGATATAAAGAATAAACCGACCCTTGATCCCATATTTGTTTTTAATCCGTGCTTTGGCCACTTCCCGTTTGATAGGTTTATACGTGGACTCTGGTGCCTCATAGATGACCGAAATCATCTTTTCCGGCACCCCCATGACCGTCATTAAATCTTTTTTTGAATGTTCGGAAACCGTAATCACATGATCTGTTTCTTCCAGGATCCGGGGCATCTCCTTTTGAAAAATCTTCAGGTATCCGGGTCCTGCCACCTCCGGCAGAACATAGGGGATTAAATCATGAACGGTGACTACCGTGGGATAGTCTTTTTTCGGCGGTAAACCGATGCCATTTTGGGGAACATGATAAATATCAATGGCGTCCGGGGTAATGGTTTCCTGGGCAATGACTGTTTCCCAAAAGGCATCTGTGTTTTGGGCAATGCTTTGAAAGACCCCGCTGGTAAGGGGATCCGTCCCCTGAAATTTTTCATTGGGTAAAAAGAAATGGTATTCATTTTTCTTGTCAATCAAATAAATATTGCGGATTAATTGATAAGTGTAAGTCCCCATGCCGGTTCCCCGATACCAGATCGCCGCGCGGCTGTCTATGCCAACTTTCATCCTCTCTTTCACCCCATTATATCAGTTTAGCCAGTTTGTGAAGACCTTTTTCCCGCAGTGGTTTATCTAAGACCCAGGTTTGCAGCTTTCTCAGCAGCCGTTCTTCAGATTGGTTTTGTTCTACATAACAGGCAAAGGCCACCTGCCAAAAATCTTGGGGAAACCTTAAAAAACTCTGTAATACATCTCGTTCCTTGGAGGAAACCTTACGTACCTGCCGATAATATTTTAAGGCCAGAAGAGCCTGATTCTGATCCCAGCCGCTTCTCTTTAAGACGCGCAGCATCAGACTGCCCAAATCATGGCAACGAAGATCGCTGATACAATAATCAAAATCGATGACATAGCCCTGCCCCTGTTCATCAATGATGACATTGTGATGGGCAAAATCATGATGACAAAAAAATTGTCTGGCCGCTTCTTTCTGATTAATTTGATCATAGGCGCTTTTATCCAGGAGTTCCAGTGCTTTGATACATTCTGATATATAATAGTCCACTGATGATAAAAAAATGAGATCAAAATTGCTTTTTCGTTTGATGCGCCGCACCCCATGTTTAAAATCAAGGAGCTGATTCATTTTGTCCTCCATGGAGGATTGCCAGGTCCCCCATTTGATGCGTCCCTCCCAGGGAGGAGGAAAATAACCCTCAGAGGCTTGATGCAGAGCTGCCAGTGTGCGGGCGGCGGTTTTTAAGTCGCCTCTCCGGCTGTAATCCGCTTCTCTGCCCCCGATCCACCGGGAAAGGGCATATCGTTTACCCTTCCATAAGGCATAAGGGTAACCATCCCTGGTGGGTATCGTACGGTTGATGGCAGAAAAACCGTGGGCTGCCAGGTGCTCCATCGCCCCATAAATATAACAAAATTCATCTTCCGGAAACTTTATTTCCTTTAAGGCAAAAAAACCATCACGCCCTTCTACCCGGTAGACCATCTTATAAGGTTCAATGTGCAGGGCCTGTAATTCATACCGATCTAAAATACCAATAAAATCTTCCGGCAATAAATCCTTTTCTCCCATGCTTTCAACTCCTTAAAGGGAGAGGAATCCTTGTTCCATTTTTCTCCAGAATTGTACTTTACGGTGGTAAATTTCTCCATAGCAGCATAAAAGTTGATAAGCGTTTTTTTTCCTCTGCCCGGATAAATACCAATTATGCCCGGCTCTCCATAACTCATGAGGGAAAACCAGCAGAGCCAGCAGTAATGTTTGCTCTGCAGGCGATAAGGGAGCCTGATCCTGGTAGCGGGCTAAGATGCGCCCCCCGGTTTTGATCTCCCAAGGCTGCTCCACAAAAGAGGTTCTCAGGAACCGGGCTAAATCAACCAGAGGAGAGTCCTGCACACAGTATTCAAAATCAATGATAAAGACTTCTCCCTGATGAAGAATCAGGTTATGGTAAACAAAATCCCGATGACAAAGGGGTTTCCGCTCCTCCAAGGTGCGGCAATATGACCGGTATTCCCCTCCTTGGAGCATGCTTAATGATTGCTCTGCATCCCTTAACCCCTGAGGCAGCATTTGATGAAACAGATGATCAAAATCATTTTTACCCCCGCGGGACAAACTACCCATGATTTTTAAGTCCATGATGCGCAGCTGCCATTTGTCAGGCCAGCGACCGATATCATTTCTGGGGAGGCAATCTGCAGGAGGAATAAAACCAGCCCCCTGACGATGGAAAGAACCCAAAACATCAGCGGCTAAATCCAATTGTTCACTTTGAGAGAAATCAAGACAGGGCCCTTCGATCCATTCTGTCAGAAAGTAAAGCTCCTCACCTTCTGCCACATATAAGCCGCCTTCTTGATTCCGACAGATCCGGGAAATATGATGGAAACCTTTTTGCCACAAATATTCCATGGCAGATAAATAGAATAATAAACTTTCCGGCTTACCTTTCACCCTTTTTAAAGCATAATTCATGGGGGGCGTAAAAACTTTATTGACATTCTTATGGGTGGTGATTTTTCGTCCTTTTATTTCGTAATGCGCAAGAACCTGGGAAAGCGACTTAGCCCCATCGGCTTCACCCCTGACTTTAAGTAAAACGCCTTATTCGTAATCATAATATCCCATCGGCTCGTACATTGTTCCAAGTATGAGAAAGTAAGGGGATCGCCCCTATAAATATTCATCCAGGTCCAGCCCTTTTACCTTTTCTACCAGCTGTTTCACTTCCTGATCCCGTTCCTTGGGACAGACCAGCATGACATCTTCAAATTGAATAATAATTAAATTTTCCACCCCAATGGTGGCGATTAATTTTGCCTCACTATCAATAATGCAGCCCCGGGAGTCAATAGCAATATGTTTTCCTCCATTCAGGGTATTGTTTCTTTCATCTTTGGGCAGATATTTTTCCAGAGCCGACCAGCTTCCCACATCATCCCAAATAAAATCTCCCGTCACAGTAGCGATGTTCTGAGCTTTCTCCATAATCCCATAATCAATGGATACTTTCGGGAACTGAGGATATACTTTATCCAGCACTTTTTTTTCCTCAGGGGTATTTAAATAGGGCTCAATTTCCTGTAGTTTTTGATAAAGTTCCGGTAAATGCTCTTCAATTTCCTTAAGAATCCTGGATATTTTCCAGACAAAGATTCCGCTGTTCCAAAGATAGTTGCCCTGTTTCAGAAAATTCCTTGCTGTCACCGGATCAGGTTTCTCCGTAAATTTTTGGACGTGATAAATAGGGTATCCCTTTTCCGTGTCCAGCTGCCTGCCGCAGCAAATATAGCCATAACCTGTTTTGGGAGAATCAGGCTTGATGCCCAAGGTCATCAGGCAATTCTGTTTTTCCACATAGGAAATGGCACTTTCCAGTGTTTTAATAAAGGCGGTTTCATAACCGATGTAATGGTCGGAAGGAAGAATCATCATGATACCTTCCGAATTGATACGGGCTAATTTAATTGCGGCCAGTCCGATACAGGATGCTGTATCCCGATTGGCCGGTTCCAGGATAACATTTTCCGGAGGTATTTCCGGAATACTTTCATGAACCTGATCCTGATATTGCAGCTGGGTAAGGACAAAACAATGCTCCGGTTCCACCAACATCGAGACTCTGCGCACCGTATCTCCCAATAAGCTGGCCTTCCCCAGCAACTGAAGGAATTGCTTCGGATTCTTCAAACGGCTCTTCGGCCAAAAGCGCGTTCCCGCGCCCCCCGCCATGATCACAGCGAAGACAGGCACCACCTCAAGCACCTCCCAGTGTCATTCATCTATCTTATCTCTATGCACCGAGAGCCCCCGAAGTGTAAAAAAAACACTCCCAAAAGGGAATGTTTGTGATCTTATCTGCCGCTCTTCTTGCCTTCCTGATGGCGCTTTAAAGCGGTTAATTTTTCATTGCTGTCCTTTAGAAACTTGCTCAGCTTATCTTCAAAAGGAACCTCATTTTTAAAATTACGCTGCTGCGGTGGTGGTGCTGCCGGCTTCGGTCGCGCCTGTTTAATGGAAAGACCAATTTTGCCTTTTTCGTCAATGTTGACGACTTTCACGGTCACCTTGTCAGCTTCCTTTAAGTAATCTTTTACATCCTTCACATAAGCATCTGCCACTTCCGAAATATGAACCAATCCGGTGACTCCTCCGGGCAATTCGACAAATGCGCCAAATTTTGTAATACCGGTAACCGTTCCTTCAATGATATTCCCCACAGCCAGCTCCATAAAACAATAATTCCTCCCTATAAATTTCCCATGTATATTTAGTATATCCAAGTAAAAACCTTATGTCAATGACAAAATTACATTTTCCAGCTTATTTCTTTCATGATCAATGAATATTGTTGGAAAGCTCCTTGATGGATTTCACTTCCGGCAATTTTCCCGGCTCACCCGGCACCAAAAGAATCTCTCCGGGCTTAATCAGACCTAAATCTTCCCGGGCAATGCGCTCAATATGGGATCGGTTCTCCAATAAAGCCATCTCCGCCTCCAGGCCTTTTTGTTCCTGCAGGAGTTCATTTTTAATTTGAGCATATCCTGCTATTTCTTGATCCATTTGATGCATGGCATAATATTGCTGCCCAAAAGAAAAGCTCACATAGACAATCAGTCCCACAAACAGGAAGAATCTCCTTTTGACACGAAATTTTGGTTTTTTCTTTTTGGGGTGCATCTTGTTCATCTCGAATACAGGTTCAGTCATCCCTGCCACATTAAATGGGGTTCTCTTTTCATTCATTTTCACGGTTCAATTCTCCTTCATCCTGATCTAAATCAAAAATACCCAGGCTGTCTCCCGGCAAAATAATCACGACTTCATAGCCCTTATTTTTCGCACGATTATAAAGGGTGGCCACAGTGCTGGCGCTTAAGGATAATCTCTTTGCTATTTCCTCACCGGTTTTACCCATTTCCTTCATGGCGACCACTTGTCGCTCCCGGAAGCTTAGTTTTTCCACGCCGCGGATTTCGATCTTCACAAATATTATCCCTCACCTGAATCTTGTCCTCAATCTAGCCACAGATTTTCCACAAGTTATCCACCGCTTATCCACAACTGTGGACAAAATTGCTACGTTTTTGCTACAAAATATATTCTATATTTTATTTCTTTTTCCTGCCTCTGGGGATAATAATTTTCTTGATCATGATCTTACCTTTCCTGGGGATAACTTTCAGTAAAAAGTAAACTACTTTTCCAGACTGAATGATCCCGCTCTTGATTTTATTAAAAAGTAAGAGCAAAAGCCAAATGGGCCATACCAAAATTTTTTTCATAATTCTGAAGGGCATGACCAGAATCCGCACCACTGTTTTTACTGTTTTTTCCGCCCAAAATAAAAAGTCACCGAAAAATTTTAAAAAATGAGCACTGAACTTCTTATAGTAAAAAAGAAAACCGGAGACCAGGCCTAAAAATAAATAGACCCTCAATTCCCCCCCATTAAGCTGCACTAACAGTATAAAAACTACTGACGTAATCGCGAGCCACCAAAGCACATCCCAGATTGGAATAGATCGGGCATTTGGAAACCATTTTATTCCTATGCCGCAATAAATACCCCATAAAACCCCAACGAGAAAGCCAATCCCTACCGCACCTAAAAAGAAAAAAAACTGACTGTGAAAAAAATCCATAGGAACCTCCCTGCTTATTTAAGCAGTCGCTGAATAATTCCTTTACCCTTTCCTTTCAGGGATTGATAGCCTTCTGCATCCAGATATTGAATGGACTTGATCAATCCCAAAACGGAGAGATCTCCCGTTTCCAAATCGAGATTATTAATATGCAAATTTTCCCCTTTCAGTACCAACGGCCCTCCGTTCGTTGCTAAGACGATTTCTGAATCATCAAAGGTTTCTACCTTGGTCACGCCTTTTAGCTTAAAATCTTCTTTATTAATTAAAGAAAATTGATGTACTTTGCCCACAGACATTTTTTGGTCTCCTTTCTTGATCACACCTACCAAATAAGTATGAAAAAAAAAGGCCGGATATGCCACATGGACAGAGAAAGTTTCCCCTTATTCGTCAGGAAAAATTAAAGCGGCTTCTTCCCATCTTAATGCTGAAAGATAGGTGTTCATTTTCTCCATGATCCCCTTAGCCTCTTCGGCATCACCCTGATAAGCAGCGGTGCTTGCTTTTGTTACTTCCTGTTCCGCTCGGGTGATGCTATGGATATAATTCAAATAATTGCTCTTGGTCTGATAATAGGAGCGCACCATATCCTGATATTTTATTTTTTCTGTTGCTAACAATGATCCATAATGGCTACAAAGGATTTCAATTTCCAGAATCTGTTTCTCTTGGATCTTTGCTATGATGGGGTTTGCCTCAGGATTCTTTTCCACCAGGCCGGCAATGGCAGCGTGAGCGTCTGTGGTAATAAGCTCTTTAGTTGCAATGCGATAAGCCGTATCCATGGCAATTCTTTTGGTATACAAATAACCCTCACGAAACATTTTGCTGCCTTCTTTATATCTTTGAAGCTGGATATAATATGGCACGAAAACAATGGGAATTAAAATCATCCAAGCCGACAGCACCGGTTTATCCATCACCTGCGCAGCAATTTCCCGGGCAAATTTATTTTCATAGGCTAAAATACTGTTATAGTTTTCAGCTGATTGTTGACCTGCCGGTATTTTCATCTTTGACCCCTTTCTGATCGAAACTTTTTTGAAAAAAACTCTCCCAAGAACCTGGGAGAGTCTTTTTATTTCTGGATTGCTCTGTTAATGACGGGTTTTTTACATACCGGGAGTATATCTCATCGTGTTATCAATACGAGGCACAATCTCATAAATCTGATCGACAAAAATGTAAAACCATTCTCCGGCATGGATGTCTTCATCGATGATCTGCTGATGCTGCTCCGTGAAGCCTGCCACTTGTGAGAGAAAGGGCATTGCCACTGAGACAAAGAGATACATCAATATGAAACCGCCAATTAGCAGGATCCACCTGGGCAATAATTTGTGCTTAGCTTTTTGGGGCACAGACTCTGCTAAGGCTATCATGCTTCACCTCCCATCCCAAAAGATATGTTCTTATTATCTCAGCAATGCTTCTGTTACGTGGGGGAATACTTTCGTAAACATCAGATAACACATGGTTAAGGAAGCACCTAAGCTGAAGGTTTGACCGACAACGTAAAGGATTAACGGCTTTCCGCCCTTTAAGTACTGACCGAATTCGCGGAAATTCGTCGATAAGCCGATGCTGGCAAAGGCCAGGGCGAAGAACCATTTCTGCAGACTGCCGATGGTAGAAACCAGACCGTTATCGATAATCACGGTGGCAGTATCGGTACCTACGATGGCATAAACAATGGAGAACAAGATGGATGCTCCTAAGAAACCAAGGACAAATTTGGGGAAACGGATCCAAATTTCCCTAAGAGCTCCTTTAGCTGATAACTCTACCGCGGATTCTGTTCCTTTGCCTTTATCCACGACTAGCGTCCAGTAGGCTGCAATCCCAAAAGCCATAACCCCGATCAAGATATTTTGAATCATTTTGATGGTGGCTGCCACATCACGGGCCACGGGGCCAAGTAATTCACCGGCCGCTACCACAGCACCGGTGGAGTCAATGGTTCCGCCTAACCAGGCGCCGCCCACCACTTGGTTAAGACCTACCGCCTTAATAAATAAAGGCATCAACACCATCATGATGGCGGTAAAGACCATGGAAATACCGATGGCCAGGGCCAGTTCTTCTTTCTTTGCCCGGCAAGCAGCAGAAGCGGCAATAGCTGCGGAAACACCGCTCACAGACATATCTGCGGAAATAACCATATTGAGGGTAGCCGATTCCATTTTCAAAACTTTCTGTCCAAAAATAAAAGTAAGAATCAAAACAAAGGGAGTTACACCCCAGGTCACAATAATTCCGGGAGGTCCGATCAGCATGATTTTATTCATGAGAATAGTGGCCCCCAACATGACCAAACCTGTTTTAATATAATATTCCGTTTGCACGGCGGGCATAATCCATTTTGGCGTACCGATGGTGTTACTGACCAAAATACCAAGGAGAATGGCCCACAACACGTATTCAATACCCCAGGCCTTAGAAAACTCATGATTGCCCAGGAAGAAGGACAATACCGCTACCAAAAACACGGCGGGGAAGGCTATTAAGAATTTCCTTGCAGAGTCACCGATAAAATATCTTCCAATGCTGAAAAGCAGCCCTAAGAATACCATTAAGACAATCATCGTCAGAATATAATTGTATGATTTCGTATCCGCGGCAGTTTTGGCCTTGGATTCAGCTGCTTTAGCATCCTGCCAGGCAGCAATTTGAGTTGTAGCTTCCTGATTCAGGGCGTCATCCGCAAAACCTGCTGCTGCGGCAGCTTCTTCCGCCAGAAGAGCAGTTTCTTTAGCTTCCGTTGTTGCTGCTTTGGCTGCTTCGTAATCGGCAGCTGCAGACGTTCTTTTTGCTTCGGCAGCATTCTCACTCAAGATAAATGATTTTCCAGGATTACTGGAATCCCAGGAACCGGGAGTCTTTAAATAATTATTAATGGTTTTGGCAACAGGGGCACTGCTCCCTTTCAAACCGGCCTTGGCACTGTTGGCATCATACCAAGCCACTGTTTTAAAAGGTGCCCGATCTGCTTCAGCCTCCATAGCAGCATTACTGTCCGCAATAATTTGATTCATATCTGCGGGAGGATTGGCAAAAAAGAGAACTAATCCTAATAACAAAATAAATGCACCGAGCCAAATGGCCCAATAATCTTCGTGTTTTAATAAAAAGGAAAGACCTCGTTTTTCACTTGACACTTACATGACCTCCTCATTGTTAGAATGTCGTTTTCATCCCCACCAGGATTTATATTTTTTGTCAATCTATCATTTTACATCTATTACACCCCCTTAAAGGAAAATCTAGTTACGTAAATACTTATTTTAATGATAAGTATTTACGATGTGTAACCCTTCGACAAAAGCAGTCAAAAATCCTTTATTGGATATATAAGAATACCCTTTTTATCTAATCTTAATAATTTTTTTAGGATTTTATGCCAATTTATATTAAGGAAAAAAGAAAACTTGGCGTAAGCCTTAGTTGCACTTATACTTTCAACTTTTATAAGTTATACGTGTGAAAATATAAAAAAATGCCCCAAGGGGCATTCGTAGATTTCATAATCCATTTTGATATTTTTATTTAAATGAAGGAGTTCACTTCCACGCCTTTTTTAGTTCTACATCCTTAAACCAATACTGAACTATTTCTTGCGCACTTTTTCCTTGTTCCGCCAAAGCTCTTGCCCCCCACTGACTCATACCTACACCATGACCGTAACCTTTGCCGTGAATCACAAGCTTCCCGTTCTCGATAGCAAATTTATCAATTAAGCTGGATCTCATTTGATCATTACCCAGGGCCAGACGTAAAGCCGGGGCACTAAGGGTGACATCGTTGATTTTGACTTTCATAGCTCGTCCCGAGGGACCCTTCTCTAAAATCGCCGCTGACTGAACCGGTCCGGGATCATTACCGGCTGTTTCTTTAACTTTTTTCCGCACTGTGGCTAAGTCAAAGCTGGCGGTCCAGGATTTATTCTCCGGCTCCGTGATAGTTTCTCCGGGATCTTTGACACTGGTAATATAGGGCGCCTTTTCTTTGCGAAATTCCAGACCTTCAACGGCGGAAGATGCGGTCTGCCCTCCTCCATCAGCAAAGAACCATCCGTTGATATATGCTCCCTGATAGGTTAGAACCTCTCCTCGCGTATCCCGTACCGCCTTACGCACCCGGTCATTAATCCGGGAAGGATCATAAGCCTGAAATTCCTCTACACTGGTAGAGGCATCCGTGCCATAAGCTTTCACCCCTCCGTCTTGAATCTTTTTCAGGGTAAAGGTTCGGGCTAAAATGGCCTGAGCAGCCAGACTGTTTTGGGGCCAGGCAGGGTCCATTTCCGCAGCAACTACACCCTCGAGATATTTTTCCAGCTTGATTTTCTCCGTTTGTTTCGTTTCATTGATATATAAGGATATGGTAGGTTCGGTTTGATATGCCTGAGAATCATCCTTGTTCCCTTTAACCTGGGGCTTCTGTTCCGGGTTAGAACAACTTACCAGGGTGAGTCCAAGTAAAATCATCGCCAAAATCATTAAAATACGCGAAGCTGCTTTTTGCATTCTGATTCCTCCCGGTTTTTCCTTATTGATCTTGCTTTTTTATCCTTTCCGAGAGGAGACCAATTTATTCTTTAGAACCATTCCTGGGTGATTTTGACGTCCTGCAATACCTTGTACAAATCTCTCGCCTGGTCTGCCCGCACCGTATCCGCAATCGCCAGAATTTCCACCTTCAACATGCGGGAACCAAAGCCCAATTCCAAAATATCCCCCACCTTAACCTCCGTACCGGCTTTGGCAGACCTGCCATTGACCGACACCTTGCCGCCGTCGCAGACCTCCTTGGCCACCGTACGCCTTTTAATTAAACGGGATACTTTTAAAAATTTATCTAATCTCATGTTCTCTCCTTTAAAATTAAAAGTCAGGTCCCTAAAGGACCCGACTCTTAAAATGATTTATTTTGCCACTGCATCCTTTAAACCTTTACCCGCTTTAAAGGTAGGGACCCTTGCCGCTGCTATGTTAATGGTTTCTCCCGATTGAGGATTCCGCCCGACTCGAGCAGCTCTTTCTTTGACCTCAAATGTTCCAAATCCCACCAATTGAACCTTTTCATTAGCTGCCAGCGCTTCTTCGATACTGGATAAAACGGCATTAATCAGTTTCTCTGCATCTTTTTTGGTCACTTCTGTTTTTTCCGATACACTGTTAATCAGATCGGTTTTATTCAAAACAAATCCCTCCTACTAAAAGTTGATACTAGATAACAATTCGTTACAACCCAAGATATTCCTGCCTTTGTTCCGTTTTTTTCTTGTTATTTGTTAATTTTTTTTGCTTGATTCCAATATTGATCCATTTCTTCTAAAGATAACTCCTGTAAGGGAACCTTCTGCGCCTTGGCCTGTGATTCGATATAAGAAAAACGTTGGATAAATTTCCGATTAGCATCCTGCAACGCTTCTTCTGCATCAACACCTAAAAATCGGGCTGCATTTACCACAGCAAAAAGAAGATCGCCCAATTCTTCTTTGATACCAACACCTGTCCCTTCCGCCTCCCGCAACTCTCCTAACTCTTCCGACACCTTATCCCAAGCACCCTGAATGTCAGGCCAATCAAAACCAACCCGGGCAGCTTTCTGTTGAAGCTTTTCTGCCCTGTATAATGCGGGAAAGTTTTTTGGTACATCCAACACCGGTCGAGGCTGATCACGTTCTTCATCTTTGATTTCTTCCCATTTCACCAGGACTTGCTCTGATGTTTCCAAGTCTTCACTGCCAAAAACATGGGGGTGGCGTCGGATCATTTTATCAACGATCCCTTTAATGACATCATTGATATTAAAATGACCATTTTCCTCGGCCATCCTGGCATGAAAGGTAATCTGTAGTAGTAAGTCTCCCAACTCCTCACATAATTTATACATATCTTTTTCATCAATGGCATCCAATACTTCATAGGTTTCTTCCACTAAATATTTTTTGATGGATTCATGGGTTTGTTCTTTATCCCAAGGGCAGCCTTCCTCCCCCCGTAACGTCATCATAATATCAACTAAGTCGGTAAAGGACACATCTTTCCCATTTCGATACGTCAATTTAATCCCATCCTATCCTCGACCTGATTTTCTTTAGTAATTAACATTATTTTAGCAAGTTTCCCCATTTGTTGCAAGTATGACAAGGACACATGACAAGGGGACGGGGTTGTTGACAACATCTCAGATGTTGTCAACAACCCCGTCCCCTTGTCACCCTTGCTGCTCGTCACTTGACACCTTTGTTTTTTATTGCTCCATTTGTTTAGCTAAAAATCCCGCAGCGGTTTCCGCCAGTTTTAGTTCCAATTCTCCCATGGTAATATTCGCTTCTTTGGAACAAAGTATCACAGCCCCAATGGGGTCGCCTTGGGAAATAATCGGTGCAATGACTTGCGCAGAAAACTTGCAGCCTTCTTCCTCGTTATCACTTTCAATAATAGCACAATCTTTACCTGAAGTGATATCACCGGTATTATTAAAGAGGATAGCATTTCTATCCTCCATAACCCGTTCTACGGCAGAACCAACAGGTTTATCAAGAAATTCTTTTTTGGAAGCTCCGCTCACAGCTATAATGGTGTCCCGGTCCGAAATGCAGGCAATATGACCAATAGCTTCAAAAAGAGAATCCGCATATTCCTTGGCAAAATTACCCAATTCCCCAATGGGTGAGTATTTCTTGAGGATGACTTCTCCTTCCCGATCAACAAAAATTTCTAAGGGATCGCCTTCTCTAATCCTTAAAGTTCTACGAATTTCTTTCGGGATCACTACTCGGCCCAAATCATCTATACGACGTACGATGCCTGTTGCTTTCATGAAATTCATTTCCCTCCTTTAGCTCAACTAAATCGCTGTTCCTTTGTTTCAGACTTAGTATATAACTTTTTCTTGTCGATTATTCATTTTTTGCATAGGATGGAAAAAGACAAAGGAAGGAGATCTTCCCTTGTCTCTTTTTAAATCTTCGCCTTGGCACGAGCTAAGTTTTCTTTATTCTTTAGAGATATTATTCTTAATATCAGCTTCTTGCTCCGCTTGATCCATATATGTTTTGAAGGCTGTATTTTTCTCTGTACTTAAAAGTTGAGCACGAATATCTTCCTTCACTTCTTCCAGGGAGCCTTTCTTCTCATCTAATTTGATGATATGATACCCAAACTGAGAAAGAACCGGTTCTTTGCTATAATCCCCCACCTTTGCCAGTTGGAAGGATCCGGCAACAAATTCCGGAACCAAGCCCTGCTCGTTTTTTGAAAACTCCATATCTAAGACCCCCCCTTGGGCAGCAGAGCCGGGATCTCCTGAATATTTCTTGGCCAAGTCAGCAAAATTAGCCCCCTGATCCAATTCTTTAATCACGGATAGGGCTTTCTCCTTAGCGGCTGCGATTTCCTCTGTAGTGGCTTTATCCTTTTCGGCATTGATCAGGATATGAGAGACCTTAATTTTATCCCAAACTGCCGGATCTTTTTCATAAAATTCTTTAACGGCCTGATCTGTCACGGTAATTTTCCCTGTTATTTTTTCAAATAATTTCTGTCCCGTGAACTGATATGCAATCCGGTTCTTAAACTCATCCTCCGTAATTTCCATGGATTTAAGCCATTCCTGGTATTTTTCATCGTTTTCAAAAGAACTCTTTACATCCTTTTCCAGATAGTCATTAATTTCCTGGTCGGAAACTTCAATCTTCTCTTTCTTTGCGGACTGCAGCACCAATTTTTCATAAATCAGGCCCTTGATGGCATCTTCCTTTAAAGCTGCCAGATTTTTCTCTCCTTCTGCTCCTTCAAAAGAAGTACCCATCTGTTCCCCGTATACCTTTAATTGACTTACATAACGGTCAAACTGCTCTTGGGTGATTTCCTCCCCATTGACCACTGCCGGCAGTTTCTCACCGCCTCCGCAGCCTGCCAATAATAATGCTGCCATAATCAATACCATAAACAAAAACCGCTGGCGCAAATAAAACACCTCCTAATTGATAACTTATTATATCATGTCAGTCTTTTGGATGAAACCTAATAAACTGATTAAAATTTTTTGCAGCATGGTCAGTACTTTTTCCTGGGAAAGTTGCTGGGCTTGCAGGTGAATTTCCAATTCTTCTGAGACGCTGAAAGATATGCGCCGGCCAAATTCCCGGGCAATTTTACCTAACTCTTCCCCCGATACCTGATGTTCCGGGGAAAAACGAATCGTGACCTTATTCTTAAGCTGAGTAATGGCGGTAATTTTTAATTTTTGCGCTAAAACCTTGAGCTTACTGAGAAAAAACAAATTGCGCACCGGCACCCCCATAACACCAAAACGATCCTCAACCTCATATTCCAGGTCATCCACTTCCTGAAGCTCCTCTGCTCCGGCCAACCTTTTATAGATTTCAATTTTCAAATCAACTTCGGCCACATATTGATCGGGAATAAAGGCATCAATATTTAATTCCAGCAGGGGCGTAATTTTCTCCGGAATGCTTTCATGCTTGTTGCGCTGTTTGGCAACCTCTTCCGCCAAGAGTTTACAATAAAGATCAAAGCCCACCGCCATAATATGTCCGTGCTGTTCCGCTCCTAAAATATTCCCGGCCCCGCGAATCTCCAGATCCCGCATGGCAATTTTAAATCCTGCCCCTAATTCTGTGAAATCCCGAATCGCTGTTAATCTTTTTTTGGCAATGCCGCTTAATACCTTATCTTTGCGATATGTAAAATAAGCATAGGCTTGCTTTGAGGAGCGACCTACCCGTCCCCGCAGCTGATAAAGCTGGGAGAGGCCCAAGCGATCTGCTTCATTGACAATTAGAGTGTTCACATTAGGGATATCAAGTCCGGATTCCACAATGGTGGTGCACACCAGAACATGATAATTTCCTTCTACAAATTCCTGCATTACACCTTCCAGTTCATGTTCTTTCATTTGGCCGTGTCCGACAATTACCTTGGTTTCCGGAATTAAGGCTCGAATTTGATCGGCCAGGCTATAGATATTATCAATGCGATTATGGACAAAATAAACCTGTCCGCCCCGATTCATTTCCCGGGAGACGGCTTCCCTGATCACCCGTTCCTGATACTCCATCACATAGGTCAGGACAGGCTGCCGGTCCTCGGGAGGCGTTTCAATTAAACTCATATCACGGGCGCCCACCAAGGACATATGCAGAGTGCGGGGGATGGGAGTCGCCGTCATGGTTAGCACATCAATGTTCTTTCTTAACGTCTTAATTTTCTCTTTATGCACGACCCCAAAGCGCTGTTCTTCGTCAATAATTAAGAGCCCCAAATCTTTAAAGATGACGTCCTTGGATAAAAGACGATGGGTGCCGATGACGATATCCACACTCCCCCGAGCCAGATTCTTCAATGTTGTCTTAATGTTGGCAGGTGTTTTAAAACGACTCAGGACTCCCGTGGTCACAGGAAGGCCTTCAAACCGCTCTTCAAAGGTCCTTTGATGCTGCTGCGCCAAAATCGTGGTGGGGACTAAAACAGCCACCTGTTTTCCATCCATCACCGCCTTGAAAGCGGCCCTCAAGGCAACCTCGGTTTTTCCATAACCTACATCGCCGCAAAGTAAGCGATCCATAGGCTTTGAGTTTTCCATATCCTTTTTTATTTCTTGAACTGCTTTTAACTGATCCTCTGTTTCCGGAAAAGGAAAGGCATCCTCAAACTCTTTTTGCCAAACAGTATCCGGTGAAAAAGCATAGCCTTGAACTGCCTCCCGCGCCGCATACAAATCCAAAAGTTCCTTGGCAATGTCCTGAACGGAAGAACGGACCTTAGCTTTCACCCTGCTCCATTCCGTGCCGCCCAGCTTGTAAACCTTCGGTGCCTGTCCTTCGTTGCCTACATATTTTTGGATTAAATCTACCTGATCCGTAGGCACATAAAGCTTATCCGCCCCGGCATATTGGAGCAGCAGATAATCCCGCTCTGCATCTCCAATTTCCAGCCGCTCCACACCCATATAACGCCCAATCCCATGATTAGCGTGAACTACGTAGTCCCCCACCTTTAAATCAAGGAAGGAAGCAATCTGCTCTCCTTTGCGCATGGGGCGACGGTTTTTTGCGTGGAGGTTTTGTTCCAGCACATCCGTTTCACTTAAGACCACCAGTTTCAGATCGGGACTGTCAAATCCACGGGACAGAGCTCCATCCACAATCTCAACACCGTACAAATCAATTTCCTTCATCAGTTCCCGCAGTTTTTCTTTTCTGATCTGAGAGCTGGCACTAAGGACAATCTTGTATTTTTTCCGCTGATAATATTTTAAATCCTCCGCTAACCTTTGGATTTGTCCCCGATAATTGGGAAGATCACGGGTGATCGCTTCATTTTGGTATTTAATGGGCAGCCCGGCCGTTTCCGGCAGATGAGCCAGCAAAAGATAAGGATGAGACTGGATCATCCCGGTGAAATGCTCATAGTCTAAAAAATTCTGAGCAAAGGAAGGAAGTATTTTCCCCTCCTCCAATAAATCGTAGTACCAGGAATTAAACTCCTGAATTATTTTCTCCATATTCCCCCGTACCAGATCCGGTTCATGAATCAAGACCAGACCACCAGGCGGAAGATAATCTGCCAATCCATTGATTTCAGGATAAAGATAAGGTAAAAATTGTTCCATGCCCTGACTCCAAATACCCTGCTCCAGGCCCTCGATGAGAGGGGAAAAATGATCCTTAATGTTTTTTTTGGCGGCTCCGGAATAGGAAGACAAAATACCGCTAAGTTCCTGGGACACTTTTGCCCCCGCTTCCATCAATAAATCCCCATGAGCAGGAAATTCATGGGCGGGAGAGATCCATATCTCTCCTTTTTCCTCCAGGGAGCGTTGAGTATCCGGATGAAAATGACGCAGGGATTCAATTTCATCATCAAAGAATTCTACTCGGTAGGGAAGGTTTTCTGTCATGGGGAAAACGTCAATGATCCCGCCGCGCACGCTAAGGGTGCCCGGTACCTCTACCAAATCCTCCTTTGTATACCCCATACCCACGAGTTTTTGTGTCAGTTCCCGGGTATCTATCTCCTGTCCGACAGCTAATGATATGGAAAAATCCATGATGGTTGTGGAGGAAACTAATTTCTTACCTAATGATTCCACACTTGCCACTACAATCACCGCTTCCCGGCGCGCAAGCTTCGTCAAAACGGTGATTCTTTGTGCGGTAATTTCCACATTCCGTGCATAAACCTCATAAGGCAGCAAATCCAAATGAGGAAAGTAGAACACCTTTGCCTCCGGTAAGAGAGATGTTAAATCATGATAGGTTGTTTTTGCACTTTCAACGGTGGGTGCAATGATCAGCATGGGATCAACCGTATCCTCTGCCAGAGCTGCGACCCAACACGACCGGGGCAAGTCGGTTAAGCCCACCACCAATTGCCCTACTCCAGGCCGCAACTCTTTACGTACCTGATCATAGGGATGCTTTCCTTTCCAAATTTCTACAATCTGAGCCAAAGTCATCATCTTTCTCCTAACCCCTTACCTTAAAGTAACAAAATCCCCATGCAAAAATTAGCACGATCCTTGCAACCGTGCTTATTGTTTTCAGCTTTTCACATTTCATCCCAGTATATCCAGTCAAATTTATTCCGTCAAGGGACATTTTTAATAGTACTCAGTTTATTGAGGTGATATGCTATTGTAGCGATTCATAGCAGGTTCAATGCCTTCTTTCAGCCAAACCTCCGCAGCCTGAGCTGCTTTATCAATGGAGGGCTTTACCAAGTCCCACTCTTGATCCGGGAAAGGCATTAAAACATACTTAACCGTTGTTTCCCGCTCCGGTCTGCCAATGCCGATTTTGATGCGGGCAACCTGCCTCCCGGATAAATGGCTGATAATCGAATTGATCCCGTTATGTCCCCCATCGCTTCCTCCCGGGCGAATGCGTATTCTGCCGGGAGGTAAATCCATGTCATCATAGATAATCAATAAATCCGTTAAATCGACTTTATAAAAATCAACGGCATCTCTTACGGCACGGCCGCTAAGATTCATAAAGGTCATCGGTTTCATCAGGAGCACCTTTTCTCCTCCCACGCGGCCTTCCCCCACCGTGGAAAAATGTGCTTGTTTTCTAAAATCAATATTCAGATTTTCCGCCAGCAGATCCAATGTCATAAAACCCACATTATGTCGCGTTGCTTCATATTGGGATCCGGGATTCCCTAACCCAACAATGATTTTCATCCTATCCCCTCCCCATTGTCTTTAACATCATCGGTAAAAATAAAGTCCTCAAGATATTTTGCATATCATATGCTCCCTCAGCATAATATTCTATCAGGTTAATCCTCAATGAAGGAGGTGCTTCCATGGAAAAACCGAGTAAAAAAGCCCTTTCCCTTCCTGTATTAAGCGTACACGAAGGAGAGCATCTGGGTCAAGTAAAAAGCATAGTGATTGATCCGGTCAGCAAGGTTGTGGCCGCATTTGTCATTACCAAAAAAAGATGGCTCAAAGAAGAAAAAATTATTCCTTTTTACCGTGTCAATCAAATTGGAGATCACGCTATTGTCATAGACAAAGCCGGGACGGTAGAAAAAGTCGCGAATTTACCGCAAATCTCTAAATTAATGAAAAATCCAATGCCCATCATCAATTCCAGGGTTGTCAGTACTTCGGGAAAATTATTGGGTCATGTAGAAGAATTCTGGTTTGATGAGACTGGGAAAATTACCAAATATGAGATCGGCGGCAAACTTACAGAAGGATTATGGAAAGGAAAAATCCTTCTCTCCGGGGAAGATGTCGTGACCATTGGCAAGGACGTAGTAATGGTAGCCGATGGAGCAGAAAATCGACTCATTTCAGGAGACAATCATATCCAGAAAACCATGAGTGATCTTAAAACCGCCACCGGAAAAATATGGGGCAGCACAGTGGAAACCTCTCAAAAGTTAGGGCATGCTATTGTCAGTTCCATCAATAAATTGGCGGAAGAGGAAAGAAAAGAAAAACAAGCATCTGAAGAACTGCCGCCGGAAGAGCCAATCGTGGAAAAAGAAGAAATATATGAGGAAGAGATTCCTGAGGAGGAACTTACCAACGCTGAGATTCCTGAAAAAGATTTGATTCTTTTAGATGATGAAACCCCGGAGCAGCAAGAAGAGCCTCAGGAAAATACCAGCCCTCCCAAAGAAACTTAATGCCAAGAATAAGCCCCTGCCAAAGGCAGAGGGCTTTTTCTTATACTTTCCTAACTTTAATCAAATAAGCGACTGACGGAAAGATCTTCGTGAATTCGCATGATGGCTTCTCCAAAAATGGGAGCCACTGATAAGACCTTAATCTTAGAGCAACTTGCTGCCTTAGCGGAATCAAAAGGAATGGTATTAGTAATCAGAACCTCTTTAATCACTGATTTTTCCAAACGTTCATAGGCAGAACCAGATAGCACGGCATGAGTACAGCAGGCATGAACCTCCTTGGCGCCTCGATCCAACAGAGCCTGAGCACCCAAAGTAATAGTTCCAGCCGTATCAATAATATCATCGGCCATCACAACCGTTTTCCCTCTGATATCGCCGATAATATTCATAATTTCTGCTACGTTTGGCTGCGGACGCCGTTTATCAATAATCGCAATCTCCGTCCCCAGACGGTTTGCCAAATTCCGCGCCCGCGTCACACCTCCCAAGTCAGGAGAAACGACCAATAGGTTATCTAAATGCTTTTTCTGATAATACTCGGCTAAAATAGGGACTCCGGGGAGATGATCCACAGGAATATCGAAAAAGCCTTGAATAGCGCTGGCATGGAGATCCATGGCAACAACCCGGCGAGCACCGGCGGCCGTCAGTAAATTGGCAACCAGCTTGGCCGAAATGGGTTCTCTGGCCCGGCTTTTTCTTTCCTGCCTTGCGTATCCATAATATGGTATCACTGCTGTAATTCTCCGCGCCGAAGCTCTTCGAACCGCATCAATCATGATCAAAAGCTCCATCAGATGCTCGTTGACCGGCGCACAAGTAGGCTGAATGATAAAAACATCGGCCCCCCGCACACTTTCATCAATGTCCACGGTTACTTCCCCGTCACTGAAGCGAATAACCTTCGCCGAGGCCATGCTCAATCCCAAATATTCAGCTATTTCCTGTGCTAATTCCGGATTGGCATTGGCAGAAAAAAGCTTTATTTGACTACCGCTCATAATAAATTCAACGACCTCCTACTAATAACTATCATCCATGCTTATCTATTCGCCTTAAAACCATGATATCCTGTTATTTTCGACAATTAAATAAAAAATTAGTTATTCCTTTTCCTCTTGACTTCGTTTTTTAATCGCCCACCCGGCAAAATTGACTTGCCTTCCCCGGCCAAGGGCCAAATCACCTGCCGGAACTTCCATCGTAATGGTGGATCCTGCGCCGATAAAAGCACCTTCTCCTACCTTTACCGGAGCTACCAGATTGGTATTACTGCCAACAAAGACACCATCTTCAATAGTAGTTTGATATTTATGCTTCCCATCATAATTGCAAGTAATGGTCCCGCATCCGATATTTACCTTCATCCCAAGCTGAGCATCACCTACATAGGACAAATGAGGAATTTTGCTGTTATCTCCAATCCGTGATTTCTTGATTTCTACAAAATCCCCCACCTTCACCTGATACCCCAGTTCCGCCCCGGGCCGCAGGTAAGCAAAAGGTCCGATGTTACATAAATCCCCTGCCTTTGCTTCCACCATCACGGTGCGATTAATTTTGCACCCGTCTCCGATGATAGAATCTGTGATATCAGTATTGGGACCGATGGTGCATTCTGCTCCAATGACCGTTTTCCCTCTTAAAAAGGTCCCGGGCTCTACCACAGTGTCCTGACCAATGGTTACATCCTGGTCAATATAGGTGGTATCCGGATCTACAATCGTAACACCGTCGTCCTCCATCAAAGAAAAAATTTTGCGCCTACGCAAGATTTTCTCTGCAGCACATAGCTGAGAGCGGCTGTTAATCCCTTGGGTTTCCTCAAAATCATCCGCAATGACAGCATTGACCATCAGCCCTTGCTCACCTAATAGTGCCACCATATCCGTTAAATAATACTCTCCCTGGGCATTATCATGGCTTAAATTTTTGATGACCTCCCGTAAGCTTTTTAAGTCAAAACAATAGATGCCGGTATTAATTTCCTGAAGCAGAAGCTCTTCAGGCAATGCATCTTTTTGTTCCACAATTTTTAATAAAGTTCCGTCCTCTTTACGCACAATGCGCCCATATCCTGCCGGATCAGGCAACAGCGCTGACAGGACCGAGCAGGCACTGTTCGTTTCAAGATGATAGTCCCATAATTTTTGCAAAGTTTCCGCTCTGATTAAAGGTGTGTCACCGCAAACCACCAGCACATGGCCGTCTTCTTCCCTGATATAGGGCAAAGCCGCCATCACAGCATGCCCCGTGCCTAATTGCTCTTCCTGTAAGGCATAGGTCAGTGCGGGTCCCAGAGCTTGCTTAACCATTTCTGCTTCATGCCCGATCACAGCAATGCTTTCCTTGATCCCGATGTCACAAACGGCCCGAATCACATGCTGTACCATATATTTTCCGCCCAATTTGTGTAGAACCTTGGGCAGACGGGATCTCATCCGAGTCCCCTTTCCTGCTGCTAAAATAATTCCATATCCCATTGACAAAAATACCACCTCTGAAAAGTTAGACTTATAAAGGTATTATATAAAAAAGTAATGGAGCTCACAAGGGCTCCATTACTTTAATCACTTCATTATTTTTATCCCTTTAAACTGCTTCTTGCTCAGTAAGCACTTGCTGATATTTTTCCAATACTTTGGATTGAATGATATCACGTGCTTGTTGGGATATTGGATGAGCAATATCTCTAAATTCACCTGCCGGAGTCTTACGGCTCGGCATTGCCACAAATAAACCATTTTGCCCGTCCACTACTTTTACATCGTGAATGACGAAAGCATCATCAATGGTCACCGATACAATCGCTTTCATCTTCCCTTCCGAGAGTGTTTTTCTGATGCGTACATCCGTTACGTCCATATCTCCCACCGTCCTTTCTATGATGCAAAAACTAATTGATTACTTCATTATTCTATGTTTGCCAGTAAAACCCTTTATTATATTACTAAATTTCCAAAACTTCCTTAATTTATACATTCTTTTTCAAAATAATACGTTTTTCCCTAAAAAGGGTTTGATTATTACTTCATTAGTTTCAGCATCAATAGAAATCAGCTCTAGAAGGGCCGTATAATCTTTAATTAATTTTTGTTCCGGATTTCTGGTGGTCATGACTACCCCTATACCCACAACTACCCCATTAAATTCTTTCATCAAATTCACCATACCCTGAGCGGTGCCGCCGCCTTTCATAAAATCATCAATGATCAGCACCTTGGCATGATCCGGCAAGGCTCTTCTTGCCAGGGACATGGTTTGAATCCGATTTGTCGATCCGGAAAGATAATTGATGTTAACTGAGGAGCCTTCGGTCACCCGCCCGGAATTCCGTACGATTATCAAGGGAATATTAAAGGACCTTGCCGTCATAGCAGCGACAGGGATCCCCTTCGTTTCTATCGTGACAATGAAATCAGGTACCGTATGTTGAAACTTTGTATAAAATATTTCTCCAATCCTGCTGATAATATGAGGATCAAATATTACATCATTCATATAAAGAAATCCACCGGGAATTACCCTTTCCCGGTCATTTAATCTGTCCGCTAATTCCTTTAAGAAGTCCTGACTGCCTTTTTCATTTTGCAGTGGTTTATAAAAAATACCTCCGGCAGCACCTGACAAAGAACATAACTCTCCCAAAGAATGTGAGAGCAGCAGTTCCTTGATCAAAGTCAAATCTTCACTGATCGTCGACTTAGCCGCACCGGTCATAACCGCCAAGTCATTCAGAGAGTATAAGGTATTGGGATTCTTTGTTAAAATAGAGGATAATACCACCAAGCGATCTGTTCTTTTTAACCTTTCCATTGCTCTGTTCCCGCCCCCGAATTCAATCCTTAATTCCGAATATTATAAGCATATAATTTTTTAATATTCATGTTCTGCATCAAGAGGAAAAACCCTGTTCCATTCATTCCTTTCCCGGCGCAATATGTTTTTCCAAAGCATTCCTGACCAGAGTTAAATCACTGGGTTTATCCACATCTATGCCCACTTCCGGATATGGGGAAATAATCACCCCACCTTTGATGCCAAAAATACGGGAAACCAACGCTTCCGTTTCTGCCAAGGTCGCAGTATGGAAAAGAAATTTAATTAAAAATTTCCATCCCACCAGTTGGGCCAAAGCCAAGGGCGATTTCCGTTTCTCCACAAAAGCACGGGCTTTGCCGGCAGCTGCTGCCACAACCTGAGGATTGACCAAAAACAAATTGCCCCCGGTAAAAGTTCCTTCCTTAAACCTGATATAAGTTCTTTTTATGCCGGGATAAATACGCTCATTGGCTTCTTTAGGCACGATGGGATAATAAACATCCGCCAGCTTTTTAGAGCATCTTTTTAAAAAGTCGTCCAAGGCCTCTCTGGTCAAAAGGGGGATATCTCCAGTAGCAATAAGCACATTGCCCTGAGGTTGAAGAGCTTCCAAAGCATTCATCAGGCTATCAATAAGGCTTTCTCCCTCTGATACGACTGTTGTCCGGTCTATCCCGCCAAAAAGACGGTTCAACTCCATCCGGGGTCCAGCCACAACGATATTTTTAACTGAGGGTGAGCTTTTCAGCACATCAAGGACATAGGAAACCATAGGGCGCCCCCCGATATCAATCAGGGCTTTACAAGATTCTCCCAGCTTGTCCTCCTTCGAACTGCCTGCAAGTATGATACCGTCTACCGTGATCAAGCGACTTCATTCCTCCTGTCCCAAGAACGATTTATTATCTTCATTCAGCTTTTTATTCATTCTTCATTCTTCATTCTTTTGTCCACTCAACTGATTGCTGCTTTTCAAAGCCACCAACATACTATCCATGGAATTTTCCACATGAGCACGGGCTAAATTCTGGGCCAGGACAACATTTTTGTTTGAGATTGCCTCCACCATTTTCCGGTGTTCTTCCACTGTGATCTTGATACGTCCCGGAAAAGCTAAGGAGGTTGCCCGATACCTCTGGATCTGTTCCCTTAAATTATTGATAATCGGAATTAACCGTTCATTACGGCTTGCCTTATATATGATATCATGAAAATCGGTATCTGTATGCACGATATCTTTGAGATCATGATGATCCGCAGATTCTGCAAAAGAAACCACCATATCCTTGAGGGTATTTAGTTCTTCTTCCGTGATGCGTTGTGCGGCCAAGCCTGCTGCCAGAGATTCCATGGAAGCCCTGATTTCAAAAACATCGGCGATATCCTTCAAGGAAATTCCCGCGACATAAGCGCCTTTTCTTGGCACAATCACCAAAAAACCTTCCTGTTCTAATTTCCTGATCGCTTCCCGCACGGGTGTACGGCTGACACCCATTTCTTCCGCCAATTGCACTTCCATCAATCTTTCTCCCGGTCTTAAATATCCGGAAATTATGGCTTCACGGATGGTTTCAAAGACAATATCACCAAGAGGACGATAACTTTCTAAATTTACCGGTAATAATTTGCGTCTCATATCCAACCCCCATTACCTTTATACTGTATGCGCCACGAGCACAGTCTTCCATTGATCCTGCATCTTTTTTCCGGCCTCAATAGCTTTTTCTTTGGTTTCGGCAATACCGAAGACAGTTGGTCCGCTGCCTGACATTAAGGAAAAAAGACCGGCATCCGACAAAGCCTTTTTGATTTCCCCGACCTGGGGATACTTTTCCACAGTTACTTCCTCTAACACATTCACCATTTGATCGGCAACGGTACGCCAATCTCCTTTTTTGATTGCCTGGACCAGGCACTCCGTGTCCGGATGATGGGAAACCTCCTGATAGTTCAATGCTTGATAGACTTCCTTCGTAGATACCCCAAATCCGGGATTAACCAGAACCATCCATGCTTCCGGTAATGTCGGAAGGGGCGTCAGGATTTCCCCAATCCCTTCCGCCAGAGCAATTCCGCCCTCAATACAATAAGCAACATCAGCGCCTAAGGATTGCCCGATTTCAGCCAGGTTAGAGGCGGGAAGGCGCAAGTCATACAGGAGGTTCACCGCTTTTAATACCGCAGCCGCATTACTGCTGCCTCCGGCTAAACCCGCTTCCACAGGAATCCTTTTTTCCAAATGGATCTGGATTCCTCCTGATAAATGAAAGTTATGTGCCATAGTTTTCCACGCCTTAACCGCAATGTTGTTTTCATTTAAAGGAATATTGGCCACGTTGGAAGTAATGGTGATGCCCTGATTTTTTTTGGTCACCCGTACCTGATCCGCCAAACTAATGGATTGCATCACCATGCGCACATTATGATAGCCATTTTCTCTCTGTCCGATCACATCAAGTGACAGATTAATTTTGGCCGGAGCCAAAAGTTCAACTGATTCCATGATCTTTTCTCCAATCTATACCAATTACCCCACAACCCGCCCCAATAAATGATTTATTAAAATAAATTATATCACGAATCTCAAAAAGTGCACCCTTATGCTGCACTTTAAAAGAAATCTTTGTAATTTTGGTGACCGTATATTAAAGAAAATACCTGCCTTCAAATACAACCACCGCCGGGCCTGTCATGAATACGTGGTTATTATCCGCCCAATGGATCTTAAGGTCTCCGCCCTTTAAGTGCACCACCGCCTCGCGCTGGGTTTTGTTATTAAGGACACCTGCCACGATCACAGCACAGGCTCCGGTACCACAAGCCATGGTTTCTTGGGCGCCCCGTTCCCAAATGCGCATTTTGACCTCTCCGGGGTTGATAATTTCCACAAATTCCACATTTGTTTTGGCGGGAAAAGCCGGATGTTTTTCCAATATCGGTCCCAAGGTTGTGACCGGTGCAGCAGCTGCATCAGGTACAAAAATGACACAATGAGGATTACCCATGGAAACCGCTGTCACCTCTACTCGGTTCCCATCCACATTTAAACCTTGAGCAACCGCTTGTTTTCCCGGCAGCAAAACAGGAACGGATTCAGGCAGCAGCCGGGGTTCCCCCATATCCACCTTAATTCCCTGTACTTGATCCCCAGCATCTAAAATTACTTCCGTTCCCATGATCCCTGCCAAAGTTTCTACAGTAATAAAGGGAGTCTGAACTAATTTATACTCATAGACCAGCTTAGCCAAACAGCGAATCCCATTGCCGCACATTTCTGCTTCACTGCCGTCACTATTAATAATGCGCATTTTAACGTCTGCCTGCTCCGAAGGGAGGATCAAAATCATCCCGTCAGCTCCGATGCCATAGTGCCGATGGCAAACTTTCCTGGCTAAGGCAGCGAGATCCCCGTGGAGTTCCTCCTGCATAAGGTTGACCATCACAAAATCATTGCCCAAGCCATGCATCTTGATAAAATTCATAAGATTCATCTCCTTCGGCAAGAGCCGATCAAAACTCATAAATATAATGAACGTTATCATCATACCACAAATATACTCCGGGATTCAACTGATCAGCCTCGTGAACCAAAAACAAAATGCCACTAATACCTTCGCTTTTTCAAGCGGCGGGAAAAGTGGCACTGATTCCTGGATATTCTTCTTCCCATCAGACGGAAAAAAATTCACCTGATATTTAGAACTCTGTTTATGCAAATAAAGAAGCAGAGGAATCTTCCATGGTATAACCAAATTCTTCTTCAAACTTACTGATGAAATGCATCTTTAGCTGTCTCACGTCCACCTTTTTCTTTAACTGATGATACATAGAGGTAACACCCTTTGCCTGATTGTCCTCCAATTGAAGCATACGCAGCAGGGAAAGACGAGGGTTAACATTAAGCACCATACTAAAGCGTGTCACCTTTTGCCGTTCTTCCAAATCAATAGAGCCAATTTTACATCCATCAACCGCAATGATGCCTCCCGGTAGGATATGGGCCTGAATCCCATATTGATGAAGTAAAATAATAAAAATATTTTCCATCTTTTGCATCAATTCATCCATCGTAAGTCCTTGGCGCAGTAAATGCATGACGGGATAGATAACCAACTGTCCCGGTCCACGATAGGTCATTTCACCGTCCCAGTCTGTCTGAGAAACAGGCATATCCTCTCGCCGCGCCATGGCATAGGGAAGCTTAATTTCTGTTGAATTCCCTTGATTCCCCACAATGATCACATGGGGATGATCGACAAAAATTAAGGAATCATTGATATCGTTGGCCAAACGCTGCAACCAAAACCGATGATTAATTTTGTAAAAATCTCCAAATTCCTTTTTGCCTAAATTGACGATTTGTAAATATCTGTGCATATGTTTTTACCTCCATTGTGTAAGTGAATTCAAGCACAAGGGTGACATAACTTAACCCTTTGCTTTATATGTTTTCTTAGCGGGATCATGATCCCCATTGACAAGTTCTTATTTCAGCATGGGATTCCTATCTCTCCATCCGAATTTTGAACCGCAAGCGCATGACGCTGCCGACTTTTGATTCCAACCAGGTTTGTCAAGCCAGAAATAAGTTGAATTAATTAACCTCATTTTCATTATATCAGAAAAGACACACAATTCAATGGTTTGAAAAAGAATGAAAAGAAATTAGTACTTCTCGACATTCTTCGACAAGAAAATCAACAAATCAGATAATTATTTCAATCATGACCTTACAAAAGGGGGATCAATATGCATTATGCTTGATCCCCCTTGAAACACCCATTATAACATGCGCTGCTGTTTTGATCTTAATCCGGTTAAAACTTCGTTAAATATTGATCAATTTCCCATCGGCTGACCTTGGTACGATATTCATCCCACTCCAAGGTTTTGGCTTCCACAAAACGGTCCATAGCATGGTTGCCTAGGGCATCCATAATGACCGCATCATTTTTTAGCTCCTTAACAGCTTCTTCCAAGCTTCCCGGTAAACTGTTTATGGCGAGATCATCTTTTTCCTTTTGGTTCATTTCATAGATGTTCAGATTGACCGCAGGAGGCGGGGTAATTTTATTCTTAATGCCATCCAATCCGGCCTTGAGCATCACGGCGATGGCTAAATATGGATTACAAGAGGGGTCCGGATTTCTCATTTCCACCCGGGTGGAGACACCCCGCTTCGCCGGAATCCTGATCAAGGGGCTTCTGTTTTGTCCGGACCAGGCCACATAAACCGGGGCTTCGTAACCCGGCACCAATCTTTTATAGGAATTCACCGTGGGATTGGTCACCGCAGCCATGCCCCGGGCATGTTGCATTAAACCGCCGATATAATAATAGGCGTCCATGGAAAGCTCTAATTCCCCCTGTGGGTCATAAAAAGCGTTTTGCCCGTTTTTAAAGAGAGACTGATTGACATGCATGCCGGAGCCATTAATCCCAAAAATAGGTTTGGCCATAAAGGTGGCATGAAGACCGTGCCGCTGAGCGATGGTACGCACTACAAATTTAAAGGTCTGAATATTGTCCGCTGCTGTTAAAGCATCCGCATATTTAAAATCTATTTCATGCTGTCCCGGTGCTACTTCATGATGAGAAGCTTCAATTTCAAAATTCATATCTTCTAAATTAATAACCATATCCCGCCGGGCATTTTCCCCTAAATCCACCGGGGTTAAATCAAAATATCCTGCATTATCATGGGTGATCAGGGTGGGACGGCCTTTTTCATCCGTTTGGAACAGGAAAAACTCACATTCCGGGCCCACATTCATGGTATAGCCCATTTCAGCCGCTTCCGCCAGCACCTTTTGCAGAATCACCCTGGGGTCACCCTCAAAAGGTGTTCCATCCGATTTATGAACATCACAAATAAAGCGTCCTACTGCTCCTTCCCCTGAATGCCAGGGAAAGGTCACCCAACTGTCGATGTCCGGTCTCAGGTACATATCTGATTCCTCGATACGCACAAAGCCGTCAATTGAGGACCCGTCAAACATCAATTCCCCATCCAGAGCTTTTTCTAATTGGTTCACAGTAATAGCTACATTCTTCAAAACTCCAAAAATATCGGTAAACTGCAGGCGAATAAACTGGACATTCTGCTCTTTAACCATACGAAAAATATCATCTCTGTTATACCTTGCCATAGAATCAACCTCCGATTATCATTTCAATTTTAAACAAATAAAAGTCCTCGTCAAAATTACTTTGTACGAGGACTCCGTTGCCCACATCAAATGTCACTGAGATACTTTTTAATTAATTATAGCAAATGTTACGGGAAAAGCAACCCTTTCGGGAAAAAAGATTCCTGTGATCCTTATCTGTCAGCAGCCAGTTTGCCTAGCCATCTTTTGATTTCTTCTGTCAAAAGGGTAGGATCCATGCGCCAGGTCCAATTCCCCTCTGCGGTACCGGGGGTATTCATTCTGTGTTCTTTCCCCAGCCGCAAGAGATCCTGCAGGGGGATGATCACCCAGGCGGCATCGCTTTGATAGAGTTCTTCAATAATGGCGGGCACAGAGCAGTCCTCCTTCTGGTCCTGGCACCATCCGGCCAAGGTATCATTATCGTGGGTACCTGTGTAATAAACAATATTTTTGTAGACTTTGTCTGTCTTTTCGGTAACAGGCTCCCTGTACTCTGACTCTGAATCCGCTGTCTCCAAAGTTGACCTTTTCTTCGGCTCCCTATCAACCATCTCCTGATGGGAAAACTGATATACCAACATGCCGGGAAAGCCGCATAAATGCTTTAGATTATGAACCTCTGGGGTAATGACACCTAAATCTTCTGCAATAAAAGGCAACTCTCCCAGTTCATTATGCAAAGCTTCAAAGAATCCCAGCCCCGGTCCCTTATACCAAAAACCGGATGCTGCTGTTTTTTCTCCCCCAGGCACCGCCCAATATCCTTCAAACCCCCGGAAATGATCGAGGCGGAAATAATCATAGAGACGAATGCTATGTCTGATCCTTGCTATCCACCAGGCATAGTCCTCCCGGGCCATTTCATCCCATCGATAAATCGGGTTGCCCCATAGTTGTCCTTCGGGAGAAAAATAATCCGGGGGAACACCGGCCATCTTCAGAGGCTGCCCTGCATCATCCAGAGCAAAGAGATGCCGATGGACCCAGGTATCGGCACTGTCATGAGAAACATAGATGGGCAAGTCCCCCAAAATGGAAATCCCTTTTTCCTGACAATAATCTTTTAATTGCTGCCATTGGGTGAAAAAAGTATATTGGAGAAAACAATGATACTCCATATCCCTTACTAATTTTTTGCGATAGTAGGCCAGGGCTTCCTCCTGCCTGTCCCGTATTTCCGGTTCCCATAAATACCAGGGCTGTCCTTTAAAAAACTTTTTCAAAGCGGCATAAAGACAATAGTCCTCCAACCAGTGTTGATGTTCCTGTTGAAAATTTGCGTAGTTTTCCGGCTGAAGATACGCTGAAGGAAGGCTTCTTTTCTTCTTTCTGCTCAATGCCAATTTAAAGCGGCGCAGCGCTTTACGGAAAAGCTTGTCCTTGCAGTCCTCAGCTGAGGAAAAATCTACCTGAAAGTGATGGCCCCGGCTTTCATGAATGTTCTCCAGCCCTTCTGCCACCTCTTCCTGCTTCAGTAATCCTTCTGACACCAAATGTCCGGTATCAATGAAAAGCTCATTTCCCGCAAAAGCGGAAAAACTCTGATAGGGAGAATGACCGAAACCGGGAGGATGAAGGGGCAGAACCTGCCAAATGGTTTGACCTGCCGAGCTCAGAAAATCTGCAAATTGGTACGCTTCCTGACCAAAATCCCCCACCCCCCAAGGGGAAGGTAAGGAAGTGATATGGAGTAAAACACCGCACCCCACGGGTAAAATAAACTCTTCCTTCCTCCCTGCCGGCAATTCCTTGTAATAAATCACCCGTCCGGTAAGAGGCGGAATAAGGAAGGTTTCAGATTGATCGATGGTTGTCCCGGCTAAAAGATCTAATATTAAGGACTGATTCCCTTTTCCGATATCGGCACCAAAGTCTGGTTCTATGGTTCTTTCCTCTGAAAGATGGCGATTGACGAGAACAAAAACCCCTTCCCCCTCTCCCCGCAAGGAATAACCGTAGACATCCTGTCCCTGGTAAAATGAGAAAAACTGACATTCCTGAAAAATCGGATATTCCCGGCGCATGCGGATCATACGACGGTACCAGGATAAAAGTTCCTGATCCTCCTTACCCCAGGGATAGGGTCCCCGATTATATGGGTCGGTATAACCCTCCATCCCCGCTTCATCCCCATAATAAACACAAGGAACCCCGGGGAAAGTCATCTGGAGCAGGGAGAGCAGCTTCAATCTTTTCACGCCCAGTTCTTTCTTTGCCGGGGGTAAACGATACCCTTCTTTTTCCCTTTCCGAAAATTCTTCTCCCGAAGGCGCCTCTCCCAGTATGGTTAAGGCTCTTTTCCGGTCATGACTGCCCATGACATTCATGGCCGCCAAAAAATTCTCTCTGGGATAATTTTCGTAAAGACTCATTACTCTGTTATGAACCTGAACAGCCTTAATGGTCCCCAGAAGATAATCCAGAAAGATGCTGCGCAGAGGATAATTCATGGCACTATCCAATTCTTCCCCCCAAAAATACTCCCTCAGCTTGCCGTAACTTACCTTATTGGAAGCATCCTCCCATACCTCTCCGATCAAAACGGCTTCAGGGTCCGTCTCTTTTACCCCTTGACGGAGCTTTTTAACAAATTCGTCCGGCAGTTCATCTACGACATCGAGACGCCAGCCTTTCACGCCCGCATTGATCCAATGGCGCACTACCGAGTCTTTCCCGCCAAAAATAAACTCTTGATAGGAGGGCTCCATCTCATTCACATTGGGTAAATCCTCCACTCCCCACCAGCATTCATATGCTTCATCCTCCGAAATATTATACCAGGAGGCATAGGGAGAATCAGGAGACTGAAATGCACCCTCTTGGTTGAAATAACCGCATTTATCAAAGTAAATACTATTGGCGCCGGTATGACTAAAGACACCATCCAAAATAATGGCAATGCCTCTTTTTCCAGCCTCCTCTACCAAGCGGCGAAAGATCTCTTCATCACCAAACATGCCGTCGATTTTTAAATAGTCTGCCGTATCATATTTATGATTGCTGGCTGCTTCGAAAATAGGGTTAAAGTAGATGATGCTCACACCTAAGCTTTCCAGATAATCTAATTTTTCCAGGACACCGGTCAAATTCCCGCCAAAAAAGTTCCACCTGGTAATCCGCCCCGCCTCATCCTTAAGATAGAAAGGGGTATCATTCCAATCCATTTGGAGTAAGGCCTGTTTCATAGCAATACTCCGGCGGGAGCCGTTCATGGCACCATCATCCGCTCCCTTCCGAAAACGGTCGACAAAAATCTGATACATAACCCCTTCTTTATACCATTTGGGTACTTGATTGGGGATAAAAACAGTAATTTGATAGGCCGGAAGCTCGGTTTTCTTTAAAAGCCCCATGCCCCCCAACCTTTCCTGGTTATTGCCGTAATAATAAACCTGCTGACCGGTTTGGATCCGGAAAGAATACCAGACTAAGCCCGGATCCTCCGGCATTTTAAACCGCACTTCATAGACCCGGCTATAATCATGTAATCCAGCAACCTCTTCCTTCCACTCCATGGGAATCTCCCGGTACTGATCTTCACTTCCCCATAAACGCAAAAAGCAATGATCCGGAAGTTCCCGGGATATGATCTCCATTCTCAACACCAATTCTGTTCCCACGGGGACTGCTCCAAAAGGATGGCGGTAAAAAGATGCATGGGAATCATGATAGACCTTCGGATTTAACATTATTTTCCAACCTTTTCTTTTTATTAGATTCCAGGACTCCCACTTCTATAAGCGGGAGTTCCTATTCTTGCCTCAGGTGGAGTAGATTCCCCCATCTGAAGTCCGATGTTCAGCTTAGCTGAACGAGTTCACATCTTGACCATTAATGCTTCGTACATTTCAAGATATTTTTGGGCAGACAGATCCCAGCTGAAATCGGTTTCCATGGCCCGATGCACCAGACCTTGCCAAGCTACTTGATCCTCATGATACAGTTTTACCGCTTTTTGTACCGTATAAAGGAGTTCATGGGCATTGTAAGGGCCAAAGGTAAAACCATTCCCGGTATCCTTCTTCCCATCATAAGGAATGACACTATCCTTTAATCCCCCTGTTTCCCGTACGATGGGAATGGTCCCATAACGCATGGCTGTCATTTGTGACAATCCACAAGGCTCAAAACGGGAGGGCATGAGAAGCATATCGGCACCGGCGTATATTTTATGGGCCCACTCCTCATGGAATAAAAATTTTATACCCAGCTTTTCCGGATAACGGGCTGCAAAATAACGAAATGTTTCTTCATTTTTATAATCTCCGGTTCCCAGCACCACGATCTGAAGATCCAACTCCATGAGCTCCCTGATGATATGACTGAGGAGATCCAGTCCTTTTTGCTCCACCAGCCGGGAAATAATTGCCAGAACGGGCACCTGATCATTTATGGGCAGGTTAAATAACATTTGGACATGGAGTTTATTTTCCTTTTTCCAATGAGCTTCGGGAGCATGACAAACCAAAGCAGGGTCCAGGCAAGGATCATATTTTTCATAATCAATGCCGTTCAAAATACCACAGAGATCTTCTTTTCTTTGCCGGAGAAAGGCATCTAAACCCTCCCCATAATAGGGATCCAGGATTTCCTCGCTATAAGTAGGACTTACGGTGGTGATCAGATCAGAATAAAGCAAGGCTCCTTTCAGGTAGTTTGCCGCTTCATGAAATTCAAGATTGCGGGCTCCGTTGGAATCCGGACTCAGAGACAGCACATCCTGGAGAATTTCTTTGGCAAAGATCCCCTGATGATGCAAATTATGAATGGTAAAAATCGTTTTCATGCCATAGTAGAAAGGATTGCTGCTATAATATTCTTTTAACATCATGGGGATTAACGCCGTATGCCAATCATTGCAATGAATGATATCCGGGCGGAAATCCGACATGCGAATCAAACTCTCCAGCACCGCCTTGTTAAAAAAGGCAAACCTTTCTCCATCATCGTCATATCCATAAATTCCGGCTCTTTTAAAATAATATTCATTATCAATAAAATAATAATGTACCCCTTCATAAATAAGTTCCCATAATCCGCAATATTGTCTGCGCCAGGCCAAATCAACATTGAAGCTAATCACATAGCGCATTTCCTTTAAAAAAGATTGGGGGATAGAGCTATATTTAGGCATAATGACACGCAGCAGTCCGTTTTGTTTATTAATAGCTCTGGGCAATGAGCCGCCCACATCTCCCAGTCCTCCGGTTTTTATAAAAGGATCCGCTTCAGCAATAGCAAAAAGTACTTTCATATCTAAATCTCCTTCCTCCCTTATTCTAAATACAGCTTTTATTTATATTGAAGCAGAATTTAAGATCCAACGAGATGCATTTTAAAGAATCCCGTTACTGGACATACTTATTTATACGCATGCTTTATCTGATTGATGCCTGATTGTTCTTGCGGACCGGGTATTTCATTTTGGTAAGGCACATGCCAGATATCATCTGCATATTCTTTAATAGCGCGATCACTGGAAAAAACTCCGCCCTTCCCGATATTAACCAAACAGGAACTGGCCCAGGACAGCTTATGTTGATACCATAAATTTACTTTCTGCCAGGTGTCGGTATAGGAGCGAAAATCCTTTAACACAAAGTATTGATCGTTATCCCGCAATAAGGATTCATAGATACCGGCGAATTCGTTGCTTGATCCCAGGCTGCCGTCTACCAATTGATCAACAACCCTTTTCAAACGAGGGAAATTCTGATATTCTTCCCAGGATTTATAGCCCCCCATTGGTAGTAATTCATCACCTCATTGGCTTTTAAACCAAAAATCGCGATGTTCTCATCCCCCACGGCCCGTCTGATTTCCACATTGGCACCGTCTAAGGTTCCCAAGGTAATGGCACCGTTTAACATAAATTTCATGTTGCCCGTTCCGGAAGCTTCCTGACTAGCCGTAGAAATCTGTTCACTAATGTCCGCCGCAGGATAAATCATTTCCGCCAGGCTGACATTAAAATTCTCCAGGAAAATCACCTTCATTTTACCCCCCAAAGCCGGGTCGGTATTAATTCTCTGAGCCATGGTAGTGATTAATTTGATAATGCTTTTCGCATATTGGTAACCGGGTGCGACTTTACCGCCAAAGATAAAGGTAGTAGGATATATATCCATGCTGGGATCCTCTCTCCAACGATTATAAAGATCCATAATTTTAAGAATATTTAAAAGCTGACGTTTATATGCATGGATTCTTTTTACCTGAATATCAAAAATCGAGGAAGGATCCACCTGGATATTCATTTTATCATTGATATAATTAGCCAAACGACATTTGTTGTGGTATTTCACATCTGCTAATTTTTCCAGAAATGCAGTGTCCGATGTATAAGGCAACAACTTTTCCAAGGATTCGCTTTGCCGGATCCAGTCCTCTCCAATGCTCTCACTGATTAACCTGGACAGATCCGGGTTGGCTTCCAATAAAAATCTCCGGTGACTGACCCCATTGGTTTTATTGTTGAATTTATAGGGATAGATGGTATAAAAATCCTTAAGTACCTGGGTTTTCAGAATCTTCGTATGCAGCTCCGCCACCCCGTTAACGGAATTGCTGCCGATCACCGCCAGATGTGCCATATGGATCTGCCCGTCCCGAATAATGGCTGTGTGTTCAATCAGATCTCTTTTTTCCGGATGCATATGATGCATCTCTTCCCGGTACCTGCGGTCAATTTCTTCAATAATCATATAAATGCGGGGACATTGGGATTTCATAATCTCCACCGGCCATTTTTCCAAGGCCTCGGGCAGAATGGTATGATTGGTAAATGAAATGGTATTGACTGTGATGTTCCAGGCCTCGTCCCAGCCTAAATCCTCTTCATCCATAAAAATACGCATCAACTCGGGCACACACAGGGCAGGATGGGTATCATTGATATGAATGGCAACTTTACGGGCAAAACCGGAAAAAGAGTTGTTTTTCTTTTTAAAATAACGAATGATCGTGCTTAAACCGGCAGCAGTGAAAAAATATTCCTGTCTTAAGCGCAATTCCCGTCCGGCATGACTGCTGTCTTCAGGATAGAGGATGTAAGAAATGGCTTCTACTTCAGAACGGTAAGCAACTGCCTTGCTGTAGTCCCCCTGATTAAAACTGACCCAGTCAAGATCATCCTTGATCGGCTCGGCACTCCACAGCCTCAGGTTATTGATCCGATTCAAGTTGCCATAGCCCAGCATCGGAATGTCATAGGGCACCGCCAGCACCGGCTCATAGTCTTCATGGAAAAATGTCAGTTTACCTTTAATACTTTCTGTCCTGACATGGCCTTTGAATTTCACCACCACTGTGTTATCCGACTTTCTCATTTCCCAGGGATATTCGTTTTTTAACCAGTTATCCGGCAGTTCCACCTGAAAACCATTCACAATTTTTTGTTGAAAAAGTCCATATTTATAGCGGATGCCATTGCCCTGACCGGGGATGCCTAAAAAAGCCATAGAATCCAGATAACAAGCAGACAGACGTCCCAGGCCTCCATTGCCCAATGCTGCATCATTTTCTTCTGCTATCAGGTCTTCCAAATCAATGCCCAGTTCCTCCAGGCCTTCCTGGACCACATTTTTAATGCCCAAATTAATCAGATAATAAGATAATAGTTTACCAATCAAAAATTCCAAGGAAAAATAATAAACCTGCTTTTCCTGATCCGGCGAAGAGTCGTTCATTGATTCCGCCGCCTGGCTGATTTTCATTTTTTCTTTGATTAAGACCACCAAGGCACGATATTTTTCCCAAGATGTTCCCGTATTCGGCATCGATCCTTGAATCTCAATAAACTTTTCTACGTAGGCCTTTTTAAAACTGTCTTTAAGCCAAATCATTTCTTCCCCTCCCAACATATCCCTCCAAAATTACCCGGCAACCAATCTGATGATGATGCCGCCTAAAGGCGGTAGTTTCATTTCGATGGAAAAAGGCTGCCCGTGGTAGGGAATTTTCTCTCCAAGAACGGAGTCTCGATTCACTTGATCTGAGCCGCCAAAGCATGATGCATCTGTATTAAAAATTTCTTGATAAACACCTGAAACCGGCACCCCCAGCCGATAATTAGGATAATAATCAGGTTGGAAATTCAACACCACCAGTAAAAAATTCCCCTGCTGATCCCGGCGCATAAATGCCAGCACGCTTTGTTGATTATTATTCACATCCAGCCAACTAAATCCCTCCCAGGAATAGTCCAATTCCCACAGGCTTTTCTCCCGCAGATACAAATGGTTGATTTCTTTGACGAAGTATTGCAGTTTACGGTGCATTTCATAATCGGTCAAAAACCACTCCAGGGATTCTGCTTCCCGCCATTCAATAAACTGGCCAAATTCTCCCCCCATAAAAAGTAATTTCTTTCCCGGATGGCAGATTTGGTAGCAAAGAAGCAAACGTAATCCGGCAAATTTGCGCCAATAGTCTCCGGGCATTTTATCCAACAGGGACCTTTTCCCGTGCACCACCTCATCATGGGAAAAGGGCAGAATAAATTCCTCGGAAAAGGCATACAGCAAAGAGAAGGTCAGTAAATGATGGTGATCACAGCGCCGGTCAAAATAGGTCTCCATATACTTCAACGTGTCATTCATCCAACCCATGTTCCACTTATAATTAAAGCCCAAGCCACCTTCATAGGGAGGTTTGGTGACCATCGGCCAATCCGTGGACTCCTCGGCGATCATTAAAGCCCCCGGAAAATAATGAAAAACCACCTGATTCAGCTTGCGCAGGAAATCAATGGCGTGCAGATCTTCTCTTCCGCCATAAATATTGGGCGTCCAGTTACGTTCTCCTTTGCCGAAATTTAAGAGGAGCATACTGGTAACCCCATCCACCCGCAGTCCATCCACATGATACTCTGCAAACCAGAATACGGCATTGCCAATGAGAAAACTCCATACTTCCGTGCGGGAAAAATTGAATTTATAGGTGCCCCATTGATCATGTTCTTCCCCTTCAAAAAGGGGTTTACCGTCAAAGCGTCCTAATCCATGGGCATCTTTACAAAAGTGACCCGGCACCCAATCCATAATCACACCCAGCCCGGCCTGATGACAGCAGTCGATGAAATACATCAAATCGTGGGGAGTGCCGTAACGGCTGGTGGCGGCGTAGTAACTGGTAACCTGGTAGCCCCAGGAGCGATCCAAAGGGTGTTCCATTAAAGGCAAAAGTTCGATATGGGTATATCCCATTTCCTGCACGTAGGGTACCAGTTGCTCCGCCAATTCCCGGTAATTCAAAAAGGATCCGTCCGGATGCTGCCGCCAGGAACCCAAGTGAACCTCATAAATACTTAGGGGCTGTTCCCTGACAGCTTGCTCTCTTCTTTTTTTCATCCAATCAGCATCACCCCATATATACCCGGAAAGATCATAGACAACAGAAGCCGTTTTAGGACGGACTTCACAATGAAAGGCCCAAGGATCTGTTTTTAAGATCGTGCTTCCAGCTGCCGTGAGAATCTCATACTTGTAGATCTCTCCAATTTTTAAATGAGGGATAAAAAGGGTCCAAACCCCGGTTTCTCCTTGTTTTTTCATGGGGTGATCAGCCCCGCGCCAACGGTTAAAATCCCCCACTACCCGGACCCGCTGCGCATGGGGAGCCCAGATGGCAAAGTGAACGCCCCAAATATGATTGACCTTTACTCTATGACTGCCAAATTTTAGATAAGAATGGTAATAGGTTCCTTCGTTAAATAAGAAAATCTCTTCCGGCGACAAGAATCGCTCCCTCTCCATATCAACACCACCCCAAACTTATTTCCATTCATGTTTCCATTAATATCCTAGATAGTGCTATTATAACATCATCTTTCCCAGGATAAAAGTCTCAGGATTCCCTCGAAAATTTGTTTAACAGTATGCGAATAAGCAAAATCGGTGGAACCCGGCATCAGTAAAGAGTTTTCATCCTTTACTTAAGTATCTTAACAAGTTTTTCAGGAAACTTTTACATAATTTAAAATTCTTTTAACAGCAAAAGAAAACTATCCACTTTTCATGGATAGTCATACTTACATTAAAAAGCATTAAGCCTCAGGCAGCTCAGCAAGTTTATTTTTTAATAAGGTAATCAATTTTACCGGACTGGGATCAATTCCGTACAGCAAGGCTAAATAAGCGCTGGTACAGTCCCCCAAATAGGTGAGAGCGAACATCCGGGCCAAGGGATTTTTGCCGTCACCCCAAACTTCGCTAATCCCTCCTACTCTTTCCCCAATGATCTCCTTAGTGATGTCGAACCTTTTTTGCACCCGGGGATGATCGTCCTCGGTACGCAGAAAGACCACTTCCAGCTCTCGAAGGAATTTTTCCGGTACTTCCGTACCGACAATTTCGTTATGGTTTAATTCCGGCAGAACATTGAAATAGGCCAGGGCTTTACTATTTTCATTAATTTGCCCTTTCCAGCGCATGGCTACCGTTTCTGTTGTCCCGGCCACGCCCCAAATTACCGGTATCTTGTTATAAAAGCGCAGAGCCAGTTGTTTGGCCGGATTATTTTCTGTAGGAACCTGGGCACTTATCGCCTTGCTTAAATCCGCCAGACCTGCAATCGTTTCCTCAATTTCAGCTGCGATATCAGAGAGAAGTGATAACTTTTCCAAAACAACCAAAAGGGGCAGGAACAGATATCCGGTGGCCGCTCTGGGCTGCAGCCCGCTGGGGATCAGAATAAGGGGAATCCCATCCTTTTTTGCCCTTTCTGCCAATTGGCCGCCGCTGGTTAAAGCGACGATGGGTGCCTTTTTTAATTTGGCCTCTTCATAAGCACTTAAGGTCTCCTCTGTATTTCCGGAATAACTCACGGCCAGCACCAGGGTCTGTTCATTAACAAAGGATGGCAGATTATAGTCTCGATTCACCAAAATGGGCAGGGTACATTTTCGATATCCGTAAACCCGGAGAAAATCTCCTCCGATAGCAGAGCCCCCCAAGCCGGTAACCAGAATATTTTTAAAATCAGCAGCAAAGGAAATGTTCACTGCCCGTGCCCGCTGCATGGCATCCTGGCATTGAGTGGGTAAGCCAGATAAGGCTTCCAGCATATTTTCCGGATCACCTTTTTTTAATTGATCCAATTTATCTAAATTAATTTCATGATGCATACTTAGTTCTCCCTCCGTTATCTTTAAGCTTGTTCCAGTATTCCAATTATATCAAGTTATTGGTATAATTGCTATCGAAAAATGTCAATACCATCCATAATATTTTTATGGCAAAAGTTACTCGGAGAGAACAAATTGCTCTATGGCTTGAGCTACCCCATCTTCCCGATTGGAAGAGGTAACAAAATCAGCTTCTTTTTTCAATTCTTCCCGCCCATTTTCCATGGCCACAGCCAAACCGGCGGAACGTAATAAGGATAAGTCATTAAAATTGTCCCCGAAAGCCATAATTTCTTCCTGCTTGATGTTTAAGATCTGACTTAAGACCTGAATCCCATTCCCTTTAGTGGCTTGGGGATGAGTAAATTCCAGGAAATGGGGGGTGGATTTTGTAATATAAGCCTGATCGCCAAACTGCTCCTTCAACTCTCCCCAAAGACGCAGCAACCGTTCTTCTTCACCAATATAAATCACCTTCGTGGGAGGCTGTTCCAAAAAACTCTGTAAGTGATCCACCTTGGTATAGGGTACCCGCACCATACGGCTATAATCTTGCACCGCTTCCGTCTCCCGATGGACATAGATCTCGTCATCCACATAAACGTTGACGCTTAGATGCTCTTGGTCCCCAATGGTAATGATTTCCTTAGCCAGATCCACCGGCAGAGGACGATGGCGAATTACCTCCTGGGTATGGGATGTTTTGATCAAAGCCCCCTCATAAGTTATCAAAGGTAAATCAAGATTTAATTCTTGGGCAAAAGGCAAAGCGGAGCGATACATGCGGCCGGTGGCAAAGGTGAAAAGCACCCCTTTTTTTTCCGCGCGCCGGATCGCTTCCTTGGTCCGTTCTGAAATACCACCATGTTCATCTAATAAAGTCCCATCCAGGTCGGATGCAATCAATTTAATCGTCATCATTTTTCTCCTTCATTTTTTTAAAGAAAAGGTACACATCGGCGGCAGATTTTCGGTTCATGCCTTCCACCATTGATAATTCTTCCGCGGAAGCCTGGGCAATTCTTTCCACAGAGCCGTAAGCTTTAAGCAAAGCTTTTCTCCGGGCAGGCCCGATCCCGGGAATTTCATCCAAGACGGATTTTACTTGTTCCTTGGAGCGCAGCTTGCGATGATAGGTAATGGCAAAGCGGTGGGCTTCATTGCGTACCCGCTGGATTAAATAATAGGCTGGGCTGTTGGCTGCCAAAATAATTGGTTCACTTTCTTCCGGCCGGAAAAGATGTTCAAATTCTTTCGCCAACCCAAAAACAGGCAATGATAAAGCAAACTGATCCAAAATTTCTTTCACAGCGGAAAGCTGCCCCTTGCCCCCATCGATAATCATCAGATCAGGAAAGTCGGCAAATTTTGCTTCCTTAAGGGGGAGGCCTGCTTCTCTGATTTCCCTTCTCTCATCCAAGCCTCGCTGAATGCGGCGTCTTAAAACCTCCTGGAGGGAGGCAAAATCATTAGGGCCTTCCACCGTCTTTATCTTAAACCTGCGATACTCTGCCGGGCAGGGTTCTCCTCCGATAAAAACGATCATGGAACCCACGGAGTTGGTACCCTGGGTATTGGAGATATCATAGCACTCAATACGGTGGGGTGTCTGGGGTAAATGCAGTTCCTTACGCAGCTGCTCCAAAGCTGCCCCTGCTTCCTCCTTGCGCTGACTTTGCAGGGAATAATGCTGATCCAGTTTAATCTGGGCATTTTTAATTACCAGATCCAAAAGCCGTTTTTTATCCCCCCGTTGGGCCTGGTGCATGTGCACCTTAAAACCCCGCTTCATGGTCAGCCACTCTTCCAGCAAAGCCTGATCAGGAAGGGGGCTTTGAATCACGATTTCACCGGGTATTTCTTCGGCATGTTCATAATATTGCTGTAAAAAAGCGCCTAATAAGGAGTCCACCTGATCATGCTCCACATTGGTCAGAAAAAAATGATCCCGGCCCATGACCTTGCCCCCTCGGACAAAAAAGATCACCGCCGATGCTAAATCCCTCCCGGTGGCCAAACCCACCACATCCCGATCTTCTGAATTCTTGTTTTCCACCTTTTGCTTTTCCACTACTTGCCGTACCGCTTGAATTTGATCCCTGTAGCGGGCCGCCTCTTCAAAATTCAGATCTTCCGATGCTTGTTTCATCTTCTTTTCCAAATCCTTGATCACCTCCAAGCGCCGCCCTTCCAAGAACAGGATCACCTGATCAACCATGGCCCGGTAATTTTCCGGTGAAATTTTCCCGGCACAAGGAGAGGCACATTTCCCAATGTGGGCATTTAAACAAGCCCTGGTTTTGGGATCCACCTTCTCCTTGCGGCAGGAGCGCAGGGGAAAAATATCTTTAATTATTTTTAAGGTTTCATGCATCGCAGTACTGTTAGTATAGGGACCAAAATATTTCCCTTTGTCCGATTTCATCGACCGCACCACCAAAACCCGGGGGAAAGACTCATCCATGGTAATCTTGATGTAAGGATAATGTTTGTCATCCCTTAAGCGGATATTATATTTGGGACGGTGCTGCTTAATTAAATTACATTCCAAAACAAGTGCTTCCATGGGCGAGTCCACCACAATGGTTTCCAGGTCATGAATCTTTTTGATCAGTGAAAGCTCTTTAGGGGTATGGTGTTTACTGTTTTGAAAATAGGACCGCACCCGCTGTTTGAGGGAAGTAGCCTTGCCCACATAGATAATCTTCCCCTGATCATCTTTCATCAGGTACACGCCGGGTTTATCCGGTAATACTGTCAATTGGGCAGTTAAGTCCATATCGTTCACGCTCCAGTATCTTCCTGATAAATTGCCCCGTATAAGATCCCGCCGTTTTGGCCACCTCTTCCGGGGTACCGGTGGCAACAACTAAACCTCCCCGGTCGCCCCCTTCCGGTCCCAAATCAATGAGATAGTCCGCCGTTTTGATCACATCCAGATTGTGCTCAATCACCAAAACCGTATCTCCCGCCTCCACCAGGCGATTTAATACCTCCAAAAGACGATGAATATCGGCCACGTGGAGACCGGTAGTGGGCTCATCTAAAATATAAAAGGTGCGGCCATTGCTCCTGCGGCTCAATTCCGTCGCCAGCTTCACCCTTTGTGCTTCTCCCCCGGAAAGAGTGGTAGCCGGCTGACCCATCCTGATATAGCCCAAACCCACATCCTGAAGGGTTTTGATCTTGCGATAAATTTTAGGTATATTTTGAAAAAACTCAGTCGCTTCATCCACCGTCATATCCAGCACATCGGCAATATTTTTCCCTTTGTAACGAACATCTAGAGTCTCCCGATTATAACGCTTCCCTTTACAGACCTCACAGGGGACATAAACATCGGGCAGAAAATGCATTTCAATTTTAAGAATACCGTCCCCCTGGCAAGCCTCACAACGGCCTCCTTTAACATTAAAGCTGAAGCGCCCTCGTTGATAACCTCGCATCTTTGCTTCCGGTGTCTGGGAAAAAAGCTCCCGAATAGCATCAAAAACACCGGTATAGGTGGCGGGGTTGGAGCGGGGAGTGCGTCCAATGGCAGCTTGGTCAATGTTAATCACCTTTTCCAGATGTTCCAAGCCGCGGATTTCCCGATGAGCCCCGGGCAAATCCCGGGCTCCGTTCAAACGATGAGCCAGATCCTTATGCAAAATCTCATTGATTAAGGTGCTTTTCCCTGACCCGGAAACTCCGGTCACCCCTACAAAAACACCTAAAGGAATGGATACATCGATATCTTTTAAATTATGCTCCCTGGCACCCACAATTTCCAGCCATTTTCCGTTGGGGGTGCGGCGCACCAAAGGAAGGGGGATGCTTTTTTGTCCGCTTAAATACTGACCTGTAATGGAGTTTTTGGCAGCCAATATTTCCGGCAGGGGACCGGCTGCCATGACCTGGCCTCCATGGGCACCGGCGCCGGGACCGATATCCAGAATATAGTCAGCTTCCCGCATCGTTTCTTCATCGTGCTCCACCACCAGCACCGTATTACCCAGATCACGCAAATTTTTCAGGGTTTCAATTAAACGGGCATTATCCCTTTGATGCAAGCCGATGCTTGGTTCATCCAGGATATATAAAACCCCCATCAGGCTGGAGCCAATCTGGGTGGCCAGTCTGATGCGCTGTGCTTCCCCGCCGGATAAGGTCCCGGCCATTCTGCTCAGCGTCAGATAATCTAAGCCCACATTGATCAGGAAATTAAGGCGCTCCTTAATTTCTTTTAAAACCTGGCGCGCAATCATGGTTTCTCTTGGTGTCAGGGATAAATTTTGAAAGAATTCCCTGGCCTCTATTATGGAATAATTGGTCACCTGATAAATGTTTTTCTCCCCCACCAATACCGCCAAACTCTCAGGACGGAGGCGGGCCCCATGGCATTTAGTACAAGGTATCTGGGACATATACCGTTCGATTTCATCCCGAATATAGCCGGAGTTGGTTTCCCTGTGGCGCCGGGAAAAATTATTGACAATGCCCTCCCAGGCCACATGATAAACCTGACTGCCCCGCTCCGGATGATCATAGTGCACCTTGATTTTCTCTCCGGCGGTGCCATAAAGAATATAATTCAATGCTTCCTCGGATAAGTCCTTGATGGGTGTATCCATGCTGAAACCGAAATGCTCGGCGACAGCCTCGATGACTCGATAGTACCAGCCCTGGGTATTGCTGCTCCATCTGGCAATGGCTCCTTCCCGAATGGAAAGATTGCGATCCGGAATAAGCAGATCCACATCGATTTGGATGGTATGCCCCAACCCGTCACAAGCGGGACACGCCCCATATGGATTATTAAAGGAGAACATGCGGGGTGTAATTTCCTCCAAACTGATCCCGCAATCAACACAGGCAAAGTTTTGACTGAAAAGCAGCTCATTCTGTCCCATAACATCAACCATCACCAGCCCGTCTCCCAACCCCAAAGCCAGTTCCAATGAATCCGCCATTCTATTTTCGATACCCGGCTTAGTTTTAATACGATCAATGACAACCTCGATGGTATGCTTTTTATTCTTCTCCAGCTTAAACTCTTCTTCCAGGTCGAAGATCTCTCCATCTACACGCACCCGGACATAGCCCGCTTTTTTGACTTCTTCAAATACCTTGACATGTTCTCCTTTGCGGCCCCGTACCAAGGGAGCCAAAATCTGCAGCTTGGTTCCCTCCTCATATTCCATGAGCATATCCACCATCTGATCCACGGTTTGCTGAGTGATGGCCTTGCCGCATTTGGGGCAATGGGGGTGCCCAATGCGGGCAAAAAGGAGACGCATATAATCATAAATCTCCGTCACTGTCCCCACTGTGGAACGGGGATTCCGTCCTGTGGTTTTCTGATCTATGGAAATGGCAGGAGAAAGACCTTCAATGTAGTCCACATCCGGTTTCTCCATTTGCCCCAAAAATTGACGGGCATAAGAGGAAAGGGACTCCACATACCTTCTCTGGCCTTCGGCATAGATGGTATCGAAGGCCAGGGAAGATTTCCCTGAACCGCTTAATCCGGTAATGACCACCAGCTTGTCTCGGGGAATTTCCACATCTATATTTTTTAAATTATGCTCCCTAGCACCTTTAACAATAATTTTATCTTTAGCCATAAATACTCCTTCTATTTTGATCTGATCAACGATCTATGATAAGCAATCTAAGCACTTGATTCTTTTCTCCGGCCAGAATCCCCTTCACCCAACGCTCAAGAGCCTGAGGTTAATCCCCTAAAGTCACTCATGATTCTGACCCCACTTTACAACATACTCTATACTTTTATTATACCATATCCCACAAGGTTAAGGTGGGACAAGGGTGGGACAAGGGTGGGACAAGGGGACAGGTACCTTGTCCCACTAGTTGCAAGGGAAATGAACATCAGCCAACAGTCGGTGAAGGACGAACCACGGGGACGGCTCTTCTGGTTCGTCGCTCTATGCTTTTGAAACTATACCCCTACTTATACCCGTTAATCTTGCAATTTGCCTTGTAGAAAGTCCTTCTTCCTTTAAAAATTTCAAATATCTATCCCGTTGATCCTTTTCTACAGATTGGATTTCACTGCAATGATTTACTCGGCATTTCTGTTTAATAATCTCTACGGCTATTTTATCCGTTAATCTTTTATTTTCACTAACATCCAAACAAAGATCGTCGCTGCTTATCTGATGAGATGTCTTAAAACTTTCTAATGCTTTTTCCCTATCACTACTAAATATTCTCAATGCAAAATCTGTATCTACAATTGCCCTCTTACCAACGTATTCATTATAACTGCTCCAATTATAATTTGCAGCATCAGCTGCTATTCCTGCTTTTACCGGGTTTTGGTGTATATATCTTAATACAGTTAAAAAATAGCTCTCATCTTCCACCACTTCACTTTTATATCTATCCTGAAATAAATGCCCGTACCGATTATATTTTAGATTATACCAGTACACGTAACTTGCTCCTATGCGGCGCATTATTATTTCCAGAGCTTCTTCTTCTTCCTTAATCAGCAGGTGAATATGATTTCCCATTAAGCAATATCCATATATTTTATAGCCGTTTTTTTCCTGATATTTTTTTAGCGTTTCCAGAAAAATTAATGAGTCTTCTTCCTCTTCAAAGATGGTTTGCTTATTGATACCCCTCATTACGATATGATATATACCGCTTTTACTCTTTATTCTTCCAGTCCTTGGCATTATTCAATCACCCCAAAATATCTTATCATACAAGGAATTTTGCTGTAAACCGCACGAACCGTCCCCGTGGTCTGCCCCCATGGTCTGCATATTCATATTTTTAATTCCCCCGAATTCGGGGGAATTAAAATTTATTTATATGATAACCAAATTTAAATTTAAAAATATTAGCTCTTTATTAGGCTAAATTCAAAGCATCACAGTTATCTAATTAACTTCCCGGGAGTTTGATCTTCCAATATCATCATTTGCTGGATGGCTATTTTATTTAATCTTACCAATCGGTCACTTTGACTAATTCCATCATTAATTAAAACGGCATTAATATTCTCCATATTGGATAAACATATAAGTTCATTAATAGAAGCGTAATCTCTAATATTTCCCTTTTTATCTGGATTTGCTTCCCTCCATTGCTTTGCTGTTTTCCCAAATAATGCTACATTTAATACATCCGCTTCATTAGCATATACAAGCGATATCTGTTGTTTCGTTAGTTCCTCAGGAATAAGATTTTGTTTAATGGCATCAGTATGTATATGATAATTAATTTTAGCTAATTCTCTTTTAGCATTCCATCCCAGCTGTTTTTGTTCTTCCTCTTTTAATCTTTGAAATTCTTTAAGTAGGTACAGCTTGGGGGGGGACAAGGGGACAGGTACCTTGTCCCCTTAGTTTTTGATCTGAGCCCGTACCTCGATGATAATATCTCTTAATTCAGCAGCACGTTCGAACTCCAAATGACGCGCCGCTTCCCGCATTTCTTTTTCTAAGGTGCGGATCATCTTTTCCCCTTCCTTCTTAGACAGCTTTTTCAATTTTCCATCCACCTGATATTGTGCCTCAGGCTCTGCTGCCATGGTAATGCCCAAGGTATCGTGCACCGCCTTTTGTACTGTTTGAGGGATAATATGATGCACCTGATTATAATTGATCTGTAGTAACCGCCTGCGATTGGTTTCTGAAATTGCTTTTTCCATGGAATCTGTGATCCGATCCCCATACATAATGACCCGGCCTTCCGCATTGCGGGCTGCCCGCCCAATGGTCTGAATCAAAGAACGCTCCGATCGTAAAAATCCTTCTTTATCCGCATCCAGGATTGCCACCAGGGAAACTTCCGGCAAGTCCAAACCTTCTCGCAGCAGATTAATCCCCACCAACACATCAAAGACACCCAGACGCAATTCCCGGATAATTTCCATGCGTTCCAAGGTTTTTACATCGGAATGTAAATAGCGCACTTTGATATCCAGCTCTTTGAGATAGTCCGTTAAATCCTCCGCCATGCGTTTTGTTAATGTGGTTACCAAAACCCGTTGATTTTTGTCGACCCGCTTTTTGATTTCTCCAATCAGGTCATCGATTTGTCCCTGTACCGGCCGTACTTCAATCTCCGGGTCCAGGAGACCGGTGGGGCGGATAATCTGTTCCACAATTTTTTTACTGTGTTCCATTTCATAAGATCCGGGTGTGGCCGATACGAAGACTGCCTGATTGATCTTTTTTTCAAATTCGGGAAACATTAGAGGACGGTTATCCAAGGCAGACGGTAAACGAAAACCGTGTTCCACCAGAGTTGTTTTTCGTGATTTATCCCCTTCGTACATCCCTCTGATCTGAGGCAGGGTCACATGGGATTCATCAATGACCAGCAAAAAATCTTCCGGGAAATAGTCGATTAGAGTATAAGGAGGCTCCCCGGGAGCCCGTGCGCTTAAATGGCGGGAATAGTTTTCGATCCCCTGACAATATCCCATTTCCTGCATCATTTCAAGATCAAAATTGGTCCTTTGCTCCAAGCGCTGGGCTTCCAGCAATTTATTCTGTTCCCGCAAAACCTTCAGTCTCTCCGCCAACTCCAATTCAATGGTGCTGATGGCTTTTTTCATCTTTTCTTCTTCCGTCACATAGTGACTGGCCGGGAAGACAGCCGCATGGCGCAACTGGCCTAGTATTTCTCCCGTCAAGGTATCTATTTCCACGATGCGTTCTATTTCATCGCCGAACATTTCCACCCGCAGAGCCCTTTCACTGGATGAAACAGGAAAGATTTCAATCACATCTCCCCGCACCCGGAAGGTGCCCCGGTGGAAATCCATTTCATTACGGGCATATTGCATATCCACCAGTTTACGCACGATGCGGTCCCGTTCCTGGCTCTGTCCCACCCTTAAACTCAATGTCATTTGTTGATAATCTTCAGGAGACCCCAAGCCATAAATGGCGGAAACGCTGGCCACAATAATCACATCCCGCCGTTCGGAAAGAGATGCCGTGGCCGAGTGACGCAGCTTTTCTATTTCATCATTAATGGAAGCATCTTTTTCAATATAGGTATCTGTATGGGCAATATATGCTTCCGGTTGATAATAATCATAATAACTGACAAAGTACTCTACCGCATTATCGGGGAAAAACTCCTTAAACTCCCCGCATAATTGAGCGGCCAAGGTTTTATTATGAGCTATGACCAGGGTGGGTTTTTTTACCTTTTCAATGACATTGGCCATGGTAAAGGTTTTCCCCGACCCGGTAACCCCTAAAAGCACTTGGTTCTTTTCTCCGGCCAGAATGCCCTCCACCAAGCGCTCAATAGCCTGGGGCTGGTCCCCGGTGGGATGGTAAGAAGATTTTATTTTAAAATCGCTCATGATTCTGACCTCGCTTTTTAATTTACTCTATTCTTCTATTATACCATATCCCACAAGGTTAATAATCTGCCTCTACACCTCCTTTTTTACCTCATAGCTGCATTTTCCCATAGTTCCTTTTTACCAATTTTCCCCTTTACAGATCCTTCATTTACTTATAAAATAATAATAACTTAATAGTTAATATATTAACTAAATGGAGGGAGGCAAAAATGGAGAAGAAACACTTTAAAGAATTGCCCGGCTATTGGTGGGTAGATACCCTTTCGGGGAAAGTGGTTCTGCACATGGCTAGTACCTATGGCTATTTAGAAAAAACTTATGGCCGATTTTTTTCCCGTTGGCAATTATCTCAAACCAAGTTTAATGTTTTGCTGCTGTTATATAAAAATGAGTCCATGGCATTATGGGAATTGGGCGAGGAATTGTTGGTATCCCGTGCCAATATTTCCGGATTAATCGACCGCCTGGAAAAATCCGGTTTAGTCACCAGAGAGATCGATCCTAAGGATCGGAGAAGTATGCGGGTTAAATTAACTGCCGAGGGGAAAGAAAAAGTGGCGGAACTATTTCTTCCTTTCAAGGAATATACGGAAAAGGTCATGAGTCCTCTCTCAGATAATGAAAAGGAAATGTTGATCAATCTTTTACAAAAAATTCAATGGGGAGAAAAAACAAAAGGATCAGGTGAATAAGCGTGAAAGGCGTGAAAAACGTGGATAAATTGGAAAAGATCAAGATATTGCTGGTAGGTTTGATCTTGTTCGTATGTGCTTGCCCTGGCAGTGCCTGGGCGGGTACCTCTCAACAGGGGGAAGTATATCGGATTACCTTGAGGGAGGCGATCAATCTGACCTGGGCCAATAACCTGGAGCTTAAGCTTTTAGAGAAGGAAATTGGTACCCGGGAGTTGGATTTGGATCGGGCGGAATTCTATCGGCAAAAACTTATTGATGCCGACGAAAAGATCAGTGACGGTTGGGATGAATACCGCAAAGCTCGCAGTGACCTGGATACCCTAAAGAGTTTAATTGACAGGGGGATCATTGGCACGGATTCGGACTTATATCTGACACCGAAACAAATTGAAGAAAAGGAAAAAGCATTGACTGGGGCAGCCCAGGAATTAAGTAATTACTCTGCCTACCGCATTGATAATTATGATAACGCTAAAGTGGTGGATCTTTATCATGCCCAAGCCGCTTTGGGACTTAATGTTACCCAAATCGGCGTGGAGCAGGCCTATCAACAGTATGCACTTCTGACACGGCAAAATTACTATGAGGTTTTGAAGCAGCAGCGCATTGTGGGAGTGAAAAGAGCTGCTGCCCAGCGGGGAAAAAGCCAGTATCAGTTAGCTAAGGATAGTTTTGAAGCTGGATTTAGGGCTAAAGATGATATGCTCATGGCAAAAGCTCAGCTTGATCTTTTACAAGCCGATTTGGAAAATGGGCATAAGGACTTGTCCTTAGCAGAGTTTGCCTTGAAAAAGGTAATAGGTTTAAGCCCGGAGACTGAGGTGATTTTGCTGGATGATTATACGGCGGAACAGGAAATCACCCCTTTGGAGATTGGATTGGCGCAGGCATTAGAAAATCGCCTGGAAATTAAAAAGGGAGAGATGGAGCTGGAAGTAAGCCGGATCAATATGGAGTTAGCCAAACGGTATACCAGCCCCCATACCTTCGACTATCGCCAGAGTCAAATGGATTTGGATCAGGCCAATCTTACCTTGGAAAATGCAAAACAATCCGTAAAAAGCAGTGTCTATGGATCCTACCAAACCTTCCTTGCTGCGGAGAAAATGCTTAACCAAGTAAAAGACTCCGTAAAGGAAGCGGAAGAAGCTTTGAATATTGTAACCTTCCGCTATCAGGAAGGCTACGGGATTCCTTCCGCCGCCCTAAAATCTCTTAATATGGAGGATGCCGCCGGTACTGTTTTTGAAGTGTTAGCTGCTCAGGAAAAGCTCAGTGAGGTAGAAGAAAAGGTGGTAGAAATCACCTATGGTTATCACATGGCTAAAAGCAAATATGAGACGGATATCTGCGGAGATGAAAAAATAATCAGACAACCTGAGGGGGAAAGAGAACATGAGTGAAGCTTTAAAAAGACATCGACCCTTGGGGGTTTTGCTGATCCTTCTCCTTCTGACATCTCTCTTTGCCGGCGCCTGCGGAAAAAATGGTGCTGATGCTGCCCCGGGAGGATTTGATCCGGCACAAGGACTGGTGCTCCAGGGCAATGCGGAAGGGGAGGAAGTAGATCTTAATACGAAAATAGCGGGCAAAATCTCCACCATTTATGTGGAAGAAGGGCAGCAGGTGGCAGCAGGAGATTTGATCGCCGAAATTGACAGCGCTCAGCTCCAGGCCAAGAAAAAACAGGTAGAAGCTCAAGTGCAGATGGCAAAAGAAGGAGTGGAACTGCAGGCAAAAGTTGCCGGCGCCAATGTGGAACAGGCCTCCGGTGCTTTGCAGGCTGCCCAGGCTCAGTTAAATAAGGCGGAAGCAGGGGCCCGCTCTCAAGAAATTGCTCAGGCAAAGGCTAATTATGAGATGATGGAGAAAACCTATGAGCGGGTGGAAAAACTTTATGAAAAAGGAGCGATCGCGGCCCAGAAAAAAGATGAGGCGGAAACCCAATTAAAAATAGCTCAGGAACAATATTCCCTGGCCCAGGAAGGTGCCCGCACCCAGGACCGGGATGCGGCCCAGGGATTAGTCGATCAGGCTGCCGGGGCCTTAAATGCCGCTAATGCGGGACAAATGCAGGTTCAGGTGGCTGAGCAAAAATATCAGGAGGCTTTGGCCGGTTTGGAGGAGATAAATTCTTTAATCGCAGATACCAAAATCCTGGCCCCCCAAAGGGGGACGGTGACGATGCTCAATTGTAAAGAGGGCGAGTTGGTTTCAACCGGCATGATTATTGCAACAGTAGCAGATTTAAAAAATATCAGTATGCTTTTAAACGTTTATGAATCTGACCTATCCCAGGTATCTTTAGGGCAAGAGGTACAGGTACGCTTTAACGCTTTGGGGGATCAGATCTTTCCCGGTACCGTGAAACATATTGATTTAAAACCAAATTTTGCGGCTCAAAAGGCGGCCAATAACCAGGAAGACGATGTTTTGGCTTACCAGGTGAAAGTAGTGCTCACCGATTTAGGGGAGGAACAGATTTATCCCGGGATGACTGCTTATGCGCAATTTATCCGAAAAAATTAGCTTGGGAGGAGGGATATGAAAACATTTTTTGGGGAAATCAAATTATTTCTTTCCAGCCCTTGGCGGGTAGTTTTATTCCTGCTCCTGCCTCCCTTGATTACAGTTTATTTTGGGGTGGTTTTTCAGAATGGAGTGGTGGAAGATACCAGAATCGTGATTGTGGACCAGGATCAAACCAGCCTCAGCAGAAGTCTGGTCCAAAATTTTAAGGACAACGAAGGATTCCGGGTGGTGCAATACGAGGAGCATATAGAGGCAGGCCTGAACCTGATCCGGCAGGAGCAAGCCGATGTGGTTCTGGCTCTGCCTGAGGGCTTTAGCCAGGATCTTAAGTCCGGGAAAAAACCATCAATATATTTGGGGATTAATGGAGCCAATATGGCGATTTCTTCTAATGCAACCAAAAGGGCTAGTGCCATCATCCTTACCTTTAATGCCGGGATTGAGATTACCCGGCTGCAGGCCAAGGGGTATGCCCCTGTTGAAGGGATGAGCATGGCCCAACCGGTACAAATTCAAGTGCGCCAAACAGGGAATCCTACAGGGAGCTTTTATGATTTTCTGATCTGGGGCTTGATTGGTGCCATCGGACATTTCCCCATCCTGCTTTTTTCTGTCACCGCCTTTAACACAGAAGAAGAAGGGTTGAGGATCCCGGTCTTTCTAAACCGCTTTTTGGTCTATGTTTTCTTCGGCGTTACAGAGCTGCTCCTGTCCATTTTGATCCTGGTCACCTTATTTCCAGTTGATTTTAAGGGAGATATATCAGCTCTCATTCTGTTAGCAGCTTTATTTTCCATGGCGGTAACCGCCCTGGGCATGCTCCTTTCTTTGGTAATCAGGGAAAGAACCCATGCCTTGCAGATCGCCACCGTTGTTGCCTTGCCGGCATTGATCTTATCCGGCCATACCTGGCCCATGAGCGGCATGCCCCAATTGCTTCAAGTACTGGGACATCTGGAGCCATTAACCTATTTTGCTAATCCCTTACGCACCCTGGCTTTGACGGGAGCGGCAGACAGCAGCTACGTACAGAACTGTCAGGTTTTATTGTTGATGATCATCCTATTTTTAGGTGTAAGCCTGATGGTAATAGGAGGGGGAAAGGCGGTGAGCAGGTGGAAAAGGGCTCAAATCACCAAAAGTGCTTCACTTTCATAAAAAATGAGTTGCGCGGCATTTTTAAAAACAAGATCTTGCTGAGCTATACATGTATCCTGCTGATCCTGGTAATTTTTATTGGCCTGGTCTACCAAAAAGGAGTCCTGGGTCAGATGGAATTGCTGCTGGTAGATCTGGATCAAACCTCCACCAGCAGACTGGTCACCCGGTATCTGACGGAAAATGAAAAATTTAAAGTAGTTTTTTCTGATAATGAACAGGAAGTCATAAAGGCAGTAGAAAAAAGTGAAGTTATCGCCGGCTTGGTGATCCCCGACGGTTTTGAAGCAGCTGTCAAAGAGAAAAAAGGGGGAGAAATCCTCCTGCTCATCGACGGGACAAATTATATTGCAGCCAACAGCATTTATGCCAAAGCCAATGAAATTCTATTATCCATTAATGGTGGGATTGCCCTGCAAAGCCTGACCGGCGCAGGTTTTTTACCGGATGAGGCTGGGGATCTGGTGCAACCAACCCATCTTACCCAAAATATTTTATTTAATCCCCATTATAACTATAGTTATTATCTGACCTACGGAATTTGCGGCGCGGGGATCTTTAGCCTGGCCATGTCGGCCGTGGCTCTTTCTCTATCTAAAAGCAAAGTGGAAAGCCCCCCTGGAAAAGCCTGGGTGCTAAAATATTGGTCTATTGCCTTTATTTCTCCCTGGTCTTGACCCTGCTTTTTGTTTTTGCCCAGATCGTTTTTGATCTTCCTGCCCGGGGTTCGATACTGCCCTTTTACTTTTTAGCCTTAGAGGTTAGTCTTTTGATCACGATTTTGGGGATGATGCTGTCTGCCATTGCCGGTGATAAGGAAGAACGGATTTTTCAGCTGGGCGTATTTTTTGCCACCACGCTCTTTTTTACCACCGGATATTCTTGGCCTCTCCAAAGCCTTCCTGAAATCATGAAACCTGTCTATTATTTAAATCCCTTAACCCCTTTTTTGAATGGGGTGAGAGCCTGCTTTGTCATCGGTGCAGAGAGCCGGGTGTTAGAAAATTATATCCTCTGGCAGTTGGCACTGTGCTTGTTTTATGCCCTACCGGGGCTGGGCCTCTATCATTGGCGGTATAGAAAAGGAAAAATGGGGGCTGAGGCGATCCGAAACCACTAAAAAGGAAAAGAGGAGGATAGACTAAATCTATACCTCCTTTTTTGCTACCTGGCTCAATATTTTATTGAGTACTTGTGCTCCTGTATGCTCTACGGCCTCAAAATCCATGGCTTTGATATAGAAGCTTTCCAGTTGGTCATGAAGATTTTTGGCCTGGGCTATTTTACTGATGGCTTCATTCATATAATTTTTATATTCAGCCTCAATGTCACCGGTTTTTTTACCTTGCTTCCTCATTTCACCTAAATCCAATGCATCCAGCATATTAATGACGATATCTCCGGTCCGTTCCGGCTCCTCCACATGGGGGCTGCTGCCGTCTAATACAGCAATGCCCAGTTGGGGAATCACTACCATATCCAAGCTATTGGGATCCAAGGCGCAATGATAAATGTCCGCTTGATAGCCTCTTTCCACCGCCCCTTCGGCAATTTTTTTGATCAAGGTTGATTTCCCGGTGCCTGGCAAGCCTTTTAAAATATAACGCCGTTTACAATCCTCGGTGATGTTATTAATAAAATTTACTAAACCCCTGGGGGTAATGGCGGAAGCAAACATATGGCGAATAACAGGGACATGGACGCTAAAAATTTCCTGCATTAATTGTTCCGTTTTTTGATTGACCTTATCTAAATCCATGGCATCAGTATTCAATTCTTTCCATTCTGTATAAGCTTCTTGGGCTTGATGAAGCTGCTCATAAGCCGCCTGAAAACTGACGCTGATCTCATCGACCAATTTTTTTATGATATTTTTATGGGCTTTCAAATATTCTTCATCCCAATGATCCCCTAAATTGATAATTTGATCCACCACCCCCGGGTAGCGAGGATCTACCACATGGGGAGCTGTACCGTCAATGATTGCTATTTTAAAATCCGGGATGATAACCCCGTCTAAAGAGTCATTATCGGAAGAGCATTGCCAAAACTCCACCGGATACCCTCTTTCCACCACTTCCAAGCCAATTTTTCGAATTAAAGTAGACTTTCCCGTTCCCGGTCCCCCTTTGAGAATAAAAATCCTTTCCATATCTTTAAGTCCGTCCTGATAAAAAGAGTGAAATCCCTGGGAGGTATTGCCCCCGGGAAAGACATATTTGATTTTCCCTTTTTTCATTGAATCATCGCCCTCTCCTTCCTGTGGATATCCTTGGTGTTTACAAGTATATGCTATGATATGAATTTTTGATGGATCGAGTGCTTGGCCCGGTTGAGAAAACTCACTTTATGTAATTTGTGGAATTGATGATATAATATCAATAAAAGCTGAAATTATTCAACAGAGCTAATTTTAATTATGCAGGAGGGAATGTCGATGAGCGCTAAAATTCTCTTTTCATCTGTCAAATTTGATAAATATGAGCTGGAGGATACCTTGCCCGCCAAGTTTCAACGATTGATCGATCAAATGGATTTAGAAGAGATAGTCAAAGATAAATGGACCGTGATCAAAATGCACCTGGGCAGAAAAATCGGTTATTCCACTATCCACCCCATATTTGTAAAAATCCTCACGGATCGGCTGAAGGAATATGGAGCCAAGGTTTTTATCACAGATCAAATTGTTTCCGGGGGGCAAGACCGGGGTTATACTGAGGATTATCTAGGTGTGCCCATCACCCCGGCCTGCGGGATCATGGATCAATACTTTTATGAGCGCAAGGTTGATTTTAAATCCTTGAAGGATATTGACGTGGCCGGTCATATCCAGGATGCGGAGGTGATGATTGACCTTTCTCATGTGAAAGGACATGGAGCCTGCGGATACGGAGGAGCCTGCAAAAACATTGCCATGGGTTGTGTTACGGATCGCACCAGGCAACAGATCCACCATTTGTCCGGCGGGCTAAGCTGGCAGGAGGATCTTTGCACCCATTGTGAAGCTTGTGTCAATAGTTGCAATTATCACGCCAATCAATTCACGGAAGAAAACAAATATCAGATTAATTTTCATGACTGCACCTTTTGCCAGCATTGTGTAAAAATCTGTCCCACCAATGCCATCACCGTGGAAGATGAGCAATATGGGAATTTTCAAACAGGCATGGCCATATGCACAGAGGAAGTATTGAAAACCTTTTTACCGGGACATGTTTTCTACATTAATTTCCTGACCAATATTACTGCCTTGTGTGACTGTTGGGGTTTTACCACCCCTCCTTTAGTACCTGATATTGGCATCATGGCATCTCATGATATTGTGGCCATCGAAAGAGCCAGTCTTGATGCCATTAAGATGGAGGATCTGATCCCTGCCGGCATTCCTCAGGGTTTGGAACTAGGCGGTGATGGTCACCTTTTCCAGCGCCTGCATGGCAAAAACCCCTTTATCCAATTGAACGAATTAGAAAAAAGGGGTCTTGGTGCACAGGATTATTCCCTTGTAGAAATTAAGTAAGATCATACGCATTCTGTTCTGACCTTATTTTATCTTTTTTGATAAAAAAGGAGGCAATGACAATCGCAACCAAACTTACAAGCAGGGTAAAGGAGTAGGTCATTTGTACGCCCCCATGCTCACCCAGAAGACCGGAAAGACCGGTCTGAGTAATCATACCCAAAGAACCGATAAACTCCATCAGCCCCAAATCGAAGCCGCTGTACCCCCTGGAAGCGTTGTCTGCCACACCCGCGACAAGCAGCGGATACATAAATCCCGTACCCATACCTCCAAAAATAGCTGCCAAGGTAATGGAATTAAAGCTCGCTCCAACTATAAACAAGGCAGCAGCAATGGCAAGCATAATACTAGCTCCCATTAGCAAGGGTTTTCTCCCCAGGTTATCAGACAATCTTCCGGAAACGGCGAATGAGATGGTTCTGCAGCCCCAAAATAAAGCAAAAGTAAAACCAATCCCTAAGTATGAGACCTGGAAATAACCTGCCACCATAGATAACATTCCGGAAATGGAATAGAGGAAGCCGGCGTAAACAAAAAAGAGATAACAAAAAGGCCAGATAATTTTAAATTCCCGCCAATAAGCAGGAAATCCGGCAGAGGCTTCCCCATCCAATACTTCCTCTCCCTCTGCCACTTCCGTGATTCCCCGTAATCCAATGATGAAAGCCAGAACACAGAACACCGGGTAGGCGGGGAAAACGGTAGTCAAAGGAAAATATTCCATAACTAAACCGCCGATAATACAGCCTGACATGGCACCCATTCCGTAAAAGAAAGTAAAGCGTCCCGATTCTCGGCCTCTGTTTTCAGGCAGAGTGTTATCCGCCAAAATCGCCTCCAGCACCACCCACAAAATCCCCCTGCTCATCCCCTCCAAAGTACGGAAGATCAGTAAAGAATAGGAGGATTGAGCAAAGCAATATCCTAAAGAAGCGCAAAAACAGAGAAAGATGCTAAAGAGAAGGATCTTTTTTCTGCCCCAAATATCAGAACATCTTCCGGAAAGGATGGTCATGATGCAGTAAGCCACAGAATATCCTGTCATAAAAAAACCAATTAAGCTATAGGAGGCACCTAACCCGCTGCCTACAAGGGGAATCGCGGGAGCCGTCATCCCTTCCCCAATTGACACCAGGAAGATTAAGAGCCCGATGGAGCGCAAAGATCTGGTTTTTTGATCCGCCCAATACATAAAAAGTCTCCTTCTTTCATGGAATTGATTTCTTACTTGCTGAAAATATCCAGACTTACTGAAAAACCACGGGAAACCCCGTGGTTTTTCTTAACGTGCTTTTAATAAACCTATTGTATCTTATTCACTGGGTAAATTCAAGAGATATCCCTATTGCTGCTTAATTTTAGCTTGTAAAACCTCAATCCCCTTCTTTAACTGTACATCAGCTTTAGGATCGATACTATAAATCACGGCAGGATCTGCATCTTCCGGAAGAAGTACCTGCACATCCGGCTCAATGCCCTTTTTATGAATGTCATTTTTATCGGGGGTGAGATATTTTGCAGTAGTTATTTTCAAGGCAGCTCCATCGCCGATTTCAAACACACTTTGGACGATGCCCTTCCCAAAGCTGGTCTCTCCCACCAAAGTGCCTGCCTTAACATCTTTAATGGCTCCCGCTAAAATTTCCGAAGCGCTGGCACTCCCCTTATTGATCAACACCACCAGAGGCAGATCCAGCAAAGGACCCCCGGAGGTAAATTCTTCCGTACGGGATTTATCTACCAGCCAAACCACCGGCTCGCCCTCCGGCACAAAAAGGCTTCCCGCTTCTACAGCAGCATTCAGCGCCCCTCCCGGATTATTGCGTAAATCCAGAATCAGCCCCCGGCAATCATTTTTAGATCTCAATTCATCGATCGTTTCTCTAAGCTCTTTTCCCGTCAAATCATTGAACATAGAAATATTTACATAAGCAAGATGGGGATTTTCCTTCAGCATCTGCCCTTCAACCGAAGGAATTTCGATAATCTTTCGGGCGAGAGGAACCTGACGTATCTTTTCATCATTGGTTCCTTTGATGCCAAGGGTCACTTTTGTTCCGGCTTCCCCCTTCATTAAGGCTACAGCGGTATCAATATCCATTTCCGTAGTATTTTTTCCGTCAATTTCCCATATCTCATCTCCGGATTTAATCCCTGCTTCCGCTGCCGGGGTACCTTTGATGGGAGACATTACGGTGAGCTTCTTGGTATCCTGGGAAATGCCCACATAAATGCCTAGGCCGCCATAAGTTCCTTTCATACTGGTTTGAAGAGATTGATAATCATTAGGTTCTAAATATACAGAATAAGGATCATCCAGGGATTCCACCATCCCCTTCATGGCGCCATCCACTAGCTGAACAGCACTTAAAGGTTCTAAAGCTCGAGACTTGAGCAAAGATACAGTCTTAAATCCGTTTCCCAAATGATAAATATTCATCGTAACCATAAGCAGTAAAAGGCCGGCAGTCAGGGCGAATCCAGCTGCCAGGCCCATAATAAAGCCACGTTTTTTTGACACTTAAAAATCATCCTCCTTAAATCGGTTAAACCCTTCAAAGGATTTACGGCGGCAATATCTAAGATCATGATATGAGTTTTTGTACCGATTTATTAATTAAATATTGAAAAACATAATCTATCCTTTGATTATAACGCAACAAAAGGCACTTTGGAAGTGCCTTTTGTACTCAGCGCCGTCAATCGAAAATTAAATTTTAATAATTTTATTTTAAGTAATTCCATGGATTAATGGGATTGCCGTTTTTTCGCACCTCAAAGTGGAGATGAGGTCCTGTACTCCATCCGGTGCTCCCCACCTTTCCCACCGAATCTCCTTTTTTCACACCCTGATCAGTTGAAACCGAGATGCGGGATTGATGAGCATACATGGAAGAAATCCCGCCTCCATGATCAATGACCACGGCGTTACCATACGCCCCCAGCCAGCCGGAATAAATTACGGTTCCATCGGCCACCGCTTTAATAGCAGTACCGGAAGGCGCACCAATATCAATACCCGTATGCATTCTCTTTGTTTTTAATACCGGGTGGATCCGATAACCATATTCCGAGGTAACCCTGGTGTGACCAGGAGTAGGCCAGGAAAAGACACCGTTAAACTTTGATCCGGATTTAGCCATCCGCTCTTGCTGGATTTTATTAATCTGAGCAGCCAATTGAGCGGAAAGACTTTCCATCTCATTTAAAGCTTTTTCTACCTGCTTTTGATCTTCTTCGATCTTCCCAATCCACTGTCTTTTTTCTTGCTGTCGTGCCGCCAGATCCTGTTTTCTTCTTTCCGTGGATTTTTTAATGCTGACAATCTTATTTCTTTCTTTTTCCAATTGGGCTTTCTTGTCCTCAACCTCTTTGATTTGTGCCTCCACCCGGTCTAAGATTTCTACATCTTGTTCCACCAGTTTTTCCATCAAATCAAATCGAGTCAGTAAATCATTAAAGCTGGTGGACTCGAATGCCACCTCCAAATAAGATACCTGTCCATTTAAATAGACCTCTTTTACCATTTGGCTGAAGAGCTCCATGCGTTCTGCCAATTCCGCTTCCGATTTTTCCAATTCTTCGGTAGATTGGGCCACCTTTTTTTCAGCATCTTTCAGCTGATCTGCCAAGGTATTTAATTCTGACTGAATCCCTTTCATTTGGTCTTCCAGCTGATCTAACTGACCGACATAGGTTTTCTTTTGAGCTTCTTTTTCCTTTAATGTTTCCCTTTGCGCTGTTATCTGTTGCTTTAAGTTTTGCTGTTTCTTCTTAAAGTTATCTAATTGATCCCCATATGCCGGCAATAAGCTGGCTGTCAGAAAAAACCCCGCTGCCACTAATCCTGCAACTACCTTTTTACTCCCCATCCAAAACAATTTTTTACCCCCTTGCATTACACTTTTAAGAATTTACGTAAAGAAACGACACTTCCTATGGCTCCCAGGGAAATCCCAATCAGAATCATCCCCAGGCTAATTTTCCACAATAAATCAGGCGCACTCACCAACTTGATAAAAGTCAACGAAACACTGACGTTATCCAATAGAGAGGAATAAGCCCAATATAAAAGCAAAACCGCTACCAGGGATCCGATTAATCCCAGGAAAATCCCCTCTAAAAAGAACGGCCAGCGGATAAACCAGTCTGTGGCCCCTACATATTTCATAATGGTAATTTCTTTTTTTCTCGCATAAACCGTTAAGCGAATGGTAATCGCCACCAATACCACCGCAGCCAGCCCCAGAAGTATAATGACTCCCCCTCCTAAAAGCCGCACCCAATTAATCAAGGAAAAGAGTTTTTCCACAAAGCCTTGGCCGTAACGTACTTTTTGAAAATAACCGGTGTTTTCCAGGGATTGAGCTACCGGAACCACATCATCCGCCGTCTTAGTATTAATAACTAAGGAATCAGGCAAGGGGTTATACCCTAAAGAATCCAATAATTCTTTTCGATCTCCAAACTGGTTTTTTAAGGATGCTAAATGCTGCTCACTGGTGATCAGTTTGACCTCCGCAATACCTGGATAAGATTGAATTTGCTCCTGAATCTCCCGGATTTCCTCATCTGTTGCATCATCCTGGAAGAAAGTGGAAATCTCGATACTGGATTCGATACGATATGCCATGCTATTAACATTTAACACCAAAAGCAAAAATACTCCGCACACAAATAAGGAAATGGCTACGGTTGCAATTGAGGCAACACTCATCCAGCCATTTCTTTTTAAGGAAAGCACCGCTTCCTTAAAGAAGTAGCCGATCGTTCTTAACTTCATGATAACCACCCTCCACGTCATCCCGGATCAAGGTGCCTTGATCTAAAACAAGCACCCTTTTTTTCATTTTGTCTACAATTTCTTTTGCATGGGTAGCTACCAGAATTGTCGTCCCCGTTTGACTGATTTTTTCGAACAACTCCATTAATTCCCAGGATGTTTTGGGATCAAGATTACCTGTCGGTTCATCCGCAATGAGCACCATGGGCTGGTTGACAATCGCCCGTGCCACCGCGACTCTTTGTTGCTCTCCACCAGACAATTGAGTTGGCAGAACATCTTTTTTATGGCTTAAGCCCACTAATTCGAGCACCTCCGGTACCCGTTGACGAATTCTGTTCTTAGAACATTCCGTTACCCTTAAAGCAAAGGCAACATTATCATAGACACTCAAATTAGGCAGCAATCTAAAATCCTGAAAAACAACACCGAAGTTTCTTCTTAAACGAGCAATCTCTTTTCGATTCAGACGGAGGATACTTCGGCCGCTGATGTAAATTTGTCCGGACGTAGGTAATTCCTCTAGGAACAATAAACGGACTAAAGTTGATTTACCGGCACCGCTGGGCCCGATGACAAAAACAAATTCGCCCTTGTCTATGTTAAGATCGATATCTGTCAGGGCAGGAACACCATTATTGTATGTCTTACTTACTCCTGCCATTTGTATAATCAATGAACATTCACCTCTGATATGCTATTTTCTATGCTATTGGCAAACCTTACCTGAACTGATCTATTTATTAAATCCATGAAATTAAATCCATGACACAAACATTATTATATTTCGACATTAAAAACCAAATTCCTTTTTAAATCTAAAAAACCTTCTGTTTTTATTAAACAGAAGGTTTTAATGGATTTTAGCCACCTAAATAAGCTTTGACAACACTTGCATTTTCCCGGAGATTTTCACTTTTATCTTCCATCACGATGACACCGGTGTCAATCACATAACCATAATGGGCCAGCTTTAAGGCCATTTTGGCGTTCTGCTCCACAAGCAAAATCGTAGTTCCTTCTTCATTTAAGCTTTTGATAATCCGGCCGATTTCCTGCACGATCACAGGTGCCAAACCCATGGAAGGCTCATCCAAAAGAAGCAGCTTCGGTTCAGTCATCAAAGCACGACCAATGGCTAACATCTGCTGTTCTCCCCCGGAAAGGGTCCCCCCATCTTGCTTCCATCTTTCCTGGAGACGGGGAAAGCGTTCAAAAACCCGCTCCATTCTGCGTTTTCTTTCCTGATCGTCCTTTAAGGTAAAGGAACCCAACTCCAGGTTTTCCTTCACCGTTAAATCTTTAAAAATATGTCTGCCTTCCGGAACATGAATTAAGCCCATTTGAACAATTTTATGGGGCGCTTCCGAGGTGATATCCTGACCCATAAATTGAATCTTACCTGAGGAGGCATGAATCAATGCGGAAATAGTTTTTAATGTTGTGCTTTTCCCCGCACCGTTAGAACCCAGCAACGTGACAATTTGCCCCTTTTTTACGGTGATGTTGATTCCTCTTAAAGCATGAATCTTCCCGTAATATGTTTGCACTCCTTCAAGGGAAAGAACGACTTCGCTCATATTGCTTCATCATCCTCCTTTCCGAGATATGCCTCAATCACCAAAGGGTTATTCTGAATATCTGCCGCACCGCCCTCGGCGATTTTCTTGCCATAATCGATGACAACAATTTTTTCTGAAATCTTCATAATGAGTTCCATATTATGTTCAATTAAAAAAATCGTAATATTTCTTTTGTCCCTGATTTTTCGAATTAAGTCCATCAGTTGTTGTTTTTCGTCATGATTCAACCCTGCTGCCGGTTCGTCTAAAAGAAGCAGTTTGGGCTGGGTTGCTAAAGCCCGCGCCCATTCTACCCGACGTTGATCCCCATAGGGCAAATTCTTGGCGCAGCGATCTTGTTTATCCAGAATACCTACAAAATCAAGACATTCTTTTGAAATATCTAAAATATTCTTTTCTTCTTCTTTCTGATAAGGGGTACGAAAAATCGCCCGGCCAATTCCCGATCTGGTACGGCAATGCATACCGGACATGACATTTTCCAAAACCGTCATATCCTTGAATAATCGTAAATTTTGAAAAGTGCGGGCCATGCCCATAGTGGTAATAATATGAGGTTTTTTGTGGCGCACACTTTCTCCCTGGAAAAGGATTTCTCCTGATGTCGGTTTATAAAAGCCTGTCAAACAATTAAAGGCAGATGTTTTTCCCGCTCCATTGGGGCCAATTAAACTGGTGATAGAATGCTCTTCTACCTCAAAACTCAGTTTATTGACCGCCATGACCCCGCCGAAACTTAAGGTTAAGTCCTTTACTTCAAGAATATTCATATTCACCTCGTCCTTTACTCTTTGATGGTTTCTCAAGGTTTATTTGTGTTAACTCTTACGTTCCGGCCACAAGCCCTGAGGCCGGAAAATCATGATGAACACCAACACGATCCCAAAAAAGAGCATTCTGGCTTCTCCAATGCCGCGAAATATCTCGGGAAACAGTGCCAGGACAAAAGCGCCCAGCAAAGCCCCCTGAATTTTCCCCATACCCCCTAAGACGACAGCCAGGAGCACATTGGCCGATTGAGTAAAAAGGAAGGTTTCCGGTGAAACAGCTGTCATCTTGATGGCATAGAAAGACCCGGCTACGCCGGCAAAAAGAGAACCCACAATATAAGCAAGAAGTTTAAATTTTACGGTATTGATCCCCATAGCTTCCGCCGCATCTTCATCTTCTCTGATATACTCAAGAGCCCGGCCAAATCTGGACCGAAGCAGACGATGGGCAATGATCACCCCAAGGATCACCAAGATAAAGAAGGTATAATAAAAATGTATATTTAAATAAAGCTTCATGCCCAGAAATTCAGGACGGGGAATTCCCACTAACCCGCTGGCCCCTCCCGTAATTTCCAAATTACGGGCCATTAAACGGGTTATTTCACCAAATCCCAGGGTCACAATGGCTAAATAATCGCTTCTTAACTTTAATGTTGGTCCGCCGATGATACAAGCCACGATGATGGAAATAACCATCGCCGCCGGAATCGTCAGCCAGAAACTAATCCCCATCTTCATCAAAATCCCGGTGGTGTAAGCACCAAATGCAAAGAAAGCTGCATTGCCCAAATTCAGGAGACCGCAATATCCAACGGTAATGTTTAAGCCCAGACACAATATCATATAGAAAAAGGCGTTGGTCATAACCTCCATCACATAAATATCGGAAATCAAAGGAAGAACCACTACTAGAAGGCATAAAATCCCCAAGACGGCAAATTTGATCTTGACAGTAACGTTTTCTTTTTTTGTATTCATCCCATTACATCCTTTCAATCTCGGTTTTACCTAGAATCCCGTTGGGCTTAAAGATCAAAAGCAAGATCAATAATACAAAAGCAAAAACGTCCTTCCACTCGGAACCGATGAAAGGTATTTGTGTCCCGGCAGCTTCCAGCAAACCGAGAATCATACCACCGGCCATCGCCCCGGGGATACTGCCAATACCACCGATCACTGCTGCTGTAAAGGCTTTAATTCCGACCACAAATCCCATATAAAAGTGAATACTGCCGTAATAGACCCCGGCCATGGTACCCCCGGCAGCGGCCAGAGCTGAACCGATAAAAAATGTCAAAGCAACAATCTGATTGACATTAATACCCATTAAACGACAGGCATCCCGGTCTAAAGCGATGGCTCTCATAGCCTTCCCATACATGGTTTTGCTAATAAACCAAGCTAATAATGACATCAAAACGAAGGTGGATAATACTAAAATAATTTGTGTATACGTAATATAGGCCGAACCGATGGTAATCCCGTCGTAACCCAACCCGGTGGTGTATGCTTTATATTCTCCTCCGGTAATAATCATGACTGTGTTATATAAGATCAGAGATACACCTACCGCTGTAATTAATAGCGATAAACGGGGTGCCGATAAGAGGGGGCGGTAGGCAATTCTCTGGATCACAACGCCTAAAAGTCCCACCAGAAGCATACTGATCAACAAAGCTGCTAATATTCCCAGCCACCCATTGCCCAAAACACCACTCACTGCTCCTAACATGGCAAAACTGACAAAAGCACCTGTCATATAAATATCACCATGGGCAAAATTGAGCAGTTTAATAATACCGTAAACCATAGAATAGCCAAGGGCTACCAAACTATAGAAGGAGCCTAATATCAGTCCGTTTACAAGCTGCTGGATGATTATATCCTGTACGCCCATAGATTTCATCCTCTCCTGCTAGATTAAAAGAGACATCCGGCCCCAATGGGGCCGGTAAGAATATCTGTATCCAATTGTTTATTGTACCAGTGTGTATTTACCGTCCTTGACCTCAACAACCATAAAGTTACTGCGGGCTAAGGTATGATCTTCCCCAAAAGTGGTCGTACCGGCAACCCCTTCATAATCTTTGGTTTCACTTAAAGCTTTTACCACGGAATCAAAATCAATGGCTCCGGCCCGCTTCATGGCGTCAGCCAGGATGCCTATCCCATCATAAGCCAAGGCAGCATACGGTCCGGGTTCTGTATTGTACTTCTCTTTGTATTTGGCACTGAATTCCGCAGCTGCAGGCAGGTATTCGGCGATGGGACTGGATAACACTTATACGCCCTCGGTAGCAGTACCACCGATTTTGATCAGTTGAGGTGAGCAGGAGCCGTCACCGGCCATAATTTTGCCCTGATAGCCGCTTTGACGCAATTGCTTAATCAACAAGCCTCCATCGGCAAAGTATGCAGTCCAGAAGACCAGGTCCGGATTTTTTGCTTTAATCCGGGTTACTAAAGCAGAAGTATCTTGTTCCCCTTTGTTCATAACCTCAGTAGCAACAATTTCATTTCCCGCAGCCGTCCATTGTGCTTCGGCAATCTTTGCTAAGTCTCCCGAGTAGGCATCCCCCTGATGCACAATGGCAACCTTTTTGATCCCGTCCCGGTTCCACATTTCAATCGCCTTTTCAATCTGGTGCACAGCGGTACCGTTAGTTTGGAAGGCATTGCCCGGATTTTCTTCCGCCAGGGCGCTGGAGTTTGCTGCCGTAATCACGAAAGGAATCTTGGCATCGTTATAAAGAGCCAAGGTAGGTACAGTGGCCCCGGAGCAATAGCCCCCTACCACTGCCACAACGCCTTGAGAAATTAATTTATTGGCGGCTGTTGCGGATTGTTGGGGGTCACAGGCATCGTCTGCCGTAACTGTTTTGATGTTTTTACCATTGATACCCCCGGCAGCATTAACATGATCCACTGCCAAATTAAAGGAATTCTCCATGTCTTTCCCGTAAGTTGCTTCAGAACCGGTTGTAGGAACCATAATGCCAACTAATATTTCTCCATCTGAAGTGCCTCCCTGTTGTTCACCCTGCCCGCAGCCAAAGGCTGCCAATGCCAGCATCACCAATACCGCCATTAATAACAAACTTTTTTTGGACATCTTCTTTTCCCCTTTCTTAATCTCCACATTTTGCTTCATTTGTTCTTATAATTCTACACATAATTCTACAAAATTGAGTATATTCCTGCTTTTCAAACGCGCATCAAAATTAGAAGGTCTTTTAAAGGCTCAAAATGCCCTTTAAAAGACCTTCCTGTCTTCGATGTCAGAGCCCCCAGCTGATGATCCTTCATCCTTCTATTTCCTGTTCAATACTTCCCGCGCGGCTTCGACAATCTTTGAGGTGCTTAATCCGTACTTATTCAATAAATCCAGGGGTTTTCCCGATTCTCCAAAGGTATCTTGGATACCCACCTTTTTCATCGGGACAGGATATGCTTCGCTTAACACATCTGCTACCGCACTGCCCAGCCCGCCGATCACACTATGTTCCTCAGCTGTCACCAGTGCTCCTGTTTTCTTGGCACAGGCAAGAATCAGTTCCCGGTCAATGGGCTTAATAGTATGGATATTAACAACCTGGGCGGAGATGCCCGCTTCCTCCAACAATTGTGCTGCCTCCAGGCAAAAACTCATCATGACGCCGGTACCGATCAGGGTGACATCAGTGCCCTCGCGAAAGACCACCCCTTTGCCCCACTGAAACTGATAATCTGCATCGTTGATGACAGGAACGCCTAATCGGCCCAGACGGATATAAACCGGCCCATCATATTCCGCCGCAGCGAGAATAGCCCCTTCCGCCTCCACCCCATCTGCCGGCACAATCACCGTCATATTGGGGATGACACGCATCAGGGCAATATCCTCCACCGATTGATGGGAAGCACCATCCTCTCCTACGGTAAGACCGGCATGAGTGGCGGCAATTTTAACATTCAATTTTGGATAAGCAATAGTATTTCTCACCTGCTCATAAGCACGTCCTGTGGCAAACATGGCAAAGGTACTAACAAAAGGGATTTTCCCTGTCGTCGCCAGCCCTGCCGCCGTGCCCATTAAATTTTGCTCTGCAATCCCAACATTAAAAAATCTATCCGGATAGGCCTTGGCAAATTCCGCTGTTTTTGTGGACTTTGACAGATCTGCATCCAAAACTATAATTTGTTTGTTTTGCGCGCCCAATTTTACCAAAGCTTTTCCATAGGCTTCTCTTGTGGCAATTTTTGTCGTCATCTTATTTTGCCCTCCCTTGGTCCAATTCCGCCAGAGCTCGTTCCGCTTCCTCCGGTTTGGGAGCTACACCATGCCAATCGCATTGATCTTCCATAAAGGAAACCCCTTTCCCCTTAATGGTATTGGCAATGATCATGCTGGGTTTCCCTTGGAAGCTGCGGGCATAATCCAAGGCGGCAATAATGCGGGGAATACTATGACCGTCAATCACCTGTACCTCCCAGCCAAAAGCACGCCATTTTTCATCTAACGGCTCCGGAGACATGACATCGGTAATTCTGCCATCAATTTGCAAGCCATTATGATCCAAAAAAACCGTTAAATTATCCAATTTATAATGAGCGGCAAACATTGCTGCCTCCCAGATTTGTCCTTCCTCACATTCCCCGTCGCCAATCATCCCATAGACCCGGTAAGGGGCCTGATCAATTTTGCCGGCCAAAGCCATACCATTAGCCGCTGATAAACCTTGTCCCAAAGAACCTGTGGAAATCTCCACCCCGGGGACTTTTCTCATATCAGGATGGCCCTGAAGTTTGCTGTTGATTTTCCTTAAGGTTGCCAATTCCTCTTTGGGAAAAAAACCTTTTTCGGCCAGGGTGGCATAAAGAACCGGCGCAGCATGTCCTTTTGAGAGTACAAAACGATCCCGATTGGGGTCTTCTAGCTGATCAGGGCTGATATTCATTTCGTGAAAATAAAGTACGGAAAAAATATCTGCTGCCGACAGGGATCCTCCCGGATGCCCGGACCCTGCTTCCATGAGCATACGAATAATACTTTTCCTGATTTCTCTTGCCCTGTCCTCCAAATTGGCAGTCATGACATTTCTTTCTTCATCCATTTGTTGTATGCACCTCCGTAAAGTCATGATTTTTCTACTGGTTGTACTTTAAAGCCCTCCCCCAATACCTCATGAACTTGGGAAACAATCACGAAAGCCTTGGGATCGATATGATATACAATGCTTTTCAGGGTACTGACCTCCGATTGGCTCACCACACAAAGGAGGACTTCCCTTTCTTTTTTCGTATAAGCCCCTTTACTTTGAAAGGAGGTTACACCCCGATTCATCTGAGCTAATAATTCCTGGGTAATCCTTTGATATTCCTCAGAAATAATCAAGGCGGCTTTGGTATGGGACACGCCTTCCTGAACCACATCAATGATCTTACTGGTCACATAAACCGACGCCAAAGCATATAAGGCCAATTCAATACTAAAGACGATGCCGGCCAGCAGGATGACCAGGGCATCCACAATCAATATGCCATAACCCAAGCTGATTTTTGCGAATTTATGTATCAGAGCAGCAGCTAAATCGGTACCCCCCGTAGTTCCGCCGGAGCGGAAAACGATGCCCGAACCCACGCCGCAGAGCACCCCGCCATATAAAGAGGCCAGGATCGCATCCTGGGTCCAGGGCTGAGGAATTAAGATCGTAACTAAATCCACAAATATGGAGATGATTAAGGTGCCATAAATGGATTTTGCACCGAACTTCATCCCCAGTTCCTTGATGCAAAGCAGCAAGAGAGGAATATTAATCACAAGCATGGTCACCCCTACGGGAAATCGAAAAAGATAATAAAGGATGGTGGCCAGACCACTTAAACCGCCGGCCGCGATTTGATTTGGAATGAGAAAAATCACCAATCCCAGGGCAGTAATCAGACTGCCCGCGGTAACTCCGATATAATCTTTAATCATCTTCCCATGTTTCATCTTGCCACCATACGAATTTTAATCTCGCCGTCGATATTTTTGAAGATAAGCCGCAATAAAGCTATCCAATTCTCCGTCCATTACTGCTTCAATATTGCCCATTTCTGCACCGGTACGATGATCCTTAATCAAACGGTAAGGTTGGAAAACATAAGAGCGGATTTGACTACCCCAGCCGATTTCCTGCTGATCGCCTCTTAACTCCGCCAGTTCCTTCTCCTGATCCTGCAGTTTTCGTTGCAATAATTGAGCCCGCAATAATCTCATCGCCTTATCACGGTTGGAATGCTGGGATCTTTCATCCTGACATTGTACCACAATGCCCGTAGGGAGATGGGTAATCCGCACCGCAGAATCTGTCTTATTCAGATGCTGCCCACCCTTGCCACTGGATCGATAGGTATCCACCCTGAGATCGTCCGGATCAATTTCCACTTCATCGTCATATTCTACCTGGGGTAAGACATCCACAGAGGCAAAGGAAGTATGTCGTCTGCCGTTGGTATCAAAGGGAGAAATACGCACCAGACGGTGTACCCCTTTTTCTGATTTTAGATAGCCATAGGCATTAATGCCCTCGATCCCAAGAGTAACGCTTTTGACACCGGCCTCATCCCCGGCTAAATAATCCATAACTTCTACTTTATAGCCTGCTCTTTCACAATAACGAGTATACATGCGCATTAACATGGACACCCAATCCTGGGCTTCCGTACCACCGGCTCCGGCATGGAGCGCAATAATGGCGGAATGGCTGTCATAGGGCCCTGACAAGAGCACTTCCAATTCGAGGGAGGATAATTCTTTCATCCATCCCTTCAGCTGTCCCATGACCTCCCCTTCCACAGATTCATCATTTTCTTCCATGCCCAGTTCCCAAAGGATTTTCATATCCTCAAATTGATTTGCCAATTGAGTAAATATTTTTATGCGCTCCTTTAGGTAATTCACCCGCTGCAGCACTTTCTGGGCTTCTTCCCGTTCATCCCAAAAACCGGCGCCCAGGGTCAGTTCCTCCAGTTCTTTGATCTCTTTTTCCTTTTGAAGGATGTCAAAGAGAAACCCTCAATTCTTCCAGACGGTTTTCCGCCTCTTCAATTTCCTTTTTTAATTCTTCCAGCACGGATACCACTCTCCTTCCGCGGTGCCTGACACCAACTTATCAACTTATTGCATTTAGCTCCCGCAACACTTCTTATATTTCTTCCCGCTGCCGCAAGGGCAAGGATCGTTGCGCCCTACCTGATGTTCCTTACGGATTGGCTGCTTCACTTTTTCCTCACCGTCGTCGCTTCGGTTTTCCGTGACCTGATCCCGTTCTTGAGGAGCTTCCATCACATTGACCCGCATCAGATAACGGATCACTTCCGATTGAATTTCATCAATCATGACTTGGAACATATCATAAGCCTCGAATTTATATTCCACCAAGGGGTCCTTCTGCCCATAGGCCCGAAGTCCAATGCCTTGGCGCAATTGATCCATGGCATCTAAATGATCCATCCATTTACCATCTACCACCTTAAGAATGACTAAGCGTTCCAATTCCCGCATCGTCTCAGGGGTGAGGGTCTCTTCCCGTTCATCATAATAAGCCAGGGCAAGCTTTTCAAGCTTTGCCAAAATTTCATCCTTGCTGAGTATTTTCAAGTCTTCTTCAGACAATTGATGCTGAGGCAGGAAGAGTTCTATCCCCTCCAACAATCCCTTTAAATCCCATTCTTCAGGATAATTGCTCCCTCCGCTGAAAGATGATACAGTGCGTCCCACTACATCGTGAATCATGCCTAAAATGGTATCCTTGAGATTCTCTCCTGTAAGAACTTGACGCCGCTGGTGATAAATCACTTCCCGCTGCTGATTCATCACATCATCGTATTCCAGCACATTCTTTCTGAGATCAAAGTTCTTTGCTTCCACACGTTTCTGCGCTGTTTCAATAGATTTGGAAATAAGAGGATGATCAATGGGCATCGTATCATCCATACCTATTTTATCCATCATGCCGGTTACATTATCCGCCCCAAAAAGGCGCATTAAATCGTCCTCCATGGAAATAAAAAACTTGCTGGAACCCGGATCCCCCTGACGTCCGGAACGACCACGCAGCTGGTTATCAATGCGTCTGCTTTCATGTCTTTCCGTACCAATGATATGCAGTCCGCCCAGATCTACCACCTGAAGTCCTTCCTGAACTGTTTGCTCTTTGTAGCGGCCGGCGAGCTCTTCTAAAGCCTGATCCGCTTTCTCCCCCCCGGATTTCTTAATTTCCGCTTGAGCCAGAAATTCCGGGTTTCCTCCTAAAATTATGTCTGTTCCACGTCCGGCCATGTTGGTAGCAATGGTAACCGTTCCTAAGCGGCCGGCTTGGGCAACGATTTCGGCCTCCATTTCATGGTATTTCGCATTTAAAACCTGGTGGGGAATTCCTCGTCTTTTTAATGCTGCACTAAATTGTTCAGATTTTTCAATGGAGATCGTCCCTACTAATACTGGCTGTCCTGTCCCATGATGGGTGGCAATCTCCTCCACCACAGCGTCCATCTTGCCCTTTTCCGTACGATAGATAACATCAGGTAAATCCTTGCGCACCATCGGCCGATTGGTGGGTATGACCACCACATCCATGCCATAGATTTTACGAAATTCATCTTCTTCAGTTTGAGCAGTCCCCGTCATCCCCGCAAGTTTATCATACATGCGGAAATAATTTTGGAAGGTGATGGTTGCTAAGGTCTGAGACTCCCGTTCAATTTTCACACCTTCCTTGGCTTCAATAGCTTGGTGCAGTCCTTCGCTATACCGTCGTCCGAACATCAGGCGACCGGTAAATTCATCCACAATGATGACTTCCCCTTCTTTTACCACATAATCCCGATCCCTTTTAAATAAGGTATGGGCTTTCAGGGCCTGATTGACGTGATGACTGATCTCTACATTATGATCATCATAGAGATTTTCCACTCCCAGCAACTGCTCGACACGGCTGACCCCTTGCTCTGTAAGAACTGACGTGCGCGCTTTCTCATCAATGGTATAATCTTCTTCGTTTTTTAAGCGCGGGATCACCTTTGCCACAGTCATATATAATTGGGTGGGCTTATCAGCCTGACCGGATATGATCAAAGGCGTACGAGCCTCATCAATCAGAATGCTGTCTACCTCATCCACTATGGCAAAATTCAAATTCCTTTGCACCATATTATCTGCTCGAATCGCCATGTTGTCTCTCAAATAATCGAAACCGAATTCATTATTGGTACCGTAGGTAACATCAGCCCCGTAAGCTGCTTTTTTTTCATCACCGTCCATCCCATGCACCACCAGACCCACGGACAAACCTAAATAGCGATAGATTTGCCCCATCCACTCACTATCACGGGTTGCCAGATAATCATTCACCGTGATCACATGGACTCCTTTACCTGCCAAAGCATTCAAATAAACAGGTAACGTGGCTACTAAGGTTTTACCTTCCCCGGTTTTCATTTCCGCAATGCGCCCGTCGTGCAGTACCATACCCCCAATGAGCTGGACATCAAAGTGACGCATTCCTAAAACCCGGCGCGAAGCCTCACGGGCTACGGCAAATGCTTCTGGCAAAATATCCTGCAGAGTTGCTCCTTCCTGCAGTCGTTTTTTGAATTCCTCGGTTTTTCCCTGGAGATCCGCCTGGGAGAGATTTTCCATTTCCCCTTCCAGATCATTGATGCTTTCAACTACCTTACTGTATTTCTTAATATCCTTGGCATTATCATCAAAGAGATTTTTGATGAATTTAAGCATACTAATCCACCTCGCCTATCCAATTTCTTCCCCTGGTGAGAAAAGCTTGATTATATTCTTAATGAAAAGAAAGGAACCATGGGGTTCCTTAATTAGCTATGGTATCGATATATTTTATCATCTTAAGGAATGATGTTCAAGATGCTGGTTATAGTTTCAAACGCCGCACCGAAATCACTTTGGCAGACAGGGACGGTTGCCGCATGGTTTTAAATACCAACCAAAAGATGCCGATGGAAATGAAGACATCTCCGATACTAAAGGCTTTGCCAATCGGCCATGGATTAATCAGCACGTCAGCCAGCCAAGGCAGTGTTGTACTGCTTTCTAAAATACGGTAGGTAGGTAACTCATTGTTCTGCAGCATCGTCACATAAGCAGGGTCTAATCCTTCTAATTGAACCGGCATGGCCCCGCCATTAAACATAATTACCAAAAAATTAAGCACAAAGCCCAGGGCTAAAAGGATATTGCCCGGCAGATGTCTATTGATCCAGAGAAAAATAAACAAGAGAAGATACGAAAAGCCATAAAGCACCATCCGATAATCGTAAACATACTGAATCCCTCTGCTCCCCAGGTATTCCATACCGGTTTGCATAATAAAAGCGGCAAAGACAAGCCAGATATGATAAAGCTTGAGATGTGTCAAATTTAAGATTTTCCCTTTGGCTATCCAACCGGCAATGATGGCTAAAAATATGGCTTCATAAAGCATTCCTTCACCTCCAGGGCGTTACCTATTCCGGAGTTTCCATTCCCTCCATTGCCCGTGTCAGAGCAGTCACAACTTTCTGATCAAATTGGGTTCCCTGACATCTTTCTAATTCTTTTAAAGCTGCCGCGGGATCCATGCCTTTTCGGTAAGGGCGATTGGTCGTCATGGCATCAAATGCATCTGCCACTGCAATGATACGCGCTCCCAAAGGAATCAGCTCTCCTGTTAAACCTTCAGGATAGCCTTTACCGTCGATGCGTTCGTGATGATACTTGCATACCTCAGGGTTTTTTAGAAAGGTAATGTTTTTCACAATATCATATCCGCTCACAGGATGAGTTTTCATTTTACTGTATTCCGCTTCATTTAAACGTCCCGGTTTGTTTAAAATCTGCTCCGGGATGCCAATCTTGCCAATATCATGGAGCAAGGCCATATCCTTCAGATTTTCGATATATTCCTCATCCAAACCCATTTCATAACAAATCATCAGGACATATTTTGTTACTCGTTCCGAATGACCCGCGGTATAATGGTCCTTGGCATCAATAATGGCTGCCATGCTTTTGATGGAGTTTAAATACATATTGCGCATATCCATATAAAGCTTAAAAGTGTGCCGGGCCAACAATAGCGGCAGGAAAAAAAACAAAATACCTAAAGCACCCACATGGGGATAAATATAAGCCAGCATATAACCAATGGGCGCCAATACACCTAAATTAGGTACCGCCCAGCGCATATTCATGATCCAAATTGTTCCTAAAGACTTTTTTTTCAAAAAAGAAAATAAAATTGCCAGCAAGGTAGCATTGATTAAATAAAAAACGACTGCTGCCAAAAGGGCAGCGATTAAGTGCCAATGATCTTTATCTCCAAAAAAATTTATAGCATCTTGATAGGCCAGACCGCTGACGGTAACCGTGATAATAAAGAGGGAGAGATTAAAAACGAATTTATCCAGGGAACGTTCATCAGAATGAATATTTAAAATAAAAGAACCGATATATCCCAGGGATGTGATCATGATCGCCCCCGGAATACCAAAGATCATGATTGCGGCAAGATCAATGGCAAAGGATACGGAAATCATCCCGACAAAAGGCATGGTCACTGCCATATATTCTGAAAACACACTTATCAGTACGAAAAGAATTATCACCAAAATATCTTCCTGGGCAACATAAAAATGAGGAACATACCTTAAAACCAAGGCAGCTGCCAACATGGTTACCAAGGAGATATAAATTTTCACTTGCGCGGACAATTTGTTCATTTACCCACTCCAAAAAATTAAGGGCCGACTGCTAATTTATGCTTTTACCATCTCATTTTGGCGCCACCGGCTAAAACCAATGTGGATAAGGTTACTAAGATCTTTAATAGAGTAAACTTCACTCCCGATATCCCCCCTTTGCGCCTTATTCTGAACTTCCGCTAATTATCCATTTCATACCCCTTCGCTCAGGAAAAAAATTAATCTTGCCTTCCGGCTAGCGTCGGCCCAATTCTATTTTATCCAAACAAACAAAACGCAGGCTGATTAAAAGATACATCATCATTTAATTCGACTAAATATGCAAATTCCCTTTTTAAAATTATTGATTCCTTGTTAAATCCAAGCTCTCTTACGAAAATATTGTCCCGCACTTTAAATGAAAACGCCGAGCGATTGCTCGGCTTAACATTCACATCTTAACTTATTAAACTTCCGGCTCGATCAAACCATAGTTACCATCTTTTCTCCGATAAATCACGTTTACCTCTTCCGTCTCACCATTGGAAAAAACGAAGAAATTGTGTCCTAATAAGTTCATCTGCAGAATTGCCTCTTCCATGGGCATCGGTTTTAACGGGAATTTCTTATTTCGAACCACCCTGGGTTCATCCTGCTCATACTCGTAGGCAATTGCCATCTCCCGGATGGTTTTGGTTTTGGTTTTTGTTTTCTTGTTGATCCGTGTCTTATATTTTTCAATTTGTTTTTCCAATTTTTCTTCGACCAGATCTATGGAACTATACATATCTGAAGTTTCTTCCTCACCTCTCAGAATCAGACCATTCAGAGGAATGGTAACTTCGACGCGGTGGCGATCCTTTTCCACCAATAATGTTACATAAACCTCGCCTAATCCTTCAATATACTTGCTTAACTTGCCTAATCTTTTTTCTGCATAATCGCGGAGAGCTGGAGTAACCTCAGTATTACGGCCTTTAAGAATGATTTTCATATCTTCATCTCCTTCACCGTTGTAATACTATTACTATTCCCTTAATTAGCAAAAAACCCTGCAAAAAATTTCAAATTCTTTTCATGTTTTTTAAATTTCTTTCAAACTATCCTAAGTTTAAACTAATATTTTATGAACCCGTTATTCTTTTGTCGAAACATGCTTTCTCCAAAGTTCTCTGTGGATGCATTTCCTGTGGATAATGTGGATAACTCTGTTAATAACCAGCTAAAATTAGTTCTTGCCCTGTGTATTTCCTTGTGGAAGATAAAAAATCTGTCGGAAAATCATATTTAATAGCGTTTTCCTGCAGCACAGGTTGCCACAAAGATTGCTTTTGCACCAGCCTCTTTTAAGATTCGTGAACATGTATTGACAGTGGTGCCGGTGGTATAAATATCATCAACCAAAAGCACGGTCTTCCCGGTTAAATCCCCGGATTCTCCGATCTGAAAAGCTTCATGCATATTCCCCCGACGACCTTCTTTACTCAATCCTGTTTGAGAAGGAGTATCCCTGATCCGCAGTAAAATGCTTACTTCTACCCGAACGTCAAGCCTTCTGCCAATTTCCCGTGCTAATAACTCACTTTGATTATAACCCCTGGTCCGCTCTCGATTGGGGTGCAAGGGTACAGGAATCACCGTGGTTATATTGTGAAAAGGCAACTTATGAAGCACTGCCTCCGCCATAAGCGTACCTAATGGTTTGGCCCATTTCACGGTACCCCGATATTTAAAATCCTGTAACACTTGACGAATATCATCCTGATAGGGAAAAACTGCAATCCCGGCATCAAAAAACCATGGAGGTTCCCGCAAACAATTGAGGCAATATCTTGCTTCAAGGGGAATAAATGTGGGACAGGAGGCACATGAGTGAAAAATCATAGTCTCATCTTGTATGATCCTTCGACAGTTACCGCATAAGCCGGTATTATCCAGTTTCACCTCTTCCCCACAAGCTATACATCGACAATGGGGAAAAATTAAATTCAGTAAAGCCTGCCACCAATCCCCCATAAGCTTACTCACAGCAAATTCCTTTCTCTTTCATGCTCCAAAATCTCATTTTATCTAAAAAAACTTGGCTTACGCCATCATTGTATTCATTTCTATCTTTAAAGGGTAATTCCTCTTTTTGCCCCCAATATCCTCATGGTGACAACAATAATCACAGCAATAATCTTTTATATGATTTTCTCCTCTTCTGATCCTGATTTAACAAAGCGAGAATTTTTCTGCGTACTGTTTTAGGAGATTCCTCCGGCCCGATAAGCAAAAAATGTACATTTTTCCCCTGCCACAAAAGAATCGCGGCTATTTTTTTCCCTAATCGGGTAGGAAGTAATGTGAAGGGCACCTTTTTGCGCACAGTGGTAAGTACCAATAAAGTATCATCCTGAGAATGATCATCTATTACTAAAAAACTCAAATCATGATCGTACCAACTTTTTAGCCGCAACATATCCCACATAACTCTTTCCGCCGATCTTCCGCAGTTATGAAAAAGCAAAATCAAGACCCGTTTCTCTCCTGATTGAGTTACTTTCCAGGCACGCCAGACCCGGCCCAGGGAGACGAAAAAGTAGAGGGCAATAAACAGCAGCAGTGCATTGATTTCCCACATATTCCTACCCGCCCTTCGTCATAGCAGCGATTCTTTACTATATCTTATGTATACTTCCTTGACCATGACACATACTAGTTTAAAGGCAGGATATTGAGCTCAGGGAGTGAAGTTTAATGGATTTTGAAGTAGATAAATGCCAGCTATGCGGTAAGTCTTTGCGGGATTATGATCCTTTGGAAAATGATAACCCGGTTTCCTTAGAAAAGGGTAAAGAATTATGCTCCTCCTGTTATCAAAATTTAATAGATCAGGAGACTGAATAGGCAGGAAGTTCGTTAAAAAAAATCGTGACCGGGATCAGTCCCAGTCACGATTCTTTTTCTATCATGTTTTAAATTTTTACATGCCAAAGGTTTCTAGAACCGCTTTTTGAATTTCCTTCAGCTGTTCATCAGAATTGGCTTCTACATAAATGCGGAATAAAGGTTCTGTACCTGAAGGTCGAATTAAAGTCCAGGAACCATCTGCCATGACTATTTTGGTTCCATCCATCTGATTCAAACGCACCACTTCCTGTCCATTAAATGAGGACGGCTTAAATTCCTTCAATTCTTTGATGATACGTTCCTTTTCCTGTTCGTCTACACAAACATCTAACCGTTCATTGGTGATATAGCCATATTCATCCATAATTTGTTTAATAATACCCATCAGGGTTTTGCCGTGAATGGCTCGAATTTCTGCCATCAATAAAGCAGCCAAAATGCCGTCCTTTTCTGGAATATGCCCATGGATGGATAAGCCGCCGCTTTCTTCCCCGCCTAAAACACTGCCCCGAATGCGCATGGCCTCGCCAATATATTTAAAGCCCACGGGAGTCTCTTCCGCCTGATAACCATACTTTTCCGCCATGCGGTCCAGCATATGAGTGGTAGCAACCGAACGAGCCACCGGCCCTCGGCATTTGCGCACGTCTAAAAGATGATAATAAAGCATATATAAAACCCGGTTGGCATTGATATATTCCCCGTTGGAATCAATGATGCCAAATCGGTCCGCATCACCGTCCAAGGCCAGTCCCAAATCCGCTCCTTCCGCCAATACCCGGGATTTCAATTTTGTCAGTACCTTCGCTGAAGGTTCCGGCATACTCCCGCCAAAAAGAGGATCCCGATAATTATTAATGGTAAGCACCCGACATCCGGCCTCTTCAAAAATCTGATCCAGATAATCAATTCCAGCACCAAACATGGGATCTACAACAATTTTAAGATTTGCTTTGGAAATGGCATCCAGGTTGATCAGTTGTTTGATATGTTTTTTATACTCCGGCATGGGATCGAATTCCTTATAGAAACCTTGCTCCTGAGCCGCTTTGATGGTCATTTCATTGACCCGGCCTGTGGCAAGAGTATGATTTAATTCCTTTTCGATTTCATCTGTAATATCCGGAAGCGCCGGCCCGGCATAGTCGGGAATAAACTTAATGCCGTTATATTCCGGAGGATTATGACTGGCCGTGATCATCACAGCCCCGGCTGCATTGTGGCTTGTGATGGCAAAAGCCGTTACCGGAGTTGGTGTTGCTCTATTAACAAGCAGTGATTTAATTCCGTTACCTGCTAGAACCTTTACTGCTTCCTGAGCAAAGTGCTCCGATAAAAATCGGTTATCATAGCCAATAATAATTCCATTTTCTTTTAAAGGATGATCCTGCAGAAAGGAGGCAATTGCTTGTACAACAAATTTTACGTTTTCAAATGTAAAATCTTTTGCCATCACCCCTCGCCAGCCATCTGTTCCAAACTTAATATTTCTCATTGTGCCCTCCTCTAATTTTGGGGTACTCTATTTATTTTATCAAGAATAGCTATAATTTACAAGCATTTTCCAATATATGCATTGAGGGCATCTTTGAAGCAAGGGCAGTGCATCTGCTTCCCTGCTGCCAATACCCCTGCCGTTTATAATAAGCGCAGATGATGAATCTTGTCCCTTTTCGTCAGCTTCAATTTGAGATTACTTTTTTCCTCTGGGGTAGCAGGAACAAAGGTAATATCCCGATTACAATATGGGCATTGCCACACCCCCCGGGAACTTGCTGAATAGGAAGACTGACTGCAATTTGGGCATAACTTGTAAGGCAAATAATCATCCCCTTCTTAAAATTATTTCTCCACCTTGAGTTCTTTTTTTCTGCCCCAAATTTGATCAATTGACCGGCATCCTTCAATAGTTGCCCACAGTATGGGTATCAGCAATAGGAGAAAGATCCCAAAGGGCTTCTTATGAAAAATCATCAGATAGCCAAGATAAGGAATATCCCCAGTCACTTGACCGATGACATTTTCAGCCGGCAGCTTGTAAAAATCCCTCAATTCGTTATGATCTCCTTTGGTAATGAAAAAGACTTTTTCATTTTCCCGTACCACTTCCATCACCCGATGAGTGATGTAACGGTGCTCATTACCCAGATCCCGAAAAGTAATAATCTTTCCTTTTGAGATACCGGCCGGATTCACTTTTTTTACCACAATGATGGATCCCGTATCAAAAGCAGGTTTCATGCTGCCTGACATGACAATCATCAGCTTATAATCACCAAAATGAGGGGTCTCCCAGCCGTTTTTCTCCTGAAGCATCACCAGGCAAAGCAAGAAGACAAAGAACCCCAGCAAGATCAAAAATATGAAGCTGTGGCCCAATTTTATGAGCTTTCTTATTCCAATCAAGTGATCCCCTGCTTGTCTATAACAATCTTATGCCCAACAGTATAACAAAACCAGATTTAAAAATCGGGAAATCTCTGTCGAGAAAGTTTTATTTCTTTCACCATAAAAGATTGTTCTTTAGACAAAAAAACCGGGTGATCCGGGATCACCTGGTTTTTAAAGCGTAATATTCATCAAGAGAGTTCCCGGCACCAGGCAGTCTTCTAAAATTGACGTCAAGAAAGGCCGCCTCCTGTCGAAAATTTCACGAAACTTGTTGACGATAATAGAGCCTTTTGAAAACCTTAGCTTTGATACCATGACTCAATGCCTGGTCCAATAAATAATCCGGATAAGGATAAACATGGAATCGGGGATGCTCGACCTCCGGCAAACGGCTATAATGAAAATAACGCGCTGCAGCCGGATTTTCATTAAGCATCTTCCGCCAGTAACTTTCCCCTTGCCCCAAGGATTGTAAAGCCATGGACAGACCTTCATAAATGATATCACTTTTTACCAAACGCCCCTCTGGACTGATCGCAAATTGGATCATCAGCTCCAATGCTTCCTCTCCGCCCAAAAAGCCTAACAACCAATAGGTTCCCCGGGCAAGCAAGGGCCTATGATGCCAAAGCAGAAAAGGGGCAATCTGAGGTGCAACTTGGGTATCCTTCAAAAGATAAAGGCATTCCAAGGCACGCAACTGCCATTCCTCCTCAGCTCCATTGATATAATCAATCAAAGGCTCAACCATCTCCTTGTCTTTCATCCTGCCTAAGGCAATAAAAACCCGGGAACGGATCAGGTAATCTGAATGATGCAAAAAAGATATCAGTCCAAGACTGCTGCCCGGAACATTCTGCCCCGATTCTTCAATTTTGGGAAGCAACGCCAGAGCTTCCTTGAAATCAGCTCTGGAAAGCCGTTCCAGATCAGTCATACTCTCACCTCCTGGTAGATTTACCCTTGATTTCGTTAACAGATGGACGCTGATTCATGACGCAATTCATAGGGATGCTGTGGCCCCTATTTAAAAAAAATGTGGCCCTGTGACCACATTTTTTTGATGCTGCTTTGTTATTTCACGCTGACCACCCAGTTGGCAACCCATCCTTCTTGGCCATCCCGCAGTATCACCTTATACCAATTATTTTCTTCATAGATGACTGTGGCTTCATCACCCTTCAGCAGTGATGCAACTTTATTATAAGTAGTATCGGGGCCTGTGCGAACCATGACTGATGAGTTACCCTTAACAACCACCGTTTTCTTACTGGCAGCGGCCGGTGGTGTCTGCTTCTTTGGAGTGGTGTCGGCAGCAGGCTTTGCGGAAACCTGCTGAGAAGCGGACTTATTGTCATCAGCGGATAAATCCTCCACCTTTTTCTGGAGAGATGTCACCTGGGACTCCATATCCGCAAGTTTCTTTTCCATATCTGCCACTGTTTCATTTACTACTTTCTCGACATAACTTTGTGCCACCAAGGGGTCACCGGAAGTACCCGGTATCGTTCCCGAAGCTTGTACAATTTGACCCAAAACAAATCCCACAGATAAAAATACCACCGCTGCCATAACCAACAGCGCTATTCTCCCCTTTGTCATCCTATAAATCCTCCCTTTTAACCCGAATCCTTTAATTGCCGATGGAGTGTTTCACCTTGTTGCCCTGAAGCCGACGGTAAACCGATTTCCCTGTGATAATGCCAATCCGGTCTGCCCCCAACAAAATTACGACGGAAATTCCAATCATAATCAAAACACTTTGTGCCGTTGTCAACATGGTTAACAAGACGGCGCTGCTTCCCAATAATAAGGTGATCGCATAAATGACCACTACCGTTTGTTTATGAGACAAGCCCATCTCTAAGAGTCGATGATGTAAATGACCTTTATCTGCTTGGAAAATAGGTTTTTTATTTGTAAAACGCCGAATAATAGCAAAAAATGTATCCAAAATAGGAATGCCCAAAATAATGACCGGAATAAACAAGGAAATCACCGTGGCTCCTTTGGATAAACCCATCACCGCCAGAGCGCCTAAGATATAACCCAAAAACAGGGAACCGCAATCTCCCATAAAAAGCTTAGCCGGATTGAAATTATACCGCAGGAAACCCAAGGCGGCGGCGGCTAAAAACAAAGCCAGATAAACCGTAGTAAATTGACCCTGAGTCCAGGCAATAACGGCCAAGGTCACCGCAGCAATGGCAGATACTCCTGCCGCCAAGCCGTCCAAACCGTCAATGAGATTTACTGCATTGCTCATGCCAATTACCCAGAAAACAGTTACAGGGATACTTAAAAATCCTAAAGAGATAATCCCCCCATTAAAGGGATTGGTAATAAAATCCACTTGGACCCCAAATGATACCAACACCAAAGCAGCAATGATTTGTCCCAGCAGTTTTATTTTGGGAGAAATCCCCTTAAGGTCATCTACCAAGCCTAAAATCATAATCATCGTTCCGCTTAGCAATAGACCCCATGCCTGATGGCTCAGTTCCTGCATCAAAAGGGAAGCGACCATAAAACCACCAAAGATAGCCACGCCTCCAATGCGGGTAATGATCCTCGTATGCACCTTTCGTTCATTAGGTTTATCCACCGCTCCAATACGGATGCCAATCTTCATCACAACAGGTGTCAACAAAAACGATACCATAAAAGCAATCAATATACACAAGACCAATTTTGGCATTTTTCCCTCTCCCTAATCTCACCGTCATAAAATTTAAACCAAATCTAGTTTAATACGTATAACTCTAAAAGACAAGATTGAATTTGTACAATTTTCAGGAAAATACACTCTTATCAGGCAATATATCCTCTCTAGCTTAACTTTTTTGGATGGCAAACATTATTTCCCCTTCACAGGCTAATTCTCCGTCTACAGTTGCCCGCCCCTTGGCTTTCCCGATGGAACCCCGAAAGTTCAGTACCTCTACCTCTAAGCGCAGCACATCCCCCGGGACTACCTGACGGCGAAAACGCAGCTTATCGATACCGGCAAAAAAAGCAATTTTCCCCGCAAATTCAGGTTTGCGCAGCACCATGACTGCCCCTAATTGAGCTAAAGCTTCCACGATTAAAACCCCCGGCATCACCGGGTAGCCAGGAAAATGCCCTTGGAAAAAAGGTTCGTTCACAGTAACATTTTTTTGTCCCACAATGCGCTGATCTTCTTCAATTTCTAAAACTCTATCCACCAGCAAAAAAGGATAGCGATGGGGTAGTATTTGTTGAATTTCTTTAATATCTAACATATTTCACCTCAATGAATTATTTTGTTCTGTCTGCTTGCTTTTTGAATTTCTTTAACAGAGCATCTTGCATCATCTTCACATCATCAACTTTGAGCAGAATCACGGCAATAACGTATGTCAAGGCCCCCAAGGTTATGGTGCTCAAAACCAACAGCGCCAGATTTCTCCCCATGGTCAAATCCATCCTGGTACCCAGGAAAACCGCCCCCAGCCAAGTAACCAAAGCCATAATACCGGAAGCAAGGCAGATCTTACCCAAAGATATAATCAGGCTTTTTCCTTTTAAGTAAGGAAGATGTTTTTTTAAACCATAATACAGGAATAAAGTGTTGGCACCCGTAGCCAAGGAATGAGCCAAAGCTAAACCGGAATGAGTCATCGGGTTCATTAAGATCACGCTTAAGAGTACATTCGCCACAATAGAAAAAAAACCTGCATAAAGGGGGGTTTTTACATCACCAATGGCATAATAAGCCCTGGTCAGCACCATATTGGCCGATCCGGGGAAGAGTCCCAAAGAATAATACAATAAAGCGGAAGCTGTAGCTAAAGTAGCTTGATGATCAAAAGCACCCCTTTCAAAAAGCAGCTGCACAATCGGTACCCTCAGTATCATCAGGCCGGCGGCGGCTGGGATAGCAATTAAACTGACCATGCCCAGTCCACGAAACAAAGTATCTGTTAAAGCTTTTTTCTCTCCCTTAATTGCGAAGGATGCCATTGTGGGATAGACGGCGGCCACCACTGCGGCCACAAAAATTCCCTGAGGCAGACTCATCAGCTTCATGGCATAATTCAAAGCCGAGATGCTTCCTTCCGCCAACCAGGATGCAAAAACCCGATTGAGCGCCAGATTGATCTGGTTTACTGCCACCCCCAGAATAATCGGCAGCAGGGTAAACATCAAATTGCGTACCGCCGGGTGCTTCAGATCCAGCACCAAATGATATTTGAATTTTACCCTTTTTAATACGGGAATCTGAATCACCAAAAAACCGAAAAAACTGATTAAGGTGCCCACAGCTAACCCGGTGATCCCATAACGGGATGAAAACAGGAGTACGGAAGCAATAATAATGATGTTGGAAAATCCCGGGGCAAAGGCGGGTGCAGCAAATTTATAAAAGGCATTCAAAATTCCGGAAATCACCATGCCGACCCCCATAAAAACCACGGAAGGGAACATAATGCGGGTTAAATATGTGGCTAAACGGGCCAATTCAAGGCTTGCGCCCGGTGCCGTGATTTTTACCAGCAATCCAGCCCCGGCCATGCCCAGAATAGTCACAAGCACTAAGACCAAAGCCGTTAAGTTTAAAATGGTACTGGCCACATGCCAGGTTTCATCATAATTTTCATCCACCAGATACTTCGTTAACACCGGTACTACGGCACTGACCAGAGCAAATCCTAAAATAGCCTGTAAAAAATAAGGGATGGTATAGGCAATAAGATAAGCATCTGTCATAAAACTGGCACCAAAACCATAGGCAATTACAGTTTCCCTGACGAAACCCAAAATTTTTGTCGCCAAATTCATAACCAGAACCACACTTACCGCTTTACCAATGCTGTTTTTCATATTTTACTTCCTTTTTTTCAAATTGGAATCTTTAAGCATTTCTGCTGCCCATTGAGCTGATTTTTGTGCTTCCAAACGGTAAGATGCAGCCTTTTGCTCCAAACCTTCCTTAATTAGACTGTATTCGGCCATAATTTGTTCCACTTTATTTCTCAAATTTTCGCAAGACATGGTTTCTACGGAACAGGCTGTTTCTTGCCCCATTAAATTGGCATATCTCCCCACCTTGGGATCATATTCAATCGCAACAAAGGGTATTCCTTGGGCTCCGGCCATAATTAAAGCATGAAGACGCATGCCGATTACTAAATCCATCTTCCCCACCACACCCATCATCTCCATGGGTGATAAATTATCTTTGATCAGATGATTTTCCTGCTTCATGAGCTTTGCCACATCCCGGCATACGGAAATGTCCTCGGGAAAATGAAAGGGCAAAAAAACTACCTTAAAGCCCCGTTCAGCCAAATCATCTCCCAGGGCGCCCAATTCCTCCAGGGCTAAGCCCGGCCATTGGCGGAGACTGAAGCCAACCAATTTACCCTCTTCTTCATTAAGATAAGGGAATTTGTCCAAAATCTGAATTTCCTCCGGCCGTTCCATCCCCATTACCGGATCCACCGTGACGTGCATCGGCGGCCGGGTCACGCCCATAGAAGATAAATCTGCCCCAGATGCCTCATCCCTTACAGTAATCAGATCCATCTTATTTAAGACGTTCCTGACCATTTTTCGGGCCCAGGAACTTTGCACCGGACCAATGCCTTGGGCATAAATCATCGCAGGTTTTTTCCACCAACGGGCGATGGTAATGATGCCTAAATAATAGAGAATGCTTTTTTTACCCGTGACATCCTGGAGCAAACTTCCGCCGCCGCTAATCAATAAGTCGCATTCTTTGATGGCTCCAATGATTTGAGGCAGGCACCAGCGATTAACCGCTTGAACATTCATTTGCTTTTCTGTTTTAGGGGGATCCTGAGAGAGCACGATAATCTCCACGTCCGATATTTCTTTTTTTAAGGCCTGGATAATCGCAATCAAAACTGCTTCGTCCCCAATATTATTAAAGCCATAATACCCTGATAAAACAATTCTCTTCATTTGATGCCAACCTTTTTCATTTAGTAATCTTTCTCCGGGATACTTTTTCTAGCGGACTTCCTCTTGATCCATGGCTTCAATAGCGGTTTGAATCTTAACCATCAGCTTTTGCCCCACTTTGATCAAACCAATTAACAACAGGCCCACGAGGATCCCCAGCCAAAGACCATTGAAGGCGCGGAGCAGGGAAATGACTATAGGGGTATGAATATGGGCAAAGGTATTGACCAGAGAAACCTGTCCGATCATCCCCACTACTAAAATTGGCAGATATTTATCCCGATAACCTAAATAGATCAATAAAAACATCAGGGGGTGACCAATAAGGAACTCCTTTGTCCGAGGCCGGACTGCCAATAAATCACCCAGTCCCGAACGCAAGGCCAATTCCCAGGCAGAGACAGTTCCACTGTCATTACCGGTACGCATCAAATATATCAGCAGTACAATACCTAATATACCCAAAAGTATTACATGCTTCACCGCGATGGGATAGTCTAAAACCTGCCCCGCCTTTTTCAAAGGATGCATGGTGGAACTCTTAAAGACATAAAAGATCAGGACAATGAGGAAAAGGGGCACTACATGTGCCAGTTTTACCCCCATGAATTGATCCAAAGTATACATGAAGGTTTTATCTCCTAACAATCCCACCATGAGCAAAGCACCAATCCAGGATATCAAAGCCATTTTTATAAATTGAAGGATCGTATTCCCTAAGCCGGAGGATTTTTCACCTAAGCAAAGGGTGACGGACAAAGTGGGGAAAATGATTACGGACATCAAGGCCATCGCCTTTCGCGCGATGCTAATCTCACCTATAAACAGCAATCCCAGAAAGGCGATAAAGCCCAAAGCGCCTAAAAGCAAACCTAATCTTCTCAATTTTAATTGTTCCAGCAAGAGCATCCCGCCGGCGGTTACACCTAGTCCGATCAGCGCCAGATAAAGACGGGAAAATGGCAATGATCCAAAGCCTTGGGCATAGCCCAATTGGTAACCTTTATCTTCTAACGAAGTCTTTAATTCCGCCAAATAGTTGTTCAGATCTTTGATGCCCATACCAGGAATGAGACGCACTAAAAGCACCCGGATATCCCGCTCTGCAGCCGCTAAGGTATACCGTTCCACCGCCTGGCTTTGGGTTGTGGTCAGCATCTCCGCTTCACCGATGGAATGCATGCGCACCATATTCTTTTCCAAATATTGGCCTACCATACTGATTCCTTTTTGCGGTAAAAATTCGATCATCCCCAAAGGAACATGCAACCCTTCAATTTGATGAGCAATGGCTTTCAATGCTTCTTTTTGCCGATGGATCGGCAGACCTATCCCCGGTACCTCCCGATCATTAAAAAATACAGCGGAAACCGGCATATCCTGAAACTGGCCGAAGACTACCTCCAGGCTTTCCTCCGTCACATTTCGCCAAAAACGGATCTGCGGAATGATCTGTAAACCCACAGAGCGCACCAGAGACAAATCCTCTTCTTCAAACCCTACCCCTAAAAGGATGATATCATTTAAAGACAAGGATGTTCCCAAAACCGGCATTACTCCCTGAGGTGTCTGAAGATAGCAGCTGAGGAGCTGAGGATTTTGATCAGCCAGCTTTAGGGATAGGTTCCTTTGTACCCGTTCCATGCTCTCTTCATCCGCAAAGACCAAATAGGTCCAATCCTCTTGAATCTCTTCCTCCTGGTCATTCTCTTTCAGCTTAAGTCCTTGACTGGCTCCTGTTCTCAAATCCCACTTCATTTCAATCCCTGTTTTAAAAAGCAGGTCCCCTTTGGCCTTCAGATCATTCAAGGTGGTTTCCTTAAAGAGCACCCCTGTGATTTTTCCCCGGAATTCTTCCAAGACCTCTTGCTCCGGGATATTTTCCCGTGCTGCCAGTTCTTTGACTTGTTTCCAATCTAAAACGGCTGTAATTTCTTTGTTTGCCTGCTCCACACCATTTCGCGCCCATGCTACATATCCGGCCATCAACATCCCTGCCAAAATTGCGCCTATTAATACCCATTTCCATCCTTTATTCATCACGCTCTGCCCGACCTCCATAAAAAGCCTTCCTTTATTCAAATAACGCCTATATTCTACCATAAATTTTTCAAATTAAAAACATGGAAAGTTTATCTCAAAAATAAAAAGAGTACGACATTCGCGTCGTACTCTCTCTTTAGCTGAGATTAAGTTCCGAAGAAAGCCGGATTAGATTACTAAAGTCACTGAAATAGCCTTACTGTTACTATTACCGGATCGTTCAACATAACCTTTAAAGACAAACTCCGATCCCAGTGTTCTCAGCATCTTCAGACTAACGCCATCACCATTTGGATCCAAGATCCGGATGGCCTCATTGATGATACTGTTTGTGGAAACATAGCCCTGCTCATCAATGGTGGCTTTATTCTTACTGAGCAGTGAGATCCCGGGGAATCCAGGGATCGAATCCATACGGACGCCATCAATCTCTACTTCCTGCATCACTAAGGTGCCTTTGTTTACATATTTGCCGTTGATTTCAATTCCTGTAAAGTAGGTGAGATCATCTTCAGCAGCAAGACTGAATTCAAAGGAATCGGTTCCCTCTTTTGCCAGGACTTTTCCGGTTTGATCCTTTAGCTGCAATTTAATCTCATTAATGGAAATGGTCGGCTCACTGTCACCATCGCCGCCGCCTCCACCACCACCGATGTTACCTCCAGGTGTGTCTTCAGTATCTCCTATTTCCTTACCGTCCACATTTACATTTTTCACACCGTCTGCTAATTCCACTTTAGTGGGCGCTTGTTCAATGGTGACGTTAGAACTCTCAATGCGAGCGTTCCCAACGGATCCCTCTCCCGTGACGGTTGCAGGAGCTTGTACTGTCAGTTGAGTCACCGAGGTTCCTGTTCCTAAGACCACCTGAGCATCATCAGCATCCTCTTGAATGGTTAACCTTTGAATGGTTCCTTCCTCCAGTTCGAGAACCACGTTTGGCCCGGTGATTTCCACGTTATTAAAGGTTCCGATCAGAACAACTTCCGCATCTTCCGGAATGATCACATCAATAAATCCGCTTCCCGTGAGATCCCCCTCTTCCAAGATCCCGTCTGATTCCATGATGACTTCTGTCATGGTGCTGGTTCCCTGGACAAGAATACGCACATCGGCACCTTCCGGTACATCCACAATTACAGTCTGACCGTTAAAATTATACATGATGACACTTTGTTTCCCGCCGCCGCGAATAATGGTATCACCTTCAACGGTGACATTATTAAGATGAACTGTGCCGCTGCCGATACCTTCCGCCAAATACAGGTTCCCTTTAATGACCATGTTTTCCAGGGTGACATCGGCGGCAGTAACAGTGACATTGCCTTCTACCGTCATGGATGCTGTTTCCGATCCATAGGCCCCGGCCTCATTATAAAATTCCCCGATTATCCGATCCAATGTGGCTACCGACTCCGCCCTGGTGATGGATTTGGTCGGCTGAAACGTTCCGTCAGGATAACCCCCCATATAACCGGCTTCGGCAACTGCTCCTACCAAACCTTTGCTCCAGGCTGGGATTTTGTTCACATCGGTAAAATCCGACGCCCCCTGCTCATCATTCTCTAAGGCCATAATCCGGGAAAAAACAATGGCAGCCTCCTGGCGGCTGATCGGGCTGTTCGGCTGAAAAGTTCCATTAGGATAGCCGGTCATATAGCCGCTTTTCATCGCCTTGGCAACTTCTCCATAGAACCAGTTTCCCTGCTGAACATCAGAAAAATTGAAATTTTCTGTTGCAATACAGCCTAAAGCCTGATTAATGATGGTAATAAATTCGGCTCTGGTAATTTCACGATTGGGCTGAAAGGAACCATCGGGATAACCTCCCACAACGCCTTCCTGATTCCATTCAACGACGAAATCTTCTGCCCAATGACCGGAGACATCCGTTAAGGATGTTTCTGCCGCTAAGGCCATGGTGCCAAAAACAAAAAACAAGCACAGGATCATAGCAATAGCCATAGATTTTTTCTTTACATTCAAGTTTTTCTTCCCCCTTAAAAATATAAATGTATGTAAAATTTGTCATTTTAGAGACTTCTACAAAACATGAGGAAACCCTGCCTGTTTCTTGTAATTAATCCAAATTTTTTGCCAATCTGTGGAGCAACACAATAGCCTCTGCCCGAGTGACAGTGGATTTAGGAGCAAAAAGGCGGTCGCTTTTTCCCACCATGATCCCGGATTGGACAACCTGGGCACAGCTCTCCCGGGCCCAAAGAGCAATATCTCTCTGATCTTGATACCTATTAAGTACGCTTTGATCGGCAGGTAATGATTTGCCCTTAAGTTTCTCTGCCCTTACCATCATGGCAGCTATTTCCTGCCGGGTAATCCTGGCATTGGGGGCAAAACGGCCTGACCCTACCCCAGTCACAATGCCATGATGGGCAGCTGTCATAATATCCTGATAATAGGGATGGCCTACCCCCACATCCTGGAACTTTTGTGTTCCGGTCTCATGAATTAAGCCCAAGGTCCTGACGACAAAGGAGGCAAATTCAGCACGGGTTATTTCCCGATTAGGATAAAACTTTCTATCTCCCGATAAAATGACCACTTTTTTCCCTGTCATGGCCAAAATATCACTCTCTGCCCAGTGTCCCTTAATATCCGTAAATTGCTGCGGCTTTTGATTGACAACAATCATAAACAAACCCGGGGTTTTTATCTGGAAACGGATAGTTTTGTTTACCCGATCAATGTTCCCCCCCAAATCATCCCATTTGCTCTGGGTTTCATTGAACAAAAACATGGTCAGTTTATTTTCATCCGCAACACTAATCAGGGCTTCACTGGGATATTTTAACCGGATGGCCAGATTAGAAGCAAATTCATGGATCTCATACTGTTTCACGCCGGCTACGAGAATTTCCCCCGATAGTTCCCAGGAGGAAGTGCCTAACCGGTCTATGCCTAGTTGTTGATAATACCACTGATCAAAGTTCTCAGTAACTTTGATGCCGCTGCCTCTTTTGATAATTAATTGTACGCTTAAAGGCTCCCCGGATTTTAAGGCTGTCTGCCATTCCTTGGTTTTAAATATCGCCGGTGTGAAGTCCAGGGTCATATGGTTAGTTTCCAAAGTGATTTGGATCCCCTTTTCTTCTATATATTTTAGAGCCTCATCAGTGATTTCCAGTTTCTTTACATTGCGTTCTGTATGCATCATTTTAAAGGCAGCACGATTATCCTGAAGATTGTTTTCAATGTATTCCCGATTCAACCTTAAGGTTTCCTCATCTTCCGCCCCCGACACAGGCAGCACACTGAACAGGATCATCATCCCCAGGATGATTGGCATCAGCCATTTTACCATACTTTTCATATAATTCCTCCCCTTTTCGATTGATACCGATTTTCCCCATATTGATTAGATTATATCATTCCGGCCTTCGCTTTTCAATTTAACCCGGAGACAAAAAGGCACAAGTACAAGAAGATACGAGCAGAAAAAAAGCAGGCGTATTAGCCTGCTCTGCATTCAGGAATCCCGGGATCCTTTAGCTTTTAAGGGCAATACCCCTTAAGAAAAGATCTGTGACTTCTTCCGCCAGTTTTTCCAGATCATTTTTTCCTAGAGCACTAATGCTCCTGCAGCTGACAGCATGAACCGCACCATAAAAAAACAAAGATGTCCTTTCGGTTTCCTGTGGTCTGAATGAACCTTCATCTGTTCCTTGGGCGATGATTTCCCGGATCACCCGGATTTCCTGTTCATGAAACTGGGCAAACTCTTCATGGACCTCAGCACCCAGTTGCAGATATTCCTGCATCATCACCTGCGTCATGTCCCGATGCTCATGAAAAAAAATCATGTGCAGATAAGCCACTTCCTTTAGTTTTTCCGAGAATCCCTCGACCCCTTTGATTTGAGCCATCAGCCGGTCCTGATAATATTTTTTGCCTATTTTGATCATTTCAATGAAAAGCCGTTCCTTGCTGGGAAAATATTCATAGACCGTTCCTTTGCCCACATCTGCTGTGCGGGCAATTTCCTCCATTTTAGCCCGATGAAAACCCTTTTGTGCAAAAACCCGAACTGCCGCCTGCATAATACGTAACCTTTTATCCTGGGGGTTCACTTCAAAGCGCACCTGGCTCCACCACCTTATTAAATGCCGCCGGAAGCCGAAGATCCGGTAAAAATACCGTAGGTGAACTTAGCCTTGGCTAAATTGTAATTGTATAAGGCGCTTAACAATCCCAAATCGGCTTGCTGAATTGCCCCATCGGAGCTGAGGACATCATAGCCGGTGGCCATACCTACATCATAGCGGAGCTTGGTTAGGCGCAAAGCCTCTTTGGCCTGTTCCAGGCTTTTGGTAAGCACCTGATAGTTTTCCTCCGCTGTTTTCAGATCCAGATAAGCATTTTTTATGTTCATTTCCAGCGCAGCTTTCTCCTGATTCAGGTTAACCTCTGCTTCCTTCACTTTGAATTTTGCATCCCGATAAACAAAGGTATTTGCCGTAAAATAGGTTTGGTGATAATCCCAATTAGCTTCATTCATCTTATAGCTTTCCTGGGCTGAAACTAAGGACAAATCCTTCGATTGCATTTCCTGGAAAACCTTTTGCGGGTCAATGGTTCCAGCCGGGTTGAAATTAAATTGATCCGTTAAAACGATGGGAGTATCCAGGTTCAAGCCCAATGTTTTATTCAAAGCCATGCGGGCTTTCTCCATATCGGCTTTACTTTGATTTACCTCTGCTTCCGCAGATTTTAACTGGGCTTCTGCCGCAATCACTTCAATTTTGGCCACTGTCCCTGCCTTCAGCTTCGCCTGGGCTACCTTTAATTGCTCCTGGGCCCTGGCCAAAGCAGATTGAGAAACCGCCAACTTTCGTTCCCCTTGGAGCAACCCGTAATAAGCGGATTCCACGCCAAACTTAATGCTGTTTTCCGTATAGGTTTTCTTGGTATCGGCGATTGTCTTCCCCGCTGCTGCGTTCACCGGTACAACATCGATTACCATGGCTTGATTTTGATCCCTGCGGTCTTTATCGGGCAGCGCACTGCTATTGATCATCTTATCTCTGGCAAATTCCGCCTGTTCCAATGTTAATTCCGCTTTCTCCACATCAATGGCTGCTAATTCCACCTGGTGATTATCCTTCATAGCCATTTCGATGGCCTGATTCAAGCTGAGCTTCTTTACCTCCGGTGCAGCTTCATCTCCCAGGGTAACCCCTGCTGTAGCCACGGCCAAGACCAGGACTATTATCATCACCCAAAGCCAGTTCTTTTTCATTTACATAACCTCTCCTTCCGATATTTGCTTTTTCTTAGGTTTTCTGCTAAGTTTTCTTTTTACCCAATTGGCGGCGTCTTCAACCAAGGTATACATAACCGGCACAAAAACCAAGGTAAATATGGTAGAGGTAGTTAACCCGCCCACAACAACTGTCGCCATCGGTGCCTGAGTTTCCGCTCCCTCACCAATTCCCAGGGCTAAAGGTACCATGGCCATGGCAGTGGTCAACGCCGTCATTAAAACGGGGCGCAGCCGAATCGGGCCGGCTTTTTTAATCGCTTCTGTCATATCCAGACCGCGCCGACGCAGCACATTGATATAATCCACCAGCACGATCCCATTATTGACCACAATGCCTACCAGCATAATCAAGCCAATGATCACGATCACACTGATGCTCCTGCCGGTGATAACTAATCCGGCGATAGCCCCGATAAACATGGTGGGTACCGTAAACATGATTACAAAAGGATAAATAAAAGATTCAAATTGGGCCGCCATCACCATGTAGGTGAGAATCATGCCTAAAAGCAGGGCCAAGCCCAGGCTGGTAAAGGATTCAATCATATCAGCATTTTCTCCGCCGATTTCGATACTATACCCTTGGGGTAAATGAAGGTCCTGCAATTTCGTTTCAATATCCCGGGTGACACTGCCCAAATCACGGCCGCTGATTTGACTGTTAATGGCAGCAACCCTGCTGCGGTTCTCCCGATCAATTTGAGTGGGACCAAGATCAGTATTTGTGGTAATCAAATTAACTAAGGGGACACGGATACCTGCGGGGGTAATAATCTTCACATTATTCAGATCCTGAATACTCTGACGATATTCCTCAGGCAAAATGACACGAATATCATATTCATCTCCCCCGGTGCGATATTGGGTCGCCACATTGCCATCAAAAGCAGTGCGCACAGCAGAAGCCACTTGAGCTACACTGATGCCGTAGCTGACTGCCCTGTCCCGGTCGACCTCGATTTTCAGTTCCGGCCGACCAACGGTCATACTGGACTCCACTTCCCGCGTCCCCGGCACGGCAGCAACCATTTCCTGAATCTCCTCAGCCATTCCCTTTAAGACATCCAGATCATCCCCTTTTAAGGTAATGGCGATGGGGGCAGCTGCCATGCCACCCATCGACATACTGTCGCTTATCGTCACAGAAATATCTGCCCCAGGAATGTTCTGAACACGTTCCCGAATATCGTCGGCAACCTGATCGGCACTGCGCTGCCGCTCAGCTTTGGGAACCAATTGCACCTGCATGTCAGCCACTTCCGAGGCGGATGTTCCCATCATATCTGCACCGCCCACATTGACAAACACCGTCTTAACCTCAGGGATTTCACTGATAGCCATTTCTATTTTTTCCGCCGCCCGGTCCGTTTCTGCCAAAACAGTCCCCTTATCCAGTTCCGCAGTAATCGCCAGTTCACCTGTATCCGATTTAGGCATAAACTCCGTACCGACAATTGGAATCATAGCCAGGCTGGCTGCCAGGACAGCAATTACACCGATCAGAACTGTTTTACGATGGCTTAGGGACCAAGCCAAGATTCTGCTGTAGCCATTTTCGATTTTTTGAAAGAGACCGGCTTTCCGTTCATCCTGATGCTTAGGAACCACTAAAAATTTTGAACAAAGCATGGGCACAAGGGTTACAGCCACCAACAGGGCCACACCCTGGGAGGAAACCACCGTTAAGGCCAATTCCCGGAATAGCATGGAGGCCAATCCTTCTACGAAAACAATGGGCAAAAACACCACTGCAACGGTGAGGGTTGATGCCACTACAGGCATCCCCACTTCACTGGCGCCTTGGACGGCAGCATCTTTCATGGAGTAACCGTCCTGGCGGTAACGGTAGATGCTTTCCAATACGACAATGGAGCAGTCCACCAAGTGACCGATCCCCAGGGCCAAACCACCCAGGGACATCATATTCAGTGTCAGTCCGCCGGCATATAATACCGTAAAAATCCCCACAATAGAGATGGGCAGTGCCAAACCGATAATCAAGGTACTGCGTATACTGCGCAAAAATAAATAGACAATAATCACTGCCAGCAATCCGCCCTCGATGGCATGGGAGGATAAACTATTAATGGATTGCCGGATAAAGGTGGCCTGATCAAACACAGTCTTGGCTTGCACATTTCCCGGAATCTCCTGGGACAATAAAGCCATTTCTTTTTGTACCAGGTCAGATACCTGCACCGTATTGGCCTCACTCTGTTTTTGCACACTGATCGCGACACTGGGTTCCCCGTTCATACGGCTGACTTGCGTCTGCTCAGCAAACCCGTCCTTTACTGTGGCAAGATCCGCCAGGGTAATGGATTTTCCTCCGGCAAGACCGATACGTACATTCTTGATATCATCCAGAGTTTCAAACTGCCCCAGGGTGCGCACAAACAGTTCTTTCTTTCCTTCTGTCACCTTGCCGCTGGCCACATTCATATTCTCAGCGCGCAAGGCCTGACTGATTTGATCTAAACCAACTCCGTAAGCATCCATTCTTACCGGGTCGGCCAAAATTTGAATTTCCCTGGTATACCCTCCCGTAACGGCAACAGAGGCCACACCGGAAAGCCTCTCCAGGCGGGGTTTTATCACATTTTCCCCTAAATCTTTTAAATCTTTCAGATCTTTGCCTCCGGACAAGCCTAACTGGATCACCGGCATCATAGAGGGATCAGCCTTCATCACCATGGGATTTTTTACATCATCGGGAAGCATTCCTTTGATCATATCGATCTTTTCCCGCATCTGCAAAGTGGCGAAATTCATATCTGTGCCGAAATTAAATTCTACCATCACGAGAGATTGTCCGGCATAGGATGTGGATGTCACATTTTTTACATGTTCTACCGTGCCCAAAACGTCCTCCAAAGGCTCAGTCACAGTGGACTCTACTTCTTCCGGACCAGCTCCCGAGTATTCGGCAACAGCCACGGCATAAGGCAGATCCATTTTAGGAAAGAGATCGATGGATAACCGGGTTAAAGAAACAAAACCCAGCAACAGGATGACCAGGATCACCATGGCAATGGTAACGGGACGTCTGACGGAAGTTTCGATAATCTTCATGGATTAGATTCCCCCCGATGATGTTACCAGTGACCCATTTTGCAGTTTGTTCTGCCCGCTGAGCACAATCTGGTCCCCTTCTGCTAAACCGGACAGGACCTGAATCTGAGCTTCATCTTCCACCCCGGTGGTAATTTCCGTTTGCAGGGCTTTCTGGTCTTTGATCACATAAACATACTTCTTGCCGTCGCTTTCCGTCACGGCTTGTTTCGGCACCAATAAAACACCTTTTTTTGTTTCTAAAATCAGCTTCATTTCGGCAAACATCCCCGGTTTTAATTTGTTGCCGTCATTGGGAATCTTAATCGTAATGGGAAAGGTATTGCTCTGACTCTCAGCAGCAGGGCTGATGGTGTCAATTGTACCGGTAAAAGGTTCAGCCTGCACAGCTGTCACAAAGACATCAACATTTTGACCGGCTTTCAGTTTATTGATGTCTCCTTCAATCACATTGGCTTCCACCTGGACCGGATTGATATTGACAATGGTCATGACCGGTGCCATAGCGGCCATTTCCCCTACTTCTACCATGCGGGCGGAAACGATGCCTCCTGCCGGAGCAGTGACTACAGCATTGGCGATTTGAGTTTCGATCAGCTTAACGGAAGCAGCGGCGCTGTCCGTGCTTCCTGTAGCAACCATGGTTTGCGCATTCTCCAATTGCTGCTGAGAAACAGCACCCTGTTCAAAAAGAACCTTCGATCTTTCCAAATTGGTTACGGCACTTTCGTAATTCGCCTGGGCCGCTGCTAAAACAGCTCGGGCTTGTTTCAGCTGTGCCTGAAGTTCAGTCGTTTCCAGACGAAGAATCACAGCTCCTTTACGCACCTGATCCCCTACCTGAAAATTAACTTGAGCAACCTTGCCGGACATTTTAGGAACAATGTTCACTTCCAGATTGGCAGCAATTTTGCCATTAACCGTAGCAATACTGGAAATATCTCCGGTGACAACCGCTCCTGATTCCACGAGTACGGCCTTTTCTTCATTCTGTTGCTCTGTACCGGTTTCCTGGGCACCGCATCCCGAAAAAACCATGATGCTCATCCCGATAAGAAGGGAAGCAAATATTTTTGAATTCGCTCTTGCCAATGCTGTGGTCCTCTCTTTCACTCAAAATTTTTACTAAGAAACACGGAAACAACCCATATGTATTTCCGACCGGCGGGTCGGTTATCACAAGCTTATTTTATTGCATCCTCATTTCCGTGTCAATTAAAAACTTGTTAATTCTCACCCCAATAAGAAATATTTAAACTAACCATAATAATAATATTTTCTTGTCTATTTTTTAATTAGTTAGTATACTGATTATGCAATTTACTTTTTACACCCTTTTCCCCCGCTTAAAAATGCGGGGGTTTAGTGATTGTTCGTGAATAAACGTGCAGTATAAGAATTTTTTTTATTAATTGGAGGTTTAAATGGTTACGACGAGAAAATTGGGTACGGATCAGCCCCTAAAATTATTGATCAGTTTCTCTATCCCGGCTACGGTAGGTATGTTGGTCCAGGCAATGTATAATGTAATCTCCCGCATATTTATCGGCAACAGCGTCGGTACTTTGGGTATCGCAGGCATCACCGTTGCTTTTCCCGCCATGATGATTCAAATGGCTTTTGGCTTTATGATCGGGATGGGTGCCACAACCTTGGTTTCCATCCGCCTGGGGCAGAATAAAAAAGATGAAGCGGAAAAGATCATCGGTACCACTGTTCTCTTGTTAGTACTTGTTTCTCTGCTCATCACCGTTTTTGGTATCCACTTCCTGGAACCGATGCTCAGGCTTTTCGGAGCCAGTGAACAGGTGCTTCCTTACGCCAAGGATTATTTACACATTGTGCTCTTAGGAACTGTGGTGGGACTAATGGGCTTCGGTATGAATAATTTCATCAGAGCTGAGGGAAATCCGAAAAAAGCTATGGTTACCATGCTCATGGGATCTGTTTCTAATATTATCCTTTCCCCAATCTTTATCTCTCTTCTGGGCTGGGGGATGAAAGGTGCAGGCATCGCAACGGTTATTTCCCAAGGTATTTCTGCATCCTGGATCCTTCTTCATTTTGCCCGGGGCAAGGGAGAATTAAAAATCCGCAAAAAATATCTGAGAATTGATCCAAAACTAAGTACCAGTATTATGTATTTTGGTCTCTCCCCATTTACCATGCAGTTAGCCCAAAGCCTGCTCAATGCCGTGATGAACACCAACCTGCGTACTTACGGCGGGGATATGGCGATTTCCGGTATGGGTATTGTTGTCGCCCTGATGTCCTTGATCATGATGCCCATCATGGGGATTAACACCGGAGCCCAGCCTTTGATCGGTTATAATTATGGAGCCAGGAAATTTGATCGGGTGAAGGAATTCCTTAAATACTCCATTATCGCTGCTACAGTCATTGCTGTTATCGGCTTTATCTTCATCAGAATGTTTCCCACGCAGCTGATTGCTATCTTTAGCAGCAAAGACCAGGCACTGATTGATTTTGGCAGCAAAGCCTTAGTTAACTTTCTGATTTTTCTGCCCATTGTTGGCTTTCAGATCGTCGGTGCCGGATACTTTCAAGCCATTGGGAAGCCTGTGACAGCTATGATTTTAAGCCTTTCCCGGCAGCTTTTGGTTTTTATCCCCATGCTGCTGATTCTCCCTAAATTTTTAGGCTTGAACGGCGTGATTGCCTCAGGTCCGGTGGCAGACCTTATCTCCACCATTATCACCGGGATTTGGCTGGCCTTTGCTCTCCAGGATCTGAACAGAAAAATTCAGTCCAACATGAACATAGGCTCCAAGGGGACAAAGGGCACTGAAGACGACAAGAAACCAGAAAAGGGCGCGCTGCCCAAGATAATCAATGAAAAGCAATTGGTGCCGGAAAAATAAGGCGGAAAACGATTCAACTTACAATAAGGCCAGGGACTGATTTATCAACAAGTCCCTGGCTACTTTCATAAAACAAAAAAGTCGGAAAGGTCGGTCAATCCACATTGCACACCAAATCCCTGACCTTTCTATTTGCTTCGTCTTGGTAATATTTGACGGGACAATGATCCTGTCCCTCTGTCCCCCGTAATTCCTCATTTTTACAATACCTTTGACAAAAATTCCTTGGTTCTAGGATCTTGCGGGTGGGAAAAGATTCCTTCCGGCGTATTTTCCTCGCGAATCTTCCCTTCGTCCATAAATAAAACCCTGGTGGCAACCTCCTTGGCAAATCCCATTTCATGGGTTACAATCACCATTGTCATTCCCTCGTCGACAAGTTGCTTAATTAAATCCAGAACTTCGCCTACCATTTCCGGATCAAGTGCTGAGGTAGGCTCATCAAATAGCATCACCTTGGGGTTCATGGCCAAGGCACGAATTATTGCTATTCTTTGTTTCTGACCACCGGAAAGAGTTGAAGGATAAGCATCTGCTTTATCTTCAAGTCCAATTCTTCTTAACAAGCGCAGGGCATTTTCTTTGGCCTCAGCTTTTATTTTTGCACCGGTTGTATCGATTTCATAATAGGTTTTCTTATTATTTGTAAATATATTTCTGATTCTGATAAAGAAATTTTTAAGCTTTTTCATGCGCAGATCTTGAGTGTGAAGATAGACAGGGGCAAGCATGATGTTATCAATAACAGTCTTATTATTAAATAAATTAAATTGCTGAAAAACCATTCCCATGTGACGGCGATGAATATTAATATTAACTTTCCTATCAGCAATATTAACCCCGTCAAATATTATTGCACCGCTTGTGGGATCTTCCATGCAGTTAAGACAGCGTAGAAAGGTGCTTTTTCCGCTTCCGGAAGGGCCTATGATCGCAATTTTTTCGCCTTTTTTAATGGTAGTCGAAATACCCTTTAGTACTTCCAGCTTACCGTAATTTTTCTTGAGATCAATTACGTCTATCACTTTTTCTTAGGCTCCTTTCCATTAGTCTTATCAGCATTGATGCTAAAGCAACCAGAACAATATAGATTATCGCCATTACAAGGTATGGAACCATAAACTCATAACTGTTAGAACCGATATAGTTAAATGCAACGTAAAGGTCTGCTGCACCGACAAAGCTGACAACCGATGTTTCCTTAATTAAAGTAATAAATTCGTTGCCCATTGTCGGAAGGATATTTTTGATCGCTTGAGGAACAACAATCTTTAACATCGTCACACCATAGCTTAGTCCAACGGCACGACCTGCTTCCATCTGGCCCGGGTCTACAGAAAGGATGCCGCCTCTCATAATTTCCGAAACATAAGCGCCGCTGTTAAAGCCAAATACCAAAACACATACATTCAAGGCCGGCATATTTACACCAATTATAGGCAGGATAACATAATATCCTACCAACAGCTGCACGACCATAGGTGTTCCCCTGAACATTCCTACATAAAAAGTACAAAAACCGTTTAATATTCTAGGCAATCTTTTGTCCTTGGGAATTACCCTGACAATGGCGATGAGAGTGCCGATGACAATTCCTATTGCCAGTCCTACTATAGCAATATAGAGGGTGTTATGAAGACCGGTCAGAACTTTTATATAGCCATTTTGGTTATAAAAGATTTGCCAAAACACGTCTAATTTCTTATCAAAATTTTCCATCTTACCCACCTAAAGCTACAATACTCCGCACATTTTGCGGAGTATTGTATGATTTTTGTTGATTATTATTAATTGATTAGATGTGGATATTTTATTGCTTGATTTAACTTAGTTAAGATCAGTTTTTTAGTTTAAGTTATTAATGGCTTGTGAAATAAACTGGGCAGGAGCTTCATCAATAATAACATAATCTATATTTCCGTTAATCATATCCTGGACAGCAAGAGAACCGTTTTTATAACCTACAGCGGTTGCATTAAGTCCGCTAAAGCCCCAATCTTTATCACCTTCAACATAGAATTGTCCGGTTGTTCCTGTCTGAACACCAATTTTAGTATCACTGCTGAATCCGGATAAAATCCCTTCCACATCAGCTGCTGTTTGGCTTTGATCAAAGCTTGTATCTTCTCCCTTAACAACAACCTTCTGCGCGGCATTATAGTACGCATCCGAAAACGCCACATATTCTTTTCTATCTTCTTTAATAGTAAGACCGGACATGGCAATATCAGCTTTACCCTGTCCTACTGAGAGACAGACAGCATCAAAATCCATATTACTGATTACAAGCTCTTTGCCGAGACGTTCCGCCAGAAGTGCGGCAATTTCCATATCAATCCCGTGATACTTATCACCGGCAGTATATTCAAAGGGTTCGAAGGCGGCATTTGTAGCTACAATAAGCTGATCTTTGCTGCTATCTAATTTGGCAGAAGTAATGGCTTTAGGTTCACCGTCACCAAAATAATTGTTTAAAATTTCGTCAAATGTTCCGTCTGATTTAATGCTAAGAATAAATTCGTTTACTTGCGTAAGGAGTTCCGGTTGACTTTTGTCCACACCGAAAGCATATTCTTCTTGGGTCAGTGGGATGTCAATAACCTTAACCTTAGTGCTGTCTCCGCTTGCTCCATTGTCTGAGGTGCCGTTTGAACCACAACCGGCAATTGCAAGGGTAAGCAAAGAAATAAAAAGCAGCGGAATAATAGATAATTTAATATTTTTTTTCATAGTTCCTCTCCTTAAAATATAATGATTTTGCTCCAAATGCCTTGTGTTTCCTATACGCATTATACATTACCGCGATAATACATTTTTGTCAACATACAAATGCACTATGTCAGCAACAGCTGAAACTATCCCAAGTTGAAATAACGTGTCAACATTGTCCCCTTGATTTTTGATTTCTTCGATTTTCCTTTGGTAGTTGACGAATATTTTTATGCGTGTTATCATAAAACTAATAAAAGGAGTTGCCGCTTTTGGCTAGGCGGCTAGTCCTAAAATGGGATAGACCGCCTTATGCAGGCGGTCTTTAGTTATTTTTGTGCAATAAACACAGGGAAATAACTCCTATGATCACGAGACAAAACGTAAATATTTCTATCCATGTAACCATAGGCATCACCTCCCTTCATGGGAAGTGACCAACCGCCAAACGGCAACTCCTAAAATATTGTATCATATTTTTTGTGTTTCAGTAAAGATAATCTAATCTGCATACCGATTGATTCCAATAATAATATTTATGTAATACGACAAAACAGCACAAAAGAATCGCCCCCTTATGTCCCCCAAATATATAAATCAATGTACCTGTCCCCTTGATTCTCCTGATTCTCCATGTACCTGTCCCCTTGATTCTCCTGATTCTCCATGTACCTGTCCCCTTGATTCTCTTTTGATTCTCCTGTCGCCGGAATAAAAAAAACCCCCATACTGTTTAAGTATGAGGGTTTTAGTTTTACCATTTTACAAGTGAACAAGTTAGAGCATCAAGCTTTGCGAAGCATCGCTTACTCTGCATCCACTCCGGTAACAATTACGAACAGATTAACAACATCAGGATCCTTATCATCCATGATGGCGAAAACGAGATCGCCCTTGCTGATTGCTCTTACAGAAGAAGCATAGAGGGGATCATCTCCATCATCATAGTAGTCGGTGTAGTCATAGATGATAGTATCTGCATCACCATAGAACCATTCGCCGTCCATCTTAATCGCATTGCCGGATCTGTCAACATCTTCTACTTCATAGTAGGAGCCTGCAGTTACATCCTCAGGATCAAATACCATGTCGGTATTCTTCACGGAGAACTTATTGCTGGAAATGGAGTAATCGTAGATCGCATATTCTACAGGAATATTATTTTTCACTTCATAATTCTGTGCTGTGCCTTTGACATCGATTTCTACCCAATCTTTCCCGGATTTCTTATAGTTATCCAGAACTAAGGCATAATCAACGGCCGTAGCGGAAGTCACATCATCATTGAGATAAACATACTCTACTTTGGAGTTGGAATATTCAACATAAACTGTTACTGCTCCAGTAAGATCCTCAGCCCAATCAACCAGATCATCATTGTCGATCACTTCAGCATCATCATCAATGAAACGTCCGGCATTGAAGACTACAGTCTTGTCATCCAAGGTGAGCCATTTGCCCTCAAATCTGATTCTGTTATTGTCGCTGTTCCCATCAGTTAAATCACCAACATACTCATCATTATCGGTATCAATGTAATCGTCAAAGTCTGGATCCTTACCTGCAGTGGTAGGAACAATTACTTCGTCGTCATTTAATTGAGCCAATACGGTTAAGCTGTCGATGTCATTATCTGCGTTAACTGCGAATTTGATGAATTCATCAATATTCAGTTCGTCTTCATAAATCTCTACTTCATCAGTATCCACATCATAAGTAGTTTCTTTGCCGTCAGCCTTCAAAACTTTAATTTCGTTGATCTTGGCAGGATTGCCATATCTGTAACCCAGATCAGTAATCACACCGTAGATTCTGTTGCTGCCTTCGCCTGCTTCACCGGTAATGATGATGCAAACTTGATTTGCTTTGTTTAAGAAATAGGTGATGGTTTTGCCGTCAAAGTCTTCAATATTTTTCTCGGTAATGGCTTTGTTGAAATCTTTACCTTCGTTGTCAGAAAGCAAGTCATACTCTGCTACATCATAGGAGGTACCATCAATTCTTACAGAAGTAACGTTACCGTTGTTCGTTTTGTAAGAATCTAATTTACCGGTTTTGTTAACGGATCCAGCTACTTCGATGTAGTAGTCGTAGCCATAAAGGTCTTCGGTAACATAGATAACATCGTTTTCGGCCAAGGCTTTAGGCTCAACAAAAGCGCCGCCTTTTTCAACCAATACGGTATCATCTTTGAAGTCAATTTTTTCGGCTTGATCATTGTCGCCAAAATCACCCGGGTCTTTTAAGGTCAGTTCGCCGTCAAATTCCTCAACAATGGCCGGAGTTTTTTCATTTCTTCTGGAAACTTTATAAACTTCTTTGTCTTCGTTTACGTAAGCGCGATAGTAGCCGTCATCATCATAAGCGGTGGCGCCGGTTTCACCGTATTCATTGCCTGTAAAATAATCGGCTTTGTCATACTTGGTGCCATCGATTTTGAATTCTTCTTTATTCTTGTCGTATTCCCAATCTTCACCGTCTACAGTTACACGGGTGGAGAGTACTTCAGTGTAAAGAACTTCTTCTTCGTCAGAATCATAAAGGATGTCGACGATCTTGTCGCCTAAGCCGTTAGCCAGGGAGGCATCGGAAGCCATCCAGTTTGCATTTAAGTCTAACCATTTACCATCCAAAGCATCTTCATCTTCGTCGGTAGCTTTTACTTTGATGCTCCAAACGCCGTTATCATACTCGGAGTCGGTGACCCAGTAGTCTTCATTGACAGCGGTATCAAAAGCATCATCCAGCAAGGTAATTTCGTTGCCTTTGCGGTCTTCTTTCTTTTCAAAGTCTTGGGTGTCATTATCCCACTTCACGATCGTGGCATCCAAGGTTTCATCAGCCATCACAGCTACATCAGCGCGGGTGGCAGGTGCATTGGCATTAAAGGAAACATTCTTGGTAATGTCAAGAGCACCGGCTTTGGCAATGTAATCTACCGGCCAAGGACCAGGCAGGTTGTCATTATAGCCCAGGATACGGACTAAAACGGTGATTACTTCAGCATAGGAAATTTGGTTGTTGGGACGGAAGGTTCCATCGGGATAACCTTTTACCCAGTTTTGGGAATTAGCCAGATTGATATATCCGGTATACCATTGGCTGGCAGCAACATCACTGAATCTGGAAGCGGTGCCTTGCAGCATTTCAGCGCTGGTACCCATTCCCCCTGCGATGCAGGCAATTTTAGCAAATTCGGCTCTGGTTATGTTGTTGGCAGGTTTAAATGTGCCATCGGGATAACCATTAATTATGTTCAGTGCATTCAATTTGGCAATGCTTGCTTGCGTGTCTTTGCTCAGGTCAGCTATATCGCTGAAGGTTGCTGCAAAAGCTGCAGTCCCGAAGCTAAATAACATTGCCAGCACAAGCAGAGCTGTAAGTAACTTCTTATTCAAGTGTAAATCCCCCTTTTTTTCTTTTTTGGTTTCTCCTTACTTCTAAAACAAAAGCTGCTACCCAGTTGTTTTCATGACCACTCCCTTCATTAAATTTTTCTAAACGTCTAAAGGCTAGCCCCTTTAGAAACTTGGTAACCACTTGCACTTATAAGGTGTTTTTAACCTTACATAGATAAATACAACGGAAGTTGATATTTTCTTGCATCTTTTTTAAAACTTTTTTTGTTTTATTTTTTCCCTTTAGCAACCTTCAATAATTGCTTTAAAAACTCCCCTGGAGGGAAAAACCTTTTCTCTTATAACGGGAAAAGAAACAGGATACAAGGGTTAAATTTCCAAAGGGATCCTCGTGGAAATGCCTTTACATATCATTACGCCCCCAAAGCTCAAAAGCTGTCCGTACTTTCCGAAATAAAAAAACAACCCGGCTATGGGTTGTTGGTTGTTATATCATGTTTAAGGTAATTTTTTTTTCTTTTCTAATTTTTTCTTTGCTTCCAGCTCACTCTTGGATTTAATCACCATCAGCACGAATTTGGGCAAAGAAAGCATTCTCTTAAAGCGCCAGGGCTCCTTAAGCAGCCGCGCCAGCCATTCCAATTTCATCTTCTGCATCCATAGGGGGGCTCTTTTTACCCGGCCTGAGACCACGTCAAAACTCCCTCCCACTCCAATCGCAATCTTTACAGGTAATTGCTCCCGATGGGCACGAATCCAAAATTCTTGCCGGGGGGCACCTAGAGCGACAAAGATCAAATCAGGCTCGGCTTTTCTAATCTGTGCCAGCATAGCTTCCTCTTCCCTTTGCTGGAAATAGCCATGATGGGTACCGACAATATTGATATTAGGCTGATCTTTCTTTAGGGCTTGTGCCGCTTCCTCAGCCACGCCGGGTGCTCCTCCCAACAAAAAGATGCGCCAGCCGTTATGATGGGCTTGTTTACATATCTCCAGCATTAAATCAATGCCTGTGACCCGCTCTGCTACCGGCTCTCCCAGATAACCGGCAGCCCATACGATCCCGGACCCATCAGGGGTCACCAGATCCGCTCCGTTGATCAGATCCTTCAGCTCTTCATTAGATTGTGCCTGATAAATAATCTCTGCATTCAAGGTGATTACATGGTGAAAGCTTCCTTCCTGAATGTATGAATCCACCAAACACAGGGCTTCCAGCATATCAACCTTGTCCACCCGGACGCCCAGGATCTTTAATGAAGCCATTATTCCAGCCCCTTTTGTGTTTCTTCCTGTTTATTTTCTACGGGTACATCCCCGGATTGGAACTCGTCTACTAATTGGGCAGTTTCGTTGGGATAATGGATAAAGTAGCTGACATCATTAATATATTTCCCCTCGCCCGGTAACATGTCTGTTCTTAACTGGGCAGCATCAAAATTTTTATAAGTATTAGCCAGAGACAGCATTTCCTTTAGCGCAAGATCTGTTTCCACATTATCCTGGAAAATACCCACCAGTTGGGGGATCTTCCATAGGGTATTCAGACTTGTCAAACGATCTGCTAAAATAGAAATAAACTTAAGCTGCCTTTCAACCCGGCCCAAATCACCCTTGCCGTCATCGCGAAAACGCACATAAGCCAAGGCTTGTTCACCGTTTAATTTCTGTTCGCCTTTTTTGAGGTTAATATTTTCCGACGGTTTATACATCCTCTTTTCCACGTCTACCTCGATGCCCCCTAAAGCATCAACGAGCTTGACAAAACCCTTAAAATTCATATCTACGTAACGGTCTATTTTAATATCCAAAAACTCCTCCACCGTATCCTTGGTCATTTCAATGCCTCCATAGGCGTGGGCATGATTAATTTTAGTTTTAAGATTCTTACCCACAATATTAACATAGGTATCCCGGGGAATGCTTAATACTCCTACTGATTTTTGCTCTTTATCCAAAAATACCAAAATGATAGTATCAGAACGGGCAGGCTCACCATTCCGGCTATCACTCCCCACCACCAAAATAATTTCTTTCCCTTTGCTTTCTTCATCAGGAACAACGGCCGGGGGTGATTCCTCCCCAACAGGCGGCTGCGGCCGTGCTTCTGTAATCTCTAACGGATAGAGATAAGACAATTGGAAACCGCCCCACAGAAAGAATGCCATGCAAAAAAGCATCATGAGAAAAAATTTGGCATTTTTCTCAGGGGTTTTGGGATGTTTATTGATTTCATATGTTCCATTATTGCCCCAAAACTCATCATCTAATTTTTCCACTTAGTAACCTCTCCTAACTATCTCTGTCTAAATGTATTGAAGTTTCCCTCAAACTTTTCATCGGATCCGGATTATTTAAGCACTGCTTGTTTCTTTTCCCCATACCAGGTGACCTTGGCTCCCAAGGATTCCCCGATAAAACGAAGAGGCACAAAGGTTCTCCCGGCAACAATGGTTCCCGAAACATCTAATGCCACCTGATTTTTTCCTAACTGGGCAGTTTTTTCACCGATAGTCAAGATAACTTTTCCTTCCGGAGATTGATAAGCAACACTTTTGGCATTATGATCCCAGGCGAAATCAACCCCAAAAGCTTCCCCTACAAAGCGCAAGGGCAAGAGGATACGCCCGGATACAATAAAAGGTGCTGCATCTAAAGTATATTCCAGATCATCAACAAATCCTTTGACAGATCCCACCGTTAATATGATGGTCGGGCGGGAGCGGTTTTCGATTTTCGTGATCAGGGCACCCAGGCCTTCCAGTTTCAAGTTCGCGGATGCAATGCGCTCCCGAATAGGAGAAAAGGCTTCAGCAACGTATTGATCTACCCACTTCTGCGTCACCAAAGGATCCTCTGCAGAGCCGGGAGATAAAAAATTTGCCGACACCTTAGGACCAAAATAAAACCCCAGTAAAAACATGGCGAGGAATAAAAAGGATAAACGTCGGATCGTAATCATACTTAATTCTCCTTAAAACAACATGCCAGCTAATTTTAGTCATATCATTCTTATATTCTACATATAATAGCATATTCCTGTCATCCTGTCTAAAAAATCGTGTTGGTGCCGCCGGAAACATAGAAAAATAGGCAAAGAAAATCCCCCGTACCTGCGGGGGAAACGATGTTTATTCTTTTTTAAAACTTCCGGTTCTCTGCAGCACATGGAGCTGTGATAAAGCTTTCCCGGTTCCTGAAGCCACACAAGAAACGGGGTCATCGGCAACATATACCGGCAATCCTGTTTCTCTGGCCAGCAATACATCCAGTCCGTTTAACAAGGCCCCGCCACCAGTCATGACAATGCCCTTATTAATGATATCTGCCGATAATTCAGGCGGCGTTTTCTCCAGCACCTCTTTGACCGCCATCACTACCGCATCTACCGTTTCCGCTATGGCTTCATAACATTCTCGGGAAGAGATCACAATCGTTTTCGGCAAGCCGGAAATTAAATCCCGCCCCCGTACTTCCATGACCTTATTTTCCTCAAGACCTTGGGGATAGGCTGTGCCCACTCCTATTTTTAATTCTTCCGCCGTTCGTTCCCCAATCATCAGGTTATGTTCCCGGCGAATAAAACGGACAATCGCCTCATCAAATTTATCCCCTCCAACCCGCAGGGATTGGCTGCATACAATGCCGCCTAAGGAAAGCACCGCAATATCTGTGGTGCCGCCGCCAATATCAATAATCATGTTGCCGCTGGCCTGAGAAATATCCAATCCGGCACCTAAAGCCGCGGCCAAGGGTTCTTCGATCAAATAGGCTTGTCTGGCACCGGCTGATACGGCCGCCTGTCGAACTGCTCTTTCCTCCACTCCCGTCACGCCTGAAGGGATGCAAATCATCACCCGGGGTTTAAAGAGCCAAGTTTTGCCGCAGGCTTTGGTGATAAAATACCTGAGCATTTTTTCTGTCGTATCATAATCTGCAATCACACCCTCCCGGAGAGGCCGCACCGCCACAATATTCCCCGGGGTACGCCCCAGCATCCGCCTGGCTTCTTCACCTACGGCAAAAATATGTCCGGATTCTCTGTCGATAGCTACCACCGATGGTTCATTCAGGACAATGCCCCGGCCTTTAACATATACTAAAATTGTTGCAGTTCCTAAATCGATTCCAATATCATTGCCAAAATTAAACCGACTAAACATGTGTTTTTTCTTCCTTTCATGCCTTTGTTAGCTTGTCCCTTTTTATGTTAAGAAAACTTGGCTTGTGCCAAGCCTCTGGTGCAGGCGGAAGCCTTAGTTGCACTTATACTTTCAACCTTAATAATTTTATGCTTTTTGAAAGTGCAAGCAAAAACGAAGGCCGCGCCTTCGATTTTAACCACTATTGTCTTATCAGACATTACTATTATAAACCAAAGATATAGGCTTTTGCAAAATATTCTTCCTTTACAAAGAAAATCCTCTATTTTTCGATTTATTTCTTTTTTGTACTGTATTTCTTCTTTGTTGCTTCGCCTCCTCGCAGGTGACGTTCTGCTTTATTGGTATCCAAAATTTCTCTGACGCGGACTGCAATCATTTCGTTTATTAAAGGCAGCCGCTCCGTGACATCCTTGTGCACGGTGCTTTTACTGACACCGAATACCGTTGCGGTTTGCCTCACCGTCGCCGATGACTCTAAAATATATTGGCTAATTTCCAGCACCCGCTTCTGGATGTAGTCCTGCATAAACTAGCCTCCCCTACTGTCTTTTTTAAATATATATTGGCACTAAGACAAAAAAAGAACCAAAAAGCCGTCAGGCTTCTCAGTTCTTTTCCATTGGGTACATAGAGGCAAATTTGCCTAATTTAATTTTTCCATGGGATTTACTGTTATTCCGGATTCATGAATTTCAAAATGCAGATGAGGTTTCATCATCCCTTCATATGCAATCCGAGGCAAGACCTGTCCGATTACATCGCCCTTAGCTACTTGGTAACCGGCTGCCTCTTGAATAGGCTTGATCCCTTTATATACCGTTTCCAAATCTTCCCCATGTTTGATCACCACTTCATAACCCCACCAGGGATTTTCTGTAATGCTTGTCACTGTGCCCGGCAAAGCCGCCTGCACCTCATCACCTGAAGAAAGTGCAATATCTACGCCGCTGTGAAAACGATAATCATCAAAGGTTTCCGAATAGCCAAAACCGTATGCCGTAATAACATCTCCCCGCCCCGGCCATTTCATTCTGCTGTCCTCAATTATATCCACTGTATCATCCGGGATTTGAGTTTCAGTTAATTCTTCTTCTATGGCTAAGGCAGGAATTGTCTGTGTATTCTGAGCATCCGGAATTTTTCCGACAGATGTTTCTTCTGTGAAGACAATTTCTTCATTAATATCCTGATCAGGCCAAAAAAACAAAGTTCCCCCCAGGGTCAAAATCACTAAGGCCCCAATGGCAAACCAGTTCCGCGCCGTTTTCTTTTCCTTTATTCCGGCGATCAAAGCTTTCAGCTTCAATTTCTTCATCTCATCCATAAAAAATCACCTCTCTCCCACTATTTAACCATATTTTGGCTAAATTATACGTGAGAAAGAGGATATCTCCCTGCTAGTACATTTTATCAAGGGTGATGCCTTGATAATAATGCTGCAGGATTTCTTCCGCCTTGGCCCCGTTTTTTGCCATGCCATTGGCACCATACTGACATAAACCTACGCCATGGCCATATCCGGTAGTGTGGAAAACTACTGCGTCCTTGGTCACTTCCCAAGTAAAGTTTGTGGAATTTAAGCCAAATTTACTTCGTATTTCCCCCCCGGAAAAAGTTTTGCCCAAAACACTGATACTTTTAACCCGGCCGGTCTCAGTTTTTGCGAGCAGACGCAAAGAAGAAGCATTAAAACTCTTGGCATTTGAATTTAAATCCAGTCTTCCCAGAAAATCATTAAGGGGAACGGCTATTTCTCCGTGATATTTGGGAGCTTCCTGATCCAGCAGACAGGAAACACTTGTTAAGTATGGTACCGAATGGGTCCATACCTGATCTCCATTTTCTGTACGCCCGCCGCAGGTGGAATGATAGACAGGATCAATCAGTCTTCCTTGAAATTTTGCAACCACTCCCTGGGTTTCCCGTAGAGCATGCTGCAGCTTTCTTTCATATTCCCGATATTTTAGCCAACCCCATTTTTCTTTCATTTCTTTGCTTGATAACCAGCCCTGGCAGTGACCGGGATTTGTGCAAACCTCACCCTGGGGATGAACCGGATTGCCACCGTCTTTAAAGGCTTCTGTTTTTTTTAAAGCATAGGTCCGGGCTGCAATGGCTTGGGCTTTCAGTGCTTCTTCTTCAAACCGAGCAGGGACCTCTGCCGCCAAGACTCCCACCAAATAATCTTCCAAAGGCATCTGAAGGGTTTTATTTTCCGCGACCAGATAAACGTGAATCAGTGGTCCTCCAATACTTCCTGATTCCCAGGGGCCAAAATATTTCAACAATAGAAAAACCCCCAAAGCAAAAGCAAAAAGCAAAAAGAGAGAAAACTTTTTCATTTCTTATCTCCAAAAAAATTGTTATAAATAACTCTATGAAAAAAGATCGGCGATATGACAAAAAAATCAGGGGGACGGTTTTGAACCGCCCCCCTGGCCTCTCCGGCTTCTACCCCCGGGTGATGTTTGCCCCTAATGATTGCATCTTGCTTACCAAATCTTCATATCCCCGGTCGATATGATGAATGCAGCCGATGGATGTTTTTCCCTCTGCGATCAACCCGGCAATCACTAAGGCAGCACCGGCCCGGAGATCAGTGGCCTTAACGTCAGCCCCCGTTAAATTATCGACCCCTTTGATCACAGCACTATGTCCTTCAATTTTAATATTTGCCGACATGCGGTTTAATTCTGCCACATGCATAAAACGATTTTCAAAAACAGTCTCTGTAACTACACTGGTTCCCTTAGAGCATGCCATCAAAGTCATAAACTGAGCCTGCATATCCGTGGGAAAACCTGGATAAGGCAGTGTTTTAATATCTACGGGAATAACGTCCTGGGTACCGATTACCCTTAGTCCGTCCCCTTCCTCAAATACTTCCGCACCTGCTTCCTTTAGCTTAGCCACCACTGATTTCAAATGATCCTCGATGACATTGTTAATCAGCACATTGCCTCCCGTGGCCGCAGCAGCAACCATAAAACTGCCTGCTTCCACCCGATCAGGAATTACCGTGTGTTGAACACCCTGGAGATGCTTTACCCCATCAATACGGATCACCTTAGTTCCGGCACCTTTTACGTTCGCCCCCATGGCATTCAAAAAGTTCGCCAAATCTACAATCTCCGGTTCCTCAGCGGAATTTTCAATTGTGGTCATCCCTTCCGCCAAGGTGGCTGCCATCATAATGTTTTCTGTAGCCCCCACACTGGGGAAATCCAAATAAATTCGATTACCTACTAATTTTTTGGCCCGAGCCTCAATATAACCGTGACCAATGGTGACATCAGCACCAAGGGCTTCAAAACCCTTTAAATGAAGATCAATCGGGCGGCTGCCAATGGCGCATCCGCCTGGTAAAGACATTCTTGCCCGTCCCAGACGAGCCAACAAAGGTCCCATAACCAAAAAGGAGGCCCGCATGCGGCGTACGCAATCATGGGGCGCATTATAATCTAATATTTCCGAGGCATCCACCATCAACTGATGATCCCGCAAATTAGTTTCCACTCCCAAGTAACTGAGTACCTCACAAATAGTGTAGACATCCGCCAGATTCGGAATGTCATGCAGCCGGCACTTTTCCTCTGCCAGGATAGCCCCGGCAATAACCGGCAAAACAGCATTTTTTGCACCACTGATCTGAACTGTTCCTCTTAGAGGAATGCCACCATCGATTATTATTCTCTCCAAAATCCCGTTCCCTCCTGATTACAATTCCCTGCATTATAACATAAATTCATTAGAAAACCTGGCTTGCGCCAAGCCGAAGGCTTAGCGCAAGCCTTAGTTGCACTTATACTTTCAACCTTTAAAAACTTATACTTTCTGAAAGTAATAACATTCCCCTCAGGGGCTTTCATTAATAATCCGCATATATCAACGGTGAACCCAAATAAAGATAGGTCCGATCAGCCAATTCATCATAAAACATGGCTGCCTGCAAATTGAGATCCTGCTGATCCACCTTCAATGTTTCCTCAAAATAAGGCACGTAGCCGGTTTTACTCAGATAATTTTCTTCTTCGACCTCACCGATGATCTTTCCATCCAAGGCGGAGAAAATTTCATTGATCCTGTTTTGACAGGATTTTGGCGATAATTTTCCCCCATAAAAACCAATCAACAATTGATTTATTTTGGGCTGCTGATCAAACAACCGGAAAGATGTATGGATGCTCTCTTCCATCTCCTTTAAGTTTCCAGTCCCTCGACGATCCACCATACTTATAATTAAATACGTTTCCTCCTGGTTTTTTGTGTCCTTTAATGACTGAAAAACTACTTCTGCCTCAAAATTTTTCTCAATTTGTCCCTTAATCTTAAGGCTGCGAAAGCGGTCTTCAGAAATCTCTTCTTTGGTTATGGGGTTTTTGATACCCAAAATCCCCTGGATTTGGCCACCAAAAGCCGAAAGCTCTTCCTGGGCAGCATATTTTTCGTTAATCTTTGCCCATCCCTGAAGCTTCGTTTCAGCGAAAGTTGCCTGGGATTGTTGAAAAGACCCTTCCATGGATGGATAGGATATTTTCGCTGCCGGCTTTGCGCTATTGTAATAATAGTTGATAAAGGAGCTAATTGCAATGATCCCAATTAAAAAAGTAAAAAAAATTCCCCGTTTAAACTTCATGATTTCCCTCTTTTCCCCCAATGATATTTGTCACTATCCTTACCACTCGGGGAAAAGAATATACACCTATGAAGTATAAAAAATCCCCCGCTATCCGCTTCAAAGAGGCGAAGTAACGGGGGATAAATGTTTTTTTTCTGAATTGATCACCGATATTATTTTTGTGCCGCATTGATTCTGCTGATGGCTCGCTTTAAGGCCAATTCCGCCCGCAGCACATCCAAATTGGCAGCGTGTTCCTCCATACGGCGCCGGGCTCGTTCTTTGGCATCTTCCGCCCGGGCAAGATCGATCTGATCCCCTAATTCCGCCGTATCCGCTAAAATAATAACTTTGTTATCTTTTACTTCCAGAAAACCGCCGCTGACAGCCATTTTTTTAGGTTTACCGTCTTTGGTAAATTTAACGACGCCAATGTCCAAGGAAGTGATTAAAGGGGCATGATCCGGCAAAATCCCTAAATAACCTTGGGTGGCCGGTACCACCAGTGAATCCACATCCTGGGAGCAGATCTTTTTTTCCGGGGTGACAACCTCGAATAAAATGGATTTCTCCGCCATATTTAACCACGCCCTTCAAGCCGTTTGGCATTTTCCACCACATCTTCAATGGTTCCCATCATCAGGAAAGCCTGCTCAGGCAAGTCATCATGTTTCCCTTCAATAATTTCTTTAAAGCCTTTAATTGTTTCTTTTAAAGGAACATATTTCCCAGGCGTTGAGGTAAAAGCCTCTGCCACGTGGAAAGGCTGTGATAAGAATCGCTGGATCTTTCGTGCCCGAGCTACGATAATCCTATCCTCTTCCGCCAATTCATCCATACCCAAAATAGCGATAATATCCTGCAGCTCGGTATAGCGTTGGAGAATTCCTTGCACTGACCGGGCTACCTGATAATGCTCTTCACCCAAAATTCTGGGATCCAGAATCCGGGAAGTGGAATCCAAAGGATCCACAGCAGGATAGATACCTAATTCTACAATTTGCCGGGAAAGCACCGTTGTGGCATCCAGGTGGGCAAAAGCCGTGGCCGGAGCCGGGTCGGTGAGATCGTCCGCCGGAACATAAATGGCTTGTACGGAAGTAATTGAGCCTTTTTTCGTTGAAGTAATCCTTTCTTGAAGATTACCCATTTCTGTAGCCAGGGTGGGCTGATAACCCACCGCTGAAGGCATCCGGCCTAAAAGGGCCGACACCTCAGAACCTGCCTGGGTAAAACGGAAGATATTATCAACAAAGAGGAGCACGTCCTGACCTTCTCCATCCCGGAAGGATTCGGCAATGGTTAATCCTGTCAAGCCCACGCGTAAACGGGCCCCAGGAGGCTCATTCATCTGTCCGAAGACCAAGGCTGTTTTGTCGATAACACCTGATTCTTTCATTTCATTCCATAGGTCGTTCCCTTCCCGGGTACGTTCTCCTACACCGGCAAAAACAGAGAAACCACCATGTTCATAAGCAATATTACGAATCAACTCCATGATTAAAACTGTTTTCCCTACACCGGCGCCGCCAAAAAGGCCTACCTTGCCTCCTTTGGCATAAGGAGCCAGAAGGTCAACTACTTTAATCCCGGTTTCCAAAATTTCCGTAGAAGGTTCCAGCTCATCAAAACCAGGTGCCGCCCGGTGAATAGGCAAGGTTTCCCCCGACTCAATAGATCCCATCCCATCAATAGGATCGCCGATCACACTCATCATGCGTCCTAAGGTTGCCTTTCCCACGGGAATAGAAATGGGATGGCCTTCGTCATTGGCATCCAAACCCCTTTGTAGCCCATCCGTCGAGGAAAGAGCGACACAGCGCACAGTATCATTGCCTAAGTGGGACATCGTTTCCAAGGTAATATTGAGCCGCCCGCCTTCTTTAATCGTTATTGCATTATATATATCCGGAAGCTGGCCGGCAGGAAATTCGATATCTACTACCGGGCCGATAATTTGTCTGACTTTTCCAATTGCCACTTTTTTAAACCTCCCTTACATATCCTTTGACCACGGGTTGATTACTGCAGCGCAGCTGCGCCGCTGACAATTTCTGAAATTTCCGTCGTAATAGCAGCCTGACGGGCGCGGTTAAGATTCAATGTCAGCTTGGCAATAATCTCCTCAGTATTATCTGTGGCTGAACTCATGGCAGTCATTCTGGCCCCGTGCTCACTTGCTTTTGATTCCAATAAAGCCCGGTATACAATGGTTTCCACATAAGAGGGCAGCAGGCGCTCCATAACACTTGCCTCTGAAGGTTCATAGAGATACTCAACCATCTCTCCCTTTCCTTTTTCTCCCGGTTGAATTGGAAGAAGTTTCAAGGTCATGGGTCTCATGGTCATGGCTGTTTTAAACTCTGTAAACATAAGGTAAATCTCATCAAAAACAGCCTCACTATACAAAGCGATCAAACGTTTTGCCAATTCTTTGCCCTGAATAAAGGTTGGATTATCTCCAATGCTAATATATTCTTCCGTGATTTCGACACCACGTTTTTTGAAATAATCCCGGCCTTTGCTGCCCACGGCAATCAGAGCTGCCTCTTTGCCTTGATCCGCAATAAAATGTTCTGTCATACGAATCAAATTACTGTTAAAGCCCCCGCAAAGACCCCGATCTCCGGTAAAAACCACCAGACCGATTTTTTTTACTTCCCGTTCTTCCATGAGAGGATGTGAGTATTCCTGAACACTACCCGCCAGATCTTCTAATACTTCTTTAATTTTTAAAGCATAAGGGCGGGCAGCTGTAACATTTTCCTGGGCTTTTCTTAATTTAGAAGCGGATACCATCTTCATGGCCTTAGTAATCTGCTGCATATTCTTGACGCTGCGGATACGCCGTCTGATATCCCGTGCATTCGCCATACTGTTTCACCACCTTATACAGTTAGTTGGCGTTAACTATTACTATTTAATTGATTAATTAGGCAAAAGTCTTTTTGAATTCTTCAATGGCAGTTTTTAATTTGTCAATAGTTTCGTCGGAAAGTTTCTTTTCCTTGACAATGGTTTCAAGAATTTCCCCACGATTGGACTTCAGATAGGTCAGTAAACCTTTCTCAAAATCCAGGATCCGATGGACATCAATGTCATCGCAAAAACCGTTCGCGGCTGCAAAAATTACTGCCACCTGATCCTCCACCGCCATGGGGGCATATTGATCCTGTTTCAGAATTTCTACCATTCTCTCTCCTCGAGACAAAGTAGCCATGGTCACCTTGTCCAGATCAGAGCCAAACTGGGCAAAGGCAGCTAATTCCCGATACTGAGCCAAATCCATGCGCAAACGTCCTGCCACTTGCTTCATGGCTTTGATCTGGGCGGAGCCCCCGACTCGAGACACGGAAATCCCCACGTTAATAGCAGGTCGTACACCTGAATGGAAAAGATCCGTCTCCAGGAAAATCTGTCCGTCGGTAATGGAAATAACATTAGTGGGAATGTAGGCAGAAACGTCTCCCGCCTGGGTTTCAATAATGGGCAGGGCTGTCATGGACCCGCCCCCTAATTCATCATTTTATTTTGCCGCCCGCTCCAAAAGCCGGGAATGGAGATAAAAAACGTCCCCCGGAAAAGCTTCCCGTCCGGGTGGTCTTTTTAAAAGTAAAGACAGTTCCCGATAAGCAGCCGCCTGTTTGGTGAGATCATCATAGATAATCAGGACATGCCCCCCATTGTACATAAAATGTTCACCCATACTGGCCCCGGCATAAGGAGCGATATAAAGGAGGGGAGCCGGTTCACTGGCCGCTGCGGAAACCACGATGGAATAGTCCATGGCCCCATATTGCTCCAGCCTTTGAACTACGCTGGCAACAGTAGAAGCTTTTTGTCCGATGGCGACGTAGATACAAATAACACCTTTACCTTTTTGATTGATGATGGTGTCGATGGCCACAGCCGTTTTACCTGTTTGTCTGTCGCCAATAATTAACTCCCGTTGACCCCGGCCAATAGGTACCATAGCATCAATCGCCTTCAGGCCCGTTTGCAAAGGTTCATATACGGAACGTCGGGCCACAACCCCGGGAGCCGGAGATTCCACCGCCCGGTAAGTGTCAGTTTTAATGGGGCCTTTACCGTCTAAAGGCTCACCCAAAGGATTAACAACCCGGCCAATCAAAGCATCCCCAACAGGAACTTCCATGATTCTGCCGGTACGCCTGACTTCATCCCCTTCACGAATATCTGTAAAGGGCCCAAGAATAACGCAACCGATATTATCTTCCTCTAAGTTCTGCACCATGCCGGAAACACCGTTGGGGAACTTAACCAACTCTCCGGCCATAGCATTTTCCATACCGTAGATGCGGCAAATACCGTCCCCTACGGTAATCACGGTTCCTGTTTCAGAAACATCAACATCAGCTTGATATTTTTCAATCTGTTGCTTAAGAATCGAACTAATTTCCTCAGGTCTGATGCTCATTTATTGCCTCACCCCTATCTTCCCAACAGAATTTTGTTGGAGGTGTTCTTTTAATAAACTTAATTGCTTGAAAATACTTCCGTCGTATACAGTGTCCCCAATACGCACAGACATGCCGCCTATCAAAGACGGCTCTACCTGAATCTCCGCCTGAATATTACGGCCGGTTATTTGGGACAATTTTTTTTCCAGACTCTGCACCTGATTTTTTGTCAAAGGAATGGCAGTCCGAACTTGGGCCGGCATGATCCTATTTTTCTCCGCGACTAATTCATTAAACACTTCTGCGATCCCGGTTAAATAGTTTTCCCGTGATTTATCCAGCAGCAGATAAATAAAATTAGCCACCATGGGATCAAGCTCATCCGCGATGATTTTAGAGACCGCTTCTTTTTTTGCTTCTGAGGGCACAAAACGCCCATAGAATAGGATCTTAAGATCCTCATTGCCCTCAATAAGCTGAATAACCTTTTTTAAATCCCGGGCATACTCTTCTGTTAAATTTTTTTCCTGGGCAATGGCAAAAATGGCCTGGGCATATCTTCGTGCAATCGTTTTATTAATCATTGAATACCGCCCACCCCTTGGATGTATTGGTCAACCAGTTTTTTCTGTTCATCCGCGGTAATTGTTTTACCAATAATTTGCCCCGCTGCTAAAACAGCTAATTCTGCCACTTCATTACGAATCTCAGCCAGTGCCTGCTCTTTTTCCCGCTGAATTTCTTCCTGAGCCCTTTGCGTCAGCTTTTGTGCTGCATCCTTGGCTTCAGCAATAATTTGATTTTTGGTATCTTCCCCCATCTTGGCGGCATTATTAATAATATCCTGAGCTTCTTTCCTGGAATTGGCCAAGACCTCCTGCATTTCTGTCCGAGCAGCGTCTGCTTCTACACGCATCCCTTCCGCTTGACTAATGTTATCCTTGATTTCGTTTTCACGAGAATCCATCATCTTTACCAGGGGGCCATACAGGAATTTATATAAAATGGCTAGCAAGATCACAAAGTTTATGATAGCCCATATTAAATCATGATAATCAATTTGCAATTGGCTTACCTCCCCTCTGCTTAAAGCCCAATCCGGGGAGAATCAATTCTCCCCGGGAGGCTCAAGGCTGTTTAAGCTATTTTACCGATTAACATAAATGCGATTAACAGACCATAGATCGTTAACGCTTCCATAAATGCCAAAGCCAAAATCATAGATACCCGGATATCACCGGCGGCTTCCGGCTGACGGGCCATACCTTCTAATGCTCCTTTAGCGGCAATACCTTGTCCGATACCAGGGCCAAGCGAACCAAGACCAATTGCCAAACCAGCGGCCAATGCAATATAACCTTCCATTCTGTTTCCCTCCTTTCTAGAATATCTCTCCAATCAGTCAGGCAATAAACGATATTAATGGTGGTCTGCGGTAGCACCACCGAAATAAACTGCTGCCAGCAAGGTAAAAACAAAGGCCTGAATCAAACCAAATAAGATACTCATCAACTGCATAATAAGTGGCACCCCAAAGGGAACCATAGCAAAAAGCTGGGCTGTCACCATCTCTTCTCCAAATATATTACCATAAAGTCGAAGAGAGAGCGAAAGTGGCCGAACAAGTTCCTCAATAATCATCAGAGGAAATAAAAAAGCCACCGGTTGGAAAAAATGTTTAAAATATCCTATGCCATTTTCTTTGATGCCAAAAAAGTGGGTACAGAAAAACACAACGATGGCTAAACCGGCAGTCACACTAATGGTCGAGGTAGGTGCTGCTAAACCGGGTATATGACCTGACAGGGGTAAAAGGCCGCTATAATTTGAGAAAAGGATAAATAAAAAGTAGGTTACCAGAATCGGTAAATACTGTTTCGCCCTTTTTGGCCCCATGATCCCGGAAAAAAACTCTGTTAACACCTGGATAATATATTCCATGGCGTTTTGAGCACCGCTGGGAACCTTTTTTAGATTTCTGGTAGCAAAATAGCTAAAAATCAATATTACCGCCATCACAAGCCACATGGTGGTTACGTAACTACTCACCCTCAAACCAAAAATTTCAAACAATGCCGTCGTACCATGACCTTCCATTTATTTCACCTCCTTTTTTACGAAAGAATATTTAACGGCTAAAACCTTTCCGATCAGGGTCAGACCCACTGCCGTGCCCACCAAAACATAGAGATCTTTATGGATAAAGAAGGTTGCCATTGCCAGAAAATCCAACATGAAGCGGATTAGATAACGTCCCATTAATTTATTCTTTGCCGCTGGGGAAGGGACATCACCGGCTTTTTTTAAGGCAGACCAGACCAACCAATGATTGAGGGCCCCGATTAAAGACCCAAATACCAAGCCTACCAACAATGAAATCAATATCTCCTGCCACATATCACTTTTCCTTTGTATTTGATTTGTTCTTTTCCATCCCTGCCGTCTGATCCAAAAGAAACTTAAAGGACAAAAAAATGGCAAGCAGTACCCCCAATAACATGAACCAGGGGGATGAATCGAATTTTTTATCCAGCCAACCTCCGATTAAAACACCCAACAGATAAATCCTCAGTGCCGTTGTGATCCCAAAAGTTACCGCCACCTGCATATATCTGAAAATATTACCTTTGTTATTATTAGACAATAATCTTGCCACCTAAAATTAATATTTAATTTAATTTTAATATTATCAGTATACATCAATTGAAAAAAAATTCATCTAAAAATAGAAATAAACTGTCGAAACAATCATAATAATTAATTATATCATGTATAATCTTATGCTTTCAAGGGCAGATGTACAAGTTAAAATTAATGCGATCCGTTTGTTTTTTTGCCTACTGCTTTTAAGATGAAAAATTACTAATCACAAGAGTCTAAGATGGACTGAACAATGCGCAGGGCAGCTGTGCCGTCTCCGTAAGGGTTTACAGCATTTGCCATTGCCCGATATGATCTTTCATCTTCGAAGAGTCTCATGGTCTCCTGATAAATGATATCCTGATTCGTCCCCACCAATTTTACCGTTCCCGCTTCCATCGCCTCAGGTCTTTCTGTGGTATTTCTCAACACCAAAACAGGTTTTCCCAAGGAAGGGGCTTCTTCCTGCATCCCCCCGGAATCTGTAAGCACCAAATAACTTTTAGCCATTAAATGAGCAAAAGGCTGATAATCCATGGGTTCCACCAAATGAATGCCAGGTGTTTTGCCCAAAATTTGATGCGCCAAATCTCGCACACCCGGGTTTTTGTGGACGGGAAAGATTACTTCCGTATCTGGCCGGGCAGCTTTAACCCTGCGCACTGCAGTAAAAATTTCCCTCATGGGAACTCCCCAGTTCTCCCGACGATGGCAGGTAAGAAGAATAATTTTTTTTGTCCAATCTACTTCATGCATGCCAAAACCGGTAAATTGATAAGGCTGACGAACCGTAGCAAGCAGAGCGTCAATCACCGTGTTCCCGGTAACTACGATCATTTCTCCCGGTACATTCTCCCTTAACAAATTCTGCCTGGCAGTTTCTGTCGGCGCAAAATGGTAATCTGCCAGACTTCCGGTCATTTTACGATTCATTTCCTCCGGAAAAGGAGAAAGTTTATTACCGGTTCTTAACCCTGCCTCTACATGACCCACCTTGATTTGCTGATAGAAAGTAGCCAAAGCCGCCACAAAAGTAGTGGTGGTGTCTCCATGCACCAGCACCAGATCCGGCTTTTCTTGACTTAGAATATCCCTTAAGCCTAACAGTACCCGGGAGGTAATATCGTATAAGGTTTGACCATGGCGCATCAAATTCAAATCATAGTCCGGCTGAATATGAAAAAGCTCCAGCACCTGATCCAGCATTTCCCGATGCTGAGCGGTTACTACCACTTTCGATTGAATTTTTTCCGGGAATTTTTGTAACTCCTGAACCACCGGGGCCATTTTTATGGCTTCCGGACGCGTACCAAAAACAGATAAAACTTTTAACATTATTTTATATATCCTTTTCTGATCAACTTTTCAATATGCTCCTGCACGACCCCATCAATATCGACCTGATATTTTTCTTCAATGACAAACATCATGGAAACGGCTGTTTGGGCTACATCCAGTAATTCATCGGCGATCATTTTGATCACATCACCTTCGTCCACAGTAATTTCTTCTCCGTTTAAGCCCCGAAATTTCCCGATGGCTTGAGCTAACTCTCCTGTTTCCTCCATCAGCTTCAGGGCAGTCGATTCCATGGTTGGTGCAAGATTATTAAGTTTCGGCAAACTGATGGTTTTCGTTTCCATGATGACCCTCCATTTTGATCAATTCCAGGCCAACCTCCTGAGCAAGCTGGCGAGCAAAGGGATCCGGGTAATCCCCTTCAAAGATTACCCGTTTCACCCCACTGGTGGCCATGGCCTTAATACAGGTAGTGCACGGTTGGGTAGTCACATAAACGGTCGCTCCGTCAAGAGCCACCCCATGACGCGCGGCAAAATTGCAAACGTTGGCCTCAGCATGCTGAGCCCGGCAGATTTCCTGCCGCTGGCCGGAAGGTATCTTCAGTTCATTTCTGATACAGCCCACCTCATCGCAATGAGGTGCTCCCGGCAAAGCGCCATTATATCCTGTCCCTAAAATGCGATTATCCCCGCTCACCGCCACCGCACCTACAGCACGTCTTAAACAAGTTGATCGGGAAGCCACCAAATGGGCAATCTCCATAAAATATTGTTCCCAACTTTTTCTCATCATGTCATCCTTTAATACTTCGTGCCAAAAAGCCGATCTCCTGCATCCCCCAGACCGGGAATAATATATCCTTTTTCATCAAGATGGGAATCTACTGCCGCCGTATAGATATCCACATCAGGATGATCTTCATGAACAGCAGCAATCCCTTCCGGGGCAGCGATGAGGCACATAAACTTGATATGCGGGATACCCCGATCTTTTAAAAAGCCAATAGCTGCAGCGGCAGATCCTCCTGTTGCCAACATGGGATCCACCACAATGACTTCTCTTTCATTAATATCGTTGGGCAGTTTACAAAAATACTCCACCGGACGCAAGGTTTCCTCATCCCGATACAAGCCGATGTGGCCTACCCGGGCAGCAGGAATTAATTTCAGAATTCCATTAACCATCCCTAATCCTGCCCGTAAAATCGGCACAATCGCCACCTTTTTCCCGAAAATGATCTGGGCGCGGGCGGTGGCAACAGGCGTCTGAATATCAATTGCCTGGGTGGGAAAGTCTCGGGTCACTTCATAGGTCATCAGCATAGTGATCTCCTCCACCAATTCCCGAAAAGACTTAATCCCTGTATTTTCATCCCTGAGGATGCTTAATTTGTGCTGCACCAATGGATGATTAAAAACCTGAACCTTCGCCATTTTGCTCCCCCTTTTTCATGATCTGAAATGGTCCCTTGCCTCAGCTGATCTAAATCGACTCGTATAAGGGGCATTCCTCCGTTAAGGTTTGCACCAGATCTGCTGCTGCTGCCAATTCAGCCGGATCCTGATTAAAAGAAAGGGCTTTATGAATAATGTAAGCAATGGTTTTCACTGCTTCCTCTCTCATGCCCCGGGTGGTAATTGCCGGCGTTCCGATACGCAGTCCGCTGGTAACCATAGGACCCATGGGATCATTGGGAATAGAATTTTTGTTCACTGTAATGCCGATTTCATCCAGAATATGTTCCCCTTCTTTACCGGTCAATCCTTTATTTCTTAAATCCACCAGTAACAAATGATTATCCGTGCCCCCGGAGACAATTCTGAAATCATATTTAGTCAGTTCCGCGGCCAAAAGCTTGGCATTAGCTAATACCTGACGCTGATAGTCCAGAAAACCGGGCTCCAAAGCTTCTTTAAAAGCCACCGCTTTGGCGGCAATCACATGCATTAAAGGTCCTCCCTGAATACCGGGAAAAACAGCTTTATCAATGGCGGCCGCATACTCTTCGCGGCAAAGAATCATGCCTCCCCGAGGCCCGCGCAAGGTTTTATGGGTGGTGGTGGTGACAAAATCCGCATGGGGTATGGGACTGGGATGAAGACCTACCGCTACTAAACCGGCAATATGAGCCATATCTACCATGAATTTCGCGCCCACCTCCCGGGCAATTTCCCCTAACCGGGCAAAATCGATGATTCTGGGATAAGCACTGGCCCCGGCGACAAGGAGTTTGGGTTGGGCTTCTAAAGCGATTTTACGCACCTGATCATAATCAATCTGCTCTGTTTTCTCATCCACACCATAAGATGCAAACTTAAAGTACTTGCCGGAAAGGTTGACAGGGCTGCCATGAGTTAAATGACCCCCATGGGCCAGGTTCATGCCCAATACCACGTCTCCGGGATTCAACATGGCAAAATAAACGGCTGTGTTGGCCTGAGCACCGGAATGAGGCTGTACATTCACATGTTCCGCTCCGAACAAGGCTTTTGCCCTTTCCCGGGCTAAATCTTCTGCCATATCAACAAATTCACAGCCACCGTAATATCTTTTACCGGGATAACCTTCCGCATACTTGTTGGTTAAAACAGAACCCTGAGCAGCCATGACGGCTTCACTGACAAAATTTTCAGAAGCGATCATTTCGATTTTGCGCCGCTGCCTGTTAAGTTCTAATTGTAAAACCCGGGCAATTTCCGGATCAGTTTTTTCTACACATGCAATATTATTCATTCCCTTTGCTACATCCTTTCTATTATGTCTGCATTAACCAACCAAGGGGGGCGCCCACCGAGGGGACGGTTCTTTTGGTTGCTGGTTTATTCATTCTTCAAGCTGCGAGAATCATCCCCCCGGTTCAGGCTGTATTTTTTTTCAATCTCCGAAATCTTTTCGATGCGACAGTTGTGCCGACCACCGGTAAACTCCGCTGCCAGCCAGGCTTTCACAATTTCCAAGGCCAAACCCCGCCCAATCACCCGTTCTCCCATGGTAAGAATATTGGCATTATTATGTTCCCGGGAAGCTCGAGCGGAAAAAGTGTCGTGACAAAGTGCCGCCCGTATCCCAGGCACCTTATTGGCTGCAATCCCAATCCCGATTCCCGTGCCGCAGATTAAAATACCCCGATCGAATAATCGGTCGGCTACTGCCTCCGCCGCTTCTCGGGCGATATCCGGGTAATCAATGGAATCTTCACTAAAGGTACCGAAATCTTTAAATTCAATGTTTTCCTGCTGCAAATATTCCTTTACGCAGTTTTTTAGCCTCACACCCCCATGGTCACTGCCCAGGGCAATTTTCATTGTTCTCACCTCAATGCATTGATTATTTCAACTTAGTGTAATTCAACAAAATAATACATTTTCCTTCATTGTTCAACAAAGAACTTTCGCCAGCATTCTAGAAATTGCCTCTTCCAATTGTTGGGCACATTGACGATAATAATCCAGATCATAGCCATAGGGATCATCAATGTTCAGGTCGCCCAAGGAAATTTCAAAGGCAAATTCCTTTAAAGCAAAAATTTTCCCCTCTCCTTCCGGATATAGGTACAAAATCTGCTGTTTTTGCAGCAGCGTCATGGTAAAGATATAATCCGCCTCTTTTAACATTTCCAGAGTGACTCTCCGGGCACGATGGCCGGACAAATCTAACTGTTTTTCTTTTAAAGCTTCCACTGCTTTGGGAGAAGCCGGGCTCCCATCAAAGGCACCGGTTCCCGCAGACTCAATGATGACAGCGTTTTCGCCCATTTGCGCGTCCCGTATTTTAGCCCGGGCAAGCTCTGCTGCCATACTGCTCCGGCAAGTATTTCCCGTACATACAAAAATAATTCTGATCGGCTTGTCCATTTTTTATTCCCCCTTAAAAAAGCAGTTTAATGCCCACTGCCACTAAGATGATTCCTCCCATAATCTCTGCCCGTTCTCCCAAGCGACTCCCCAATCCTCGTCCGAGATGAAAACCAGTGGCCGTCATAAGACCTGCCACCACACCCAAGACGATGACGGTTTGAAAGATCTGAGCTTTTAAAGCCCCTAATCCGAAACCTACACTTAAGGCATCAATACTCACACTGGCGGCCAGCATCATCAAGCCCCAAAAGGAATCCACAGATCTGTTTTTTTTCCCTTTAAGATTCTGTTCCTGCTTGCCCCGGGAAAAAGAAATAATGCGCCGGCGATTTTTAAATACCTCCCAAAGCATGTTTAAACCGATAAAAATTAAAACGACCGCCCCAATTACCGCAGCCAGATTGCCAATTAAACCACCTAAAAGCTGCCCGATCCCCAAACCGATTAAGGGCATAAAAATATGAAATAAACAAATGACCAGAGAAACGATGATAATCTTTTTTCTGCTGATGCCGATCACACCAATACCGATAGCTAAAGCAAAGGCATCTGTTCCCAATGCCAGCGCTACTAAAAGGAGTGTCCATAAACCCAAGATCTTGTCCTCCGCAAAAATTTAAATTATTATCATGATTGGGATCATATCTTTCACCCCTTAAACAGGGAGTGAAAGCAAGCCAATCAAAAGCATGCCCAAGACGGCACCCAATTTGGCGAAATTTGGGTGTCTCCGTTTGGACTCAGGTCCCAGTTCGGCAAAAACGATATACAGCATCGCCCCCGCTGCTGCTGCCAACAAAAAAGAAATAAAATGCCTGGAAAAAGAAATTAAAACCAACCCTGCCAAGGTGCCCAAAGGAGTGCAAAAACTGGCCAAAAGGGCAATGAAAATTATGGTTTTTGCCTTGGCGCCGCCAATTTTTAAGGGCAGCGCAATGGCCATCCCTTCCGGGATATTATGTAAGGCAATGGCTAAAGCAATGATTAAACCTAATTCTTCCGTCGCTTCATAACCCACAGCAATGGCCATCCCTTCCGGCAAATCATGAAGGGCAATCCCGATTGCCACCAGATATCCCATGTGCAGGAAATGAATGGGGTCCCGGGTACGGGGCAGCCGGGGCGTGGTTTGGGTCAAGATGGCATCCAAAAGCCTCATGAATAGGATACCGCTGCCAAGGCCGGCAAAAAACTTAGTGGGTGTGCCAAATATCCAGGCTGAGGGAAGCAAATCCAAGATCGTTACGCCAAACATGATCCCTGCCGCGAGACCTAAGGTCGAGGCCAAAAAACGTTCTCCCGGATTACGCACCCAGATGACAAGCAGACCGCCGAGACATGTGGCCAATCCTGCCAACCCGCTATAGATGATAATTTTCTCCATATTGCCCTCGCCAATGCATTTTACTTCAAAATTATTCAATTTTTATGATTTTAGTACTTTATTTCCCGCCGCTTTGCGCATGCGGTTCATCACCGCCGCCCCCAGGCCCTGATCCGAAAAGGCCTCGATTAAAATCAAGTCAACACTGTGGAGATCCGCGTGACGCAGGGCGGAAAAAGACGATGGGCGACAAGAGATAAATTTTTCCTTGGACCTAAAATCTCCAAATAATCCGGCACCAGCTGATGCTCCAACTCCCGAGCAGTTTCTTCAGATACTAAAAGAGCGATTTTTTGCCCTGTTTTTACTAGTCTTTGATAATGGTTCACGATGAGAGAGGTTATTTCCTGCTCTGATCCCTCCATGATCAAAACCTCCGCTTCCGGTGCGTAGTGGGTATATTTCATCCCCGGAGACCGGGGAGGCTGGTTTTCTTTAAGAGCCGGATCTTGACGAACCTCCCCGATAACTTCCTGAATTTCTTCCAGGGTGACGCCCCCCGGTCTTAAAATCATCGGAGGAGTCGTAGTCAAATCCAAAACAGTAGATTCTACACCATATTGGGTCTCTCCTCCATCCAGAATCAGAGGAATTTTCCCCATCAGATCGCTCCAAACATGTTCACCCACTGTGGGGCTGGGCTTGCCGGAAAGATTGGCACTGGGTGCCGCAACAGGCACCCCGGCTTCCTGAAGCAGAGCCAGGGCTACAGGATGCCCGGGCATACGCAGAGCCACGGTATTAAGCCCCCCCGTCACATTAGAAGGTACCAAAGTGCTCTTGGGAAATATTAAGGTTAAGGGGCCCGGCCAAAACCGCTCCATTAAAGCATATGCCCCAGAGGAAATTTCCGTCACCAGAGGCTTTAATTGGTCGGGATGAGCCACATGGACAATTAAAGGATTGTCTCCGGGTCGTCCTTTAGCCAAAAATATTTTATCCACCCCCGCAGGATCCAATGCATTGGCTCCTAAACCATAGACTGTTTCCGTGGGGAAAGCCACTACCTCTCCCTGCCGCAAAAGCAAAGCACCTTTTTTTAAAGCCGCCTTGTCCATATGCTCCGGATCAAGTTTTATATATTCTGTTTGCACACCGTCATCTCCATTTTTAAGGATATAAAATGATGCCGAAAACCCCGGCGATAATAATGACACCCATGAGAGAAATTTTCGTGAATTTTAAAACCAATAATGACCCCAGGGCAATCAAAATAGTATTAACATCGATCAAAGACGTCTGGGCAACTAAAAAGGTGGCACTGCCCACTAAGGCCACAGCCATAGGTCGAATCCCCTGGAAAACGCGGCGCACCACATCCAGCTCCTTGAATTTCTCATAAGACCGGGCAATAAAGAGTACAATAACAAAGGATGGCAGCATCACCCCCAGGGTCGCGCAAAGGGCACCTCCAAAACCGGCGGTTTTAAAGCCCACAAAGGTGGCCAAATTAATGGCAATGGGACCGGGGGTCATCTGGGAAATGGTAATCACATCCACCATCTCCGATAAAGAAAGCCAATGATGAATATTGATTACTTCCTTTTCCATCAGAGGAATCATGGCATAGCCTCCTCCGAAGGAAAATAAGCCGATTTTAAAGAAGGTTATAAATAATTCCAGGATTTCCATCGTCTTTTATCCTCATTATTTCCTTATTTATAGAAAAAAGCTCCAAAAACTACCGCGATTAAAATTGCTAAAATAGGATGCACTCCAAATCCAATGAGTCCCAGTAAACCCAAGACCAGAACAAACATTCCGGCCCGCTCTTTCACCACTCCTTTTACCATGTTGATGGCGGCTAAGAATAAAAGCATGGTTACCGCCGGAGCAGCTCCATAAAAAAAGCCTGCCACATAGCGGTTATCCTGAAAATTTAACAAAAACATGGCAATGATAATAATAATCATGAAAGAAGGGAGGGCTGCTCCTAAAGCACCAAAAACAGCACCGGGAATACCGGCAATCTGATAACAGGATGAGACGGCGATATTAGTAGCCAGAACCCCGGGGGCGCTTTGGGCGATCGCCAGCATATCCAAAAATTCTTCCGATTTCATCCATTTTTTCTTTTCCACAATCTCTTTCTCAATGAAAGGCACCATCACATAACCGCCGCCGATGGTAAAGGCGCCGATTTTAAAAAAGGTTAAAAAAATGTCCCACCACAAGCGTTTACCTGGAGTGGGTCGTTCATTAATCTTTTCTTCTTGCATATTCTCACCCCCTGAAGGAAGCAGAAACCACCCGATCTCTTCCTCCGAAATCACGAGTTACAGAAATGTTTACGAAGCCGTTGCTGCGACAGAGAGCACACACATCTTCCCCTTGATTCCAACCTATTTCCAGTAAAACCTGCCCCCCCGGTTTAAGGATCTCTTTTACCTGAGGCAGGATCCTGCGGTAATAGCTTAATCCGTCCTCCCCTCCGGCCAGGGCCAGATGGGGCTCCTTTTGCACATCAGAGGGCAAAGAATAGATCTCTGCTATGGGGATATAGGGCGGATTGGAAACCACCAGATCAAATTTCATCCTTCCATCCCCCGCCGGGGTTAATAAGGGTTCTAATAGATCACCGATCAAAAAAGTAATTTCCTCCGCCAAGCCATGGCGCCTGGCATTCCTTTCCGCCACCTGAAGGGCTTCCGGTGAAATATCGATGGCAAAAAAATGTCCCCGTTGTAAGTATTTTGCCAGACTGACGATAATAGCCCCGCTTCCTGTGCCCACATCCGCCACCAAGGGCGCGCTGTTGTCTTTCAGCTGTTCCAGGGCTAACTCCACCAGACGTTCCGTATCCCATCGGGGAATTAAGACCGCCTCATTGACTTCAAAATCCAAAGACATAAAATTCTGCACGCCGGTCAGGTATTGGAGGGGCTCCAGATTTTGACGCTGCAAAATCAGTTTTTGAAATGCTTTTCCCTGTAAGGGATTGATTTCTTCCTGCAGTCGGGTTAAAAGAAGAGTAAAAGATATCTCCAGCACAGCTGCCAACAGAAGCTCGGCCTCACGCCGGGAATTTTCCAAGCCCGCCTCCTGGAGCATTTTATCTCCCCAAGAAAGCCACTCCGCAATTTTTAAACTAGGTTTATCTATCACGCATCTACCTGCTTCAGTTTCTCGGCCTGATCCGTGGTGCTCAAAGCTTCAATAATCTCATCCAACTCTCCTTGGAGTATCCAGTCCAATTTATGCAAGGTTAGTCCGATACGGTGATCGGTAACCCGTCCTTGCTGATAATTATAGGTGCGAATCCGTTCGGAACGGTCACCGGAGCCAACCATAGTTTTTCTTGTGCTGGCCATCTCACCCTGCTGTTCTTCCTGATATTTTTCCAATAGCCGGGCGCGTAAAACCCGCATCCCTTTTTCTTTATTCTTAATCTGGGACTTTTCATCCTGGCAGGAGACAACCAGACCGGTGGGTAGATGGGTAATACGCACCGCAGACTGGGTTGTATTGACGGACTGCCCCCCGGGCCCGCTGGAGCAAAACACATCCACCCGGATATCATTGGGGTTAATATCCACCTCTACTTCTTCTGCCTCCGGCAACACCGCTACTGTGGCGGCAGAGGTATGAACCCGGCCGCTGGTTTCCGTATCGGGAACCCGCTGTACCCGGTGCACACCGCTTTCATACTTTAGCTTACTATATGCCCCTTTACCCTCAATCAAAAAAATGACTTCCTTAAACCCGCCCAGATCTGTGTAATGGGCATCCAGGATTTCCAAACGCCAATGGTTTTTTTCCGCATAACGAGAATACATTTTGAACAAATCCCCGGCAAAAAGTCCCGCTTCATCTCCACCGGTCCCTGCACGCACTTCTACGATTACATTCTTATCATCATTGGGGTCTTTGGGCAAGAGCAACATCTTAAGCTTCTTTTCCAATTCTTCGATCTGTTCCTTCAACTCATCTTCTTCCAACTCTGCCATCTCACGCAGATCATCTTCGATTTTTTCATTGAGCATGGACCGCACATCGTCCAAACCTGATTGAGCCTTTTTGTATTCCCGGAAAACAGCTACCACATCTTCCAAATCAGAATGCGCCTTGACAAGATTCTTCCATTCCGATTGATCTGCGATTACTTCCGGGTCACTGATTAACTTGGTCAGTTCTTCATATTTATCTTCCAATGCCTGGAGCTTCTCTATCATATTTTCACCTCATCGACGAGTCGATTTTTCATTCAAAAATTATTATACCTAACTACGGTGGTGCAGGCAAGTTTATCCTTTATCCTAACTGCCCCAGATACCAGGAAACCTGTTAATCCTGGAAAAGAAAGAGCAGAGCATTTAGGCTCTGCTTCTTATTTCATACCATATTTTTTCTTAAATTTATCAACACGCCCGCCTTCTTCCACCAGCAATCTCTTGCTGCCTGTGTAGAAGGGGTGACATTGAGAGCAAACTTCTACCTTAATACCATTTTTTATAGATCCGGTAGTAAACTTATTTCCACATGCACAAACAACTTCCACTTGTTGGAATTTTGGATGAATACCTTCTTTCATGCCCGTCACCTCTTTTCTTACCTAACTTAACCACAAAACTGTCAACGTGCCATATTATAGCATGAACCCTTTCATTTGTAAAGAGAAAAGAAATTATCGAATTATCGCGCCACCGACCGGGAGAAATTGCCGATGGCCAGGTGAGGAATTTCCTTTCTTAAATGCTCAATCATCCTGGGGATGCCCATCGGTTGATATTTTTTTGCAGGAAGAAGTGCCATAAATTGATCCGGATCAATGTTTAGGTTACGGAACTGTACTTTTTTTACCCCGGTGGCTTTAATCAGGGAAATCAAGCTTGCCACTTCCTTCGCATCATCTGTAAAACCAGGGAAGGTCAGTAAGTTCAAGGAAGTATAGACCCCGGCATCAGCTGCAGCGATTAGAGAGGAACGAACCTGCTCCAATCCGTAATCTCCCGGCCGATGATATGCATCATACACCTCCGGGGTTGGACTGATCAAGCTTACGCGCATAGAATCAAGACCGGCGCTAATAATTTTTTTGATGTTCCCATGATCTCCGGCGTTGGTATTAATATTGATGGTTCCACAGTCTGTCCTGGTTCTGATTCGTTTAATGCTTTCTGCAATCAGTCCACCTTGCAGAGAAGGCTCACCCTCACACCCCTGTCCAAAGCTGATGATGGCATTTTCCCCTTTTTTCAGATGGTCTGCCCCAATTTCTTCAATCTCTGAGACTGAGGGTACAAAATCTAATCTCCGTTGCGGAGAAGGACAGCATTCCGATGGCTGAGAAGAAATGCAGCCGATACAAGCAGCATTACATTGGGGAGAAACAGGAAGGCCCCCTTCCCATCGGCCATAAAAAATGTTTTGAGCGGTAAAACAGCCATATTCCAGAGAGCAGGTTGCCAATTGTTGCAGCAAACGGTTATGAGGGAATTTTTGCTGTCTCCGGCGAATTCTGGCTGCTAAATCTCTGGTATTATAATGCTTGGGATGCCAAGGTTCATGCTCGTCTGTTTGGATGGCTGCCACCATGAGGCGTCCTTGATAGATCCCAACCCCGGTATATCCTAAAAGAGGCAGATTTTTTTGTTCCCCGGAGGTACCAAATGCCGGTATCAAAGTGCGGGTAAAGCCTTGAGGCAGCAGAGCCCCTACCGCCCAAACCTTTTCTTTCCCCCGGCGATAGGGATTATGTGTCAGCTTGATAAATGCGCCGGTCTTTTTATCTACACCCACAGGAACCCGACCGGGCAGTGCTGTCAAAGAAGCACCCTCGGGCAGAGGAATTAATTCCTTTCTGGCGGGCTTAACGAAAGAATCTCCCATCCGGCCCGCCATTTTTAAGCCGGGAAAATCCAATAATTCACCGTTAGCACGGGCAAAAAGCAAATCAGGCACCCTCAATCAGCTCCTCAAATTAGTAAAGGCGATAGTTTCCTATCGCCTTTACTTTAAGTTACTGCTCAGCCAGCTGTCAAGTTTAATCTAGATTTTTTCGAAATAACGCATCGGATCTACCGTCTTTTTTCCCACATGAACTTCCAAATGTAAATGGGGACCGGTGGATCTTCCCGTACTACCTACCTTGGCGATGATTTGCCCCTGCTTGACTTTTTGACCCTCTTTAACAAAGAGTTTTGAAGCATGGCCATAAACACTTTTTACCTCATCTCCGTGATCGATGGTGACAGCATAACCGTAAATGGGCCGCCATCCCGCAAAGGTTACCTCGCCGGATTTGATTGCCAGAATCGGCGTTCCCGCTTCGGCAGCAATATCTGTGCCATGATGACTGCCGCTTTTCCGCGGCCCATAAGGAGAACTGATTACCCCGATTACCGGCATCAGGAAGTCGCTTAAGGAACGGGAGGCGATTTTAACAAGATTTTTTTCGTCGGCCAACCGGACAGGCTCTCGGATTTCCTGACTTTCATCAGGGATACGAATCATATCACCGGCTTTTAAATGAGTGGGATCCGGTAACTGATTGTGCTTGGCCAGCACATCCACATTAATGCTGTTTCTTTGGGCGATACTCCATAAGGTGTCCCCTGCCTGGAGCATATAATTAGTTTCCGGTTCCCGGGGTATATAAACAACCATTTCCTGACTCAAAGATGCTTCCGGATCCAGGTTGTTCATCGCCGCTACCAATTCTATATCCCAACCGTAGTTTCGACAAATACTTTTCAAAGTCTCACCCGCTGCCACGGAATGAGCGATTCGATAATCACCTTCATTTGTTTTGTTTTCAGCCAGAGCATTCATAGGAACAAATACCATCATCATCGCAGCTAAAATCAGTACTGCCCAGGTATTTTTTGTGGCTTTACGCATAAAAAACACTCCTTCCTAAAACCACTCGTCCTATATGCTTAACAAATAAAAGAAAAAATATACATTCTTATCCTTTTCCAGGGAAAAGCTGAGGAAGTGCCCTTAATAAATCCTTGTTAGTTTTCGTTTTATCCATGGCATCAATTAACATCTCCGTTACTTCCACACTATTCATCGAGGCCGATATGCGCCGGAAATGCCACATTAATTCCAGTTCTTCCTTACATAGCAGGAGGTCTTCCCGGCGCGTTCCGGACCGTTTAACATCAATGGCAGGAAAAAGTCTCCTTTCAGCCAGTTTTCGGTCTAATACCAATTCCATATTTCCGGTACCTTTGAATTCCTCAAAAATAACATCATCCATACGGCTCCCCGTTTCCACCAAAGCTGTGGCCAGGATGGTTAAGCTTCCTCCCTCTTCTACCTTGCGCGCAGCGCCAAAAAATCTTTTCGGTTTATGGAGAGATATGGGATCTAATCCGCCGGAAAGGGTTCTGCCGCTGGGCGGAACAACTAAATTATTGGCTCGGGACAAACGGGTCAGGCTGTCCAGCAGAATAACCACATCTTTTTTGTGCTCAACCAGTCTTTTCGCCCGCTCTAAAACCATATCAGCAACCTTAACATGGTTATCCGGCAGTTCATCAAAGGTGGAACTGACTACTTCCGCCTTAACGGAGCGGGAGATATCCGTTACTTCTTCCGGACGTTCATCAATTAACAAAATCATTAAATAAACCTCTGGGTAGTTTTGGCTGATGCTGTTGGCAATTTTTTTGATGAGAGTGGTCTTACCGGCTTTGGGAGGGGCAAGGATCAATCCTCTTTGTCCTTTGCCTAAAGGAGCGATTAAATCGATCACACGGGTGGAAAGGTCTTCTTCCTTGGTTTCTAAAGTTAATCTTTCCTTGGGATAGATGGGGGTTAATCCTTCAAAGTGGGATCTTTCCGAAGATAATTCCGGGTCTAAATCGTTGATGGATTCTACCCGTAAGAGGGCGTAATACTTTTCATTGTCCTTTGGTTTCCTGATTTGCCCTGCCACCAGGTCTCCTGTTCTTAAATCGAAGCGGCGAATCTGAGAAGGAGAGACATACATATCATCTCCGCTGGGCAAATACCCTGTGGGGCGTAAAAAACCAAAACCATCGGGCAAACGCTCCAGAACTCCTTTGGCAAATAATAAGCCATCCTTCTCGGTTTGCACCTTCATAATTTCTAAAATGAGTTGTTTTTTTAATAATTGATAATAACGGGGGATTTCCAATTCCCGGCCGATTTTATATAATTCAGCCATGGTTTTGGCTTCCAAATCCGTAACAGACATAGGTACCTCCTGAAATTTTTCTAAAATATTATAGACCGATAACCGGATATAAAGGATTAAATTACCCGAAGAAAAAAATGATGACAAAAATGAGGGACTTAAGGGTAAAAATAAGAGAAGAAAAGGAAATCAGGTGATGAGAATTTTCCAGAAGAAAAAGTCTTCCAGCGAAGCTGAAAGACTTGCACTTATCAATAATATACCACTAAGAATAATTTTTAGTCAACATGAATAGGAAATATTTTACCATTCATGGTAATGGTATCAAAAACTGCCTCCATGGCTTTGATTATTTATTTTTTACCTTTTCCCAGTCGGCTAAAAACCTTTCAATACCCATATCTGTTAAAGGATGTTTAACCATCTGCATCAATACCTTAAAAGGAATCGTAGCAATATTTGCACCTAAAAGGGCAGCCTGTGACACATGCAAAGGATGTCTGATACTGGCGGCAATAACCTTTGTCTCCAGCTGATAATTGCCATAAAGGGACACGATTTCTTCCACCAGAGCCATACCATTATGATCGATATCATCTAAACGGCCCACAAAAGGACTGACAAAAGCTGCCCCTGCCCGGGATGCCAGCAAAGCTTGATTGGCAGAAAATACCAAGGTCATATTCACCTTGATGCTCTCTTTAGCCAGTACTTTGGTGGCCTTTAAGCCTTCTGCCGTCATCGGTATTTTGACTACAATGTTGGGATGAATGGCAGCCAGGGTTTGTCCTTCCTTTACCATCTCACTGCTATTCAAAGAAATAACCTCCGCACTAATGGGTCCGTCGACCAACGAGGAGATTTCCCGCACCACTTGTTCAAAATTGCGCCCTTCTTGCGCAATGAGGGAGGGATTAGTGGTCACTCCGGAGATAACTCCTAAATCATGGGCTTGTTTAATTTCTTCAATGTTTGCACTATCTAAGAACAAAAGCATAATTTCAACACCTCCTGAAAATTTAAAGAGCAGGATCATCTGCTCTCTTTTTTAAATCTTATCTCGAACGCTCTTTGGCAGTTCTGCAATCTTTAACAAATACTTCCCTAAAAATGGTATCCTTATGCATGGACAGGATTTGTTCAGCTAAAGCTGCGCGGGTTCACTTTTTAGACTGTTGTCCGTTATGTCTTATGCTTTGAGGAACATTTATAATCGTGATTTCCTGTTCGGTTAATTCAATTTTCTCTAATCTTCTAAGTTTCAGCAGATCCTCTTTGTTTTCTGCAAAAATAACTCCCCTATTACCACAATCGTTACAAACCATCTCCAGTCGGTCTGTTAAAAGGTCAACGTCAATATTTTTATTCCCGCATTTACATTTTAAGGTGCCATCCTCGGAAAGACGATTCATATACTCCAAAACCTGGACCATGATATCCCGGTTATCAGAAAATACACCCCAGTTGATCTCTTCTTCCAGGTCGGTAAAGGTGCGTTCCAGGTTATTTACAGCTGCTATCACCTGATCCTTGGTACCGATAAAACCAATTTCCAATCCAGTTTCCAGGCAAATTAGGGGAAATAAATCCAAAGAAAACAATTCCTTATATTTCAAAACATAAGTATGTTCTGACTCACACATGCTGCATTCAATTTTCAGAATAAAATTGCGATATTTTGATGTGGAGATCGTAACTGTACTTTCCTCGCATTCACAGTCAAAACACAGTTTTTGTTTCTCTTTAAAAGCAAATAAAGAAATACTATGGAAAGAAAGCTTCCCGCAATTTGGGCAACGCAACGCTAAAACTGTTCCTGTGTTAATAACCATTATTGCTTTCCCCCTATGCTTCCATCTGTATATGGCCGCATTTCTAATCTATCCACCTTATTATTCGCCATGATCATGCAAATTCCTGCAACTTTTTCTTATAAGAGTGTAATCTTCCCATAATCAGGATCCTTTTGGAGTTGATACTCTTTCTGTCAGCGTTTCCTGTATTAAATTTCTTAATTCCTTGATATCAAAAGGTTTAGTAATATGGTGCTTAACACCCATTTTTAATGCTTCCGTGACAATGCCCAGTTCGCCATAAGCGGTCATGAGAATAATCGGGTTCTCAAAGGCCATGTCTCTTAATCGTTTTATGGTTTCCAAACCATTCATGCGCGGCATCTTCATATCCACCAATACCAGATCCGGAGGGGATTTTTGGACAATTTCAATGGCCTCCAGCCCACTGGCAACCATCAATACCTCTCGATATCTGCTCTTCAAGGCTTCGAAAAGCAATTTGCGGACACCTAATTGATCATCCACAATGAGAATGGAAGCGTTCTCAAGGATTTTCTCCCCCATAAAACCCCCTCCAATTAGTTTTATTAATATTGTTTATTATTCAAGAAGTGGCGGTAATTTCCTTCTTTTGTACAAACATTTTTCTGAGCTAGAAATCTCCTTAATGCAGAAAAAAACACCCTTTTTGTCGACACAAAGATAAGCTTCATGTCCTGCTTAAAGGGTGTTTTTTATTTATCCTTTCAGAAAGGATAAATGTAACTAGGGCTTGCGGAAATACTTTTGTATTATATGTTCAGACTATTCAACAATCGGTATATCATCACGGCAGACTCAGCCCGGGTAGCCTTATCCTGAGGAGCAAATTTATTGCCCGGCTTGCCATTAATAATCATCTCCTGGACGGCAAGAGCAACATAATCTTCTGCCCAGGAAGGAATCTCTGCTGCATCAATGAATTCTAAATTCCCACCGGAGGAAGCTGTCTGTCCCCCCATAGCGCGCACAATCATGGCAGCCATTTCCGTTCGGCTGATTAACTGGTTGGGACGGAAGCTTTTGTCTTCATAGCCCTGAATGATGCCCTTTTCTTCTGCGGCAGCGATATATCCTTTGGCCCATGCCGGAATCACACTTGCATCGGCATAAGAAAGGGTGGATTCCAGAAGCGGCAAATTAAGTGCCTGCACGATCAGTTTGGCAAATTCTGCTCTCGTCACCTCTTTTTGCGGCTGGAAGGTATTGTCCGGGTATCCGTTGGCAACTTTCATACCTATCAGGCTAAGTCATGAAAAAATAAAGGAAAGGGGTAGGCAGTCCACCCCTTAATGTTTTATTCAACAATAATGGTCTGTTCTACAGGATTAGCAAATGACTGCCAGGAGGCAGATCCGGACCAATCATTCCAGAAAAAGCCTTGCACGGTCATGTTCCCCTTTTTGGTTGGCTGGAAAAGAACGGAATATTCCGTCTCCTGATCATCAGACACTGTTAAACCCTTGGCTGCGTTCAGGAAGAGGGGTTGAGAACCTTGGGTCACCTGAAGGATGCTGAGACCTGACAGATTACCGTTGGAATTTTTCTTGCCTTCCCAAGTCAGATAATACTGCTGACCTGCTTTCAGGTTTCCCGTCACAGTTTGCTGTTTTCCGTCTTTAATGGTAAGGCCGATACTTGCATCTCCTGCCGCAGGCTTCATAGAGGCTACGGTAATTGTCTCGGCATCGGTATATCCGCCTTTGGAGGCAGATACCGTATAATTTCCTTCTTTTGCAAAGATGTAGCCGGCCTGACCATTAGCATTGGCCGTTAGAACAGTTAAGGTATTATTGATGCCGCTCTTTACTGTGATCTTCGCATCAGCTACCGGTAAGCCCATAGTGGTAACCGTAAAGATGGTGGGAGCACCTGTAACCGCATCTTCTTGCTGAATGACCAATGGTTTGCTTAAATCAAGCACCTGTGCAATATTTCTGGCAATGTCCGTATTGTCCATATCCCCTTGGAATAATTCCGCACCGGGGCCTTCAGCCATAACTTTAACCATGGCTGCAGTATGATCCCCACTGCTCCAGGTTGCTTCCCCCGTCCTGGTGTCAAAGTCAAGTCCCCCGGTTTCATGGTCTGCGGTAACTACCACCAGGGTATCAGGATTTTTAGCTTGGAAATCTAAAGCTGCTTTTACCGCATCGTCAAAAGCTAAGGTTTCGCCGATGGTGTTATCCAGATCATTGGCATGAGCAGCCCAGTCAATCTGGCCACCTTCCACCATTAAGAAGAAACCGTCTTCTTCATTGGCCAGTACTTCCAATCCTTTGTCCGTCATTTGAGATAAATGGGGCTGGTCTGCCGGAGGATTGTTTCTTTCCTGAACCAGTCCGTTGTTAGCATGGAAAATACCTAATAATTTATCAGTATTCCGTGCATCTACACCAAGCAATTCATCGACAGTTGCCGCATAAGTATATCCATTGGCTTTGGCTTCCGCGATCAGATCACGGTCATCTCCCGGATCTTCGATGGATTTCCCGTCATGGAATTTCCCAGCATTCATAGTTTTACGGCTCTGGAAGTTATCTCTGCCGCCCCCCATTACCACTTCCATATCCTGAGCCATCATTTCGTCCACAATACTGTTGAACATAATACGATGGAAAACATGGAAGGCAAAGGAAGCCGGTGTAGCATGAGCAATCTGTATTGTAGTTTACCTCTACATTTTCCGGAATCCCTTTGCGGAAGGCTTTCGTACCGTTAATATAAACCACAGCTCCGTCATCCACATGAATGTAAACTTCCAGAGCTTCATAATCATTCAGATTTTCCAAATCAAATGAAGACCGTAAATAGGTGGTCATATGTTTGTTATTGGGGTCATCACCGTAACTTACTTCTGTTGCTAAAGGAAGAGTAGGATCTGTTTAGGAAAAATCGTCCCCAAAGCCCAAAGGGGCGTTTCCTGCCTCCCAGGAAGAATCGTCAAAGGAACTTTCCTTCCATCCCTGTCCTTGATCAACACCGTCATCCATGTATTTCCACCCTGCATCTTTGGCGAGAAGCAGGGTGTCATTCTCCGCCGCTACTGCCCCTGTACCTTGAAACGGTACTATGCTTACTATCATACAAATCATAAGCATAAATGATAAAGCTTTTCTTACCGAATACATTTTTCTTGAATGCATGACTTACCTCCTTAACTTTTATAGATTAACCTTATCGAATAGAAGTAAAATCTGGATTAAAAAAATGTGAAAAATATATGAATTGTTTATGGAATAAAAAAAGAGCCCTTGGGCTCATTCTTCAAAAGAAAGGTTGATTAATTATTTTTGTGTCTGAACAGCAGCAACCTCCCGTATGGCGGAGATTTTTTGATCTCTTAAATAAACTCTCGTGATCTTTCCACCGGCTGTGGTACGGCGTATGGGGATCTGGACTGTTTCCCCCCGGGCAATTCCTTTACCGGTAATATCAATCATGGATAACTGCATTCCGATTCTCCCCACAACGGGCAAACGCTCCCTGCCGTAAATCATATAATTGGGTGCAATCAAGCCCAGTACCTGGGATAATAGTTTCGCTGTTGATTTTACCAGATCATAAAACTTAGCCGGACGGGTATGGGGCAATACTCCGAAGCCATCTGCATAGCCTACAGGAACGACCCCGATTTCCCGGGGTTTTTTCGTGACAAAATCTCTGCCATAACCTACAGAATCCCCGGGGGCTAATTTCTTCACAGAAATAATTCTCCCTTTCATCTGCCAGGGATCCTGCAAATCTATTTTTTTGCTCACATGAGGCGATGGATATTGTCCGTAAAGAAGGGTCCCCGGCCGTACCATATCCAGATACGTTTCCGGCAGATCCAAAATCGCGGCGCTGTTGGCGATATGCGCCAGCACCTCACCGGAAACCTCTCTTTTGATTTCACGGACTGCCTGCAAAAATATGGATAATTGCTTTTGGGCAAAACTTTTATCTTTCATCATGGCTGTGGCAAAGTGGGAATAAACTCCGGCTAATTGCAACTGAGGCAATTTCTTTATTTCCTGCAAGAATTGAGAAACTTCCAGGCCCGGGATCCCTGTTCTGCCCATCCCCGTTTCGATCTTCAGATGAAAGGACCCCTTGACATTCTTTTGCGCCGCCGCTGATGCCAGGGTATGCAAAGCTTCCCGATCATCAATCGTGGGCATTAAACCATGTTCCAGCACCAGATCAGCCTGATCCGGCAGGATCGGGGCAAATACCAAAATCGGATTTTTGATCCCAGCCTGAATTAACTCCAGACCTTCCTCAATGGTGGTCACTGCAAACATATCTGTTCCTGCTTCTGCCAAAGCGCCTGCTACCTGAGCGGATCCGTGACCATAAGCGTCGGCTTTCACCACTGACATAATTTTCACAGCGGGGGGCACAAGCTGCCGAATCTGGCAAAAATTATGGATAATAGCATCTAAGTCAATCTCAATCCAGCGCACGTAAGGATGCATCAGGTTCCCCCCTCCTCAACTATTTTTTGAGTTTTTTCTTAAGGGCAATTATTTTCCGCACACCTTTATAATAAACAGGTTCCATGGTCTGATACAGCCAATAAAAGAATGGCTGATACACCAGATCATATTCTCCCATAAATTCCGTGTATTCTCCATTGAATCCTTTTTTAAAGCGAAAAAGACCATAGAGAGGGTTGTCCTCTGTGAGATTTCCCGGTACCCCTCTAAAATCATAAAGGTTACTGCCCTGAGCTTTTGACCACTTGATCATTTCCCACTGGATCAAATAATTAGGCATGGTATTGCGGGCAGCATTACTGGAAGCACCATAAAGATACCAGGCTTTGTCACCGATTTTTAACAATATGGTTCCGGCAATAATCTGATCATCCAATTTAGCTAAAAAAAGCCGGGCATATCCGGGAGGAGATAAAATTTCAAATAAATCTTCGAAATATTGATAAGAGCGCACTAAAAACTGATCACGGGCACAGGTCTCCTTTAACACTTCATAAAAAACCGGCAGATCTTCTTTTGTTCCATGATCGATAATCTGAACTCCTTTTCGAGCAGACAGGCGAATATTATAGCGGGTTTTCTGGTGAAAGTTCGCCATCAGTTCTTCCTCATCCGGGGAAATATCCAGACGAAAAACAAACTTCGGCTGCACACCGTCAAACCCTTCCCCCGTTTCTGCGCTGCGAAAGCCTTCTCTTTTAAAAGCTTCCTGCCAAAGTGTATTTTCTGCCGGAACATCCGGATCAACTTTCAGAAAGATGGCCTGGTGTTTTTGAGCTAATTTTTTAACTTCCGCCAACAAAAAAGAAAACAATCCCGGAACCGAAATATCCAACACCGGCCCGCGGGGTGCATAAAAAATATATTTATTCAGGACAGGAATCCTTCTTTTCAGGATAGAAATTGCCCCTGCCGGCACCCCGTCCTGTTCCACCAGCAGCCTCAGGGGCATCCAACCTGTTTTTGCTTTCAAATCCCCCATTCCCAGGTCTGAAGCACATGACCCTTCGGGGATGATTCAATAAATTTATTAAACTTTTCTTTTTCGGATATATCCATTAAACGTGCCTGAAAACTCACCGATTATTTCCTCCTTCATCTTTACCTTCATCATCTTGATGATAGAAAAAAAGCGCAATGCGCTTTTATGATCTACTGATTTTTCGTTCCAAAGATGATTTAATAAAATCCCGGAACAAGGGATGAGGACGATCAGGACGGGATTTAAACTCCGGATGGAATTGGCAGCCAACAAACCAAGGATGGTCAGTTAACTCCACGATTTCCACTAATCTGTTATCAGGAGACAGGCCTGAAATCTTCAAACCCTTAGATTCCAATAACTCCCGGTATTCATTATTAAATTCGTAGCGGTGCCGATGCCTTTCGGATATTTCTTCTCTTTGATAGGCCTGATAGGCTTTGCTCCCTTTAATCAGCTTACAGGGGTAGGCACCTAAGCGCATGGTACCTCCTTTAGCGTCAATGCCTTTTTGTTCCGGCAGCAGGTCAATCACGGCATGGCTCGTATTTTCATCAAATTCGCTGCTGTTGGCGGCAGAGAGACCAGCCAATGACCGGGCAAATTCCACCACTGCCATTTGCATCCCCAGGCAGATGCCAAAGAAAGGAATCTGCTGTTCCCGTGCATATTGAACCGCCAAAATTTTACCCTCAATGCCCCGATCTCCAAAACCGCCGGGGACCAGAATCCCATCTACATCCGCAAATTGGCAGTCTAAGTTTTCCGGCGTCAAATCTGCGGAGTAAATCCACTTCACCTGTATCTTGGACTCATGGAAAATTCCGGCATGACGGAGAGATTCCACCACACTAAGATAGGCATCTTGGAGTTCCACATATTTTCCCACCAAAGCAATGGTAATACAATGCTTGGGATGTCGGATCTTCTCAACGATCTCATTCCAGTCCCTTAAATCCAGTTCATTACACTTTAAGCCTAAACGCTCAATCACGATTTTATCAAGTCCCTGTTCCTGTAAGGAGAGAGGAACCTCATAAATGCTGTCCGCATCCACCACCTGAATCACCGCCTCTTTGTCAATATCACAAAAGAGGGCGATTTTATCCTCCATTTCCCGGGAAAGAGGCATCTCGGTGCGGCAGACTATTACATGGGGTTGGATCCCAATGCTGCGCAATTCTTTGACACTATGCTGGGTCGGCTTGGTTTTGGCTTCCCCTGCTGCCCGGATGAATGGTACCAGAGTGACATGAATATAAAGCACATGGTCTCGTCCGATATCTCCCTTCATCTGCCGAATAGCCTCCAGGAAAGGGAGGGATTCAATATCCCCTACCGTACCGCCAATTTCCGTAATCACCACATCCGGCGCATGATCTTTGGCCACTTGGAGGATCCGTTCCTTGATCTCATTGGTAATATGGGGAATTACCTGCACCGTGCCGCCTAAATAATATCCCCGTCGCTCCTTCTTGAGCACAGATTCATAAACCTTGCCAGTTGTAACACTGCTGTTTCTGGTTAAACTAATATCAACAAAGCGCTCGTAATGACCAAGGTCTAAATCTGTCTCCGCCCCGTCATCTGTAACAAAAACTTCTCCATGCTGATATGGGCTCATGGTTCCCGGATCTACGTTAATATAGGGATCGAATTTTTGAATCGCTACTTTTAAGCCCCTGCTTTTTAACAAACGCCCCAAGGAAGCCGCAGTGATCCCTTTACCTAATGATGAGACAACTCCACCGGTGACGAAAATAAATTTGGTCATTACCATTTTCCTCCTTGCACTTCCTGTCCAATTTCCTCATTATTTTATCCCTTTTGTCGAAAGGCTGTCAATCACCATTTACATCTTTTCCGGTGCTGAAACCCCGATTAAATGCAACACATTTTTAATACAAATTCCTGTGGCTTTTGTTAAAAGCAGCCGGGCATTTCTTAATTCCGTTTCATCCGTCAAAACCCGGCAATTGGTATAAAAGCCGTGGAAAAGACCGGCCAAATCATGGGCATAGGTGGTCAATCGATGAGGGGCTAAATTCTCAGCTGCCGAAATAATTTCATCAGGAAGATCGGCAATTTTTCGGATCAAAGTAATCTCTGAGGGATGAGCAAGTACATGACATTCTTCCAGAGATACCTGGGGCAGCTGATAACCCATCTCTGCCGCCTGGCGTAAAATACTGCAAATACGGGCATGGGCATACTGCACATAAAAAACCGGGTTATCTGCCGATTGCGATTTTGCCAGATCCAAATCAAAATCCATCTGGCTGTCGGGACTGCGCATGACAAAGAAATATCGAGCTGCATCCCGACCCACTTCTTCCATCAGTTCATTTAAGGTGACATAGGTGCCCGTGCGCTTAGACATCCGTAAGATCTCACCCCCCCGGAACAAACGAACCAACTGCATCAAAATCACCGTCAATTGTTCCGGATCATAGCCTAAAGCCTCCATCGCACCCTTCATGCGAGCCACATGTCCATGGTGATCGGCACCCCAAATATTAATTACCCGCTCAAAACCACGCTGGAATTTATTTTTATGATAGGCAATATCGGCGGCAAAATAAGTAGGAATTCCGTTCCCTCTTACCACCACCTCATCTTTTTCATCGCCGAATTTGGTGGTCTCAAACCACAATGCCCCTTCTTTCTCGTAAATATATCCGTTATCTTTTAAGAATGCAATGGTATCAGCTACCTCCCCGCTGTCATGAAGGGCCTGCTCGCTGAACCAGACATCATAATAAACCCCAAATTCCTCCAGCGTCTTGCGAATGTTATCAATCTTGACCTCAAGGGCATATTTGACCAACAATTCCCGGCGCAGGGCCTCATCCATGGTCAGATATTTATCACCCTTTTCATCAACCAGGGTTTGCATAGTATCAATGATATCCTGCCCATGATAACCATCCTCGGGAAAGGATACCTCCTGACCTAATAATTGAAGATAGCGGGCTTCCAGAGAATAGGCAAATTTTTCAATTTGATTGCCGGCGTCATTAATATAAAATTCTCGGGAAACATCAAAACCCGCCGCCTCTAAAACACTGGCTAAGGTGTCTCCCAGGGCAGCACCCCGGGCGTTTCCCATATGTAAGACCCCAGTGGGATTGGCACTGACAAACTCTACCTGTACCTTTTTGCCATTTCCAAAATGGGAACGGCCATAATAATCCCCTTGTTCAATTACGAAAGGTAAAACCTCATAAACCCAGGCATGATTCAGATAAAAATTAATAAAGCCCGGACTGGCTATTTCTATTTTCTCGATCCAGGTATGCTGGGTATTTATGTATTTCTCAATGATTTCAGCAATTTTTCGCGGCGCCATCTTGGCTTCCTTAGCCAATAACATGGCAATATTAGAGGCAAAGTCCCCATGGGCTTTTTCCCGGGGCACCTCCAGCACGTATTCCGGCAGAGATATAAAGGTAAATTCCCCGGCCTCCCTGGCCTCAGTCGCCGCCTTTTCAAGGGCTGCTTTTATCCGATTTTCAATGTTTTTAACCATACTCATTGAAAAATTCCTCCATTAAACCTTGATTTTATTAAATATCTTGTCATATTTTCGAATTATTACATAAACAGAGTTCTTAGCATCAGGTGGAGTTTTTACCCTATCTGATGCTTAGAAATCGTTATCCAGGAACTTAGTGCCACTTATCCCATCGCTTACAAAAGCGGGAATATTAGTGGCAGTTAGTTATCGGGCTAATCAGCATCATAGCTGTTCGAAAATAGGGAAATTTAAAACAACCTAACTTATATTAGCAAATTTTATGGACAAAGACAAATTGTTTTATGAGAAAACCTGTCATCCACTAAGCCAAGGGCCGGAAAAGTCTTAGTTGCACTTATATTTGCCACCCATAAGATTTTTTAAAAAAATATGAAAAAGCAGGAACAACTTTTTGCTGCAGCATTGCTTAACGCTTTGCTAAACAAAAACCGTTCCCGCTCATCATTTGTTTCCATGCCAATTTAGGGCAAGGTTACCCGGAAAATCCCCGGTGCCTGATCTGCTGCTCTTTGTCCTTCAAAAATCAGCTCCCGCCCGCCCGGTATCCAGAAAAGATGGTTAAGATTGCGCCAGCTTTCACCGGCACCTGTTAATTGAATTAAAAGATTTTCCTTTAAATATAAGACAGAAAGATGTTTTGCCCTGTCCGTAAAGGCAATTTTTGAGGAGTTGGGGGACCAAACCAAATGGGCTCCGCCCCCTTCATCTGTGACATGAGTCATCATGGAGCCATCAGCCTCTCCGATCCATAAGCCATCGTAATCTGTGCCCGGAGAATCAAGATTGACTGCTACTTGCCTTTTATCCGGAGACCATGTTACCTTTTTTGATTTAGCTTCCTGGACCATTGCCAATTCATTGATCCATTGGGGAATTTGACCTCCTTGATCCTTATTCTCCCCATTCTGGATCAAAAGGGATTCCGCCTTTTGGGGTACGGCACCCGAAGCCAGAGAAATTTCCCATTCCTCTTCCACCCCGGCATTATCATAAAGATAGTGAATAGAACTACCGTCTTTTGATAATACAGGATGGGATACCCTTTGGGTATTTCCTTCCAATAATGGTTTTACCTCAATCGCTGTGACCTGCTGTTCTTCCACAGCGGAGGCTTTGGGTAATTCCACTAAATTGGTCTTCTGATCGGGAACCACCTTTGCCGGCTGCTGAGGGATTTTAGTTGTCGTCTCCTCTTTTGCCGATGCTTTATCCTGGTCTTTTCTTTGCTTAGGTTCATTATCCGGCGGTGCTGGTTCCGGAGTACCTTGCTCCTTGGATGAAGGTCCATCCTGAGGAATCGGTTCTTTTACTTCTGATTCAGGATCAGTCACAGGTTCATCCTGACTCCCGGGGTCTTCTTGATTTCCAGGTTTAACCTGACCCTGATTCCCGGGTTCCACCTGGGCAATATCATGCTCCGGATTTAGTTTTAAAGGTACTTGCTGTAGAAAAGTATCTATGATACCCGTCGCCGCAAATAAAGCAAAAATACCCACAGTAACAAAGGCCACACGGAATTGACCTTTGCCCCAAAGTTCTTTCCCCTTTTGCAGCAGCCAGGATAAATAGCTTTTTCCGACCGTTTCCCGGGAGACGGATGGTGTGTGCCTCGGCTCAGCGGTTAAGGGAATCTGAGCCATAATCCGTTCCGTCAAATCAGGGGGTGGTACTACCGGAATCAAGGCCTGCTGTATTAAATGATGGGTTGCTTCCAAATTGTCAAACTCAAGGCTGCACTCCGGACACTGAGCCAAGTGTTCAAACAGTGCTTCTTCTTCCTGAGTAGAAAGCTCCTGATCCAGGAAAGAAAAGATTTTTAATTTAGCCACTTGACATTCCACTTTTTGCCCCCCTTTCTAATATGAACTTTAATTTCTTTTGTAACATAATCCTGCCGCGATAAAGCCTGGTTTCTATGGTGGATACGGGAAGCTCCATAACTTCCGAAATTTGCTGATAGGATAGATCCTCCAAATACTTTAACACCACGGGTACCCGAAAGTTTTCGGGCAGTTCTGCAATGGCTTTCTGCACCGTTTCCTGAACCTCTTTTTTTCGAAAGTAATCTCCGGTTGAGACTTGTCGTCGGAGATAAATTCCATCACTTGGTCTAAAGTAGTGGATTCTTTGGGCTTTTTTTTCAAAGCGTTATAGCAAACATTAGTAGCAATGCGATACATCCAAGGAAAAAATTTCCGTTCACCATCAAATTTGTCTAAAACCCGATACAAATGCAAAAATACCTCTTGAGACAAATCAATGGCATCATGATAATTATTTGTTAACCGATACGCCAGGCTATAAATCTGCCGTTCATATCTTTTGACCAGTTCCGCAAAGGCATCCCTGTTTCCCTGTAGGCAAAGCACCACCAGCTCCTCATCTTGCAGGCGGTTCACGAAACCACATCCTCTACCTATCATAATAAAATACAATAATTCCGATGAAAAACTTGCAATAATTTTTCCGGAAACAACTAAGTTTAACATAATAAAATTCGCTTTCTCAACGGTAAACTTTGGGCCGTTAGAAAGGACTAATAAGTGTCAGGTTGACAATCATGAATATTTATAATAAAATTTGATTTTTTCAGAAAAAAGTGCTTCTTCTGTTATTCTTAATACAGCGAAGCAAAATAAAGAAAATGAAAGCGGAAACCTTTTAAGGTTCCCGCTTATTATACCATATTCCATTAAAAAACTATGAATTGTTTTTTAACCAGCCGATGCAAACCCTAACCCAGTACCACTTCCACCAAATGTTCCTTCTGATCATCAATAAGCTCCAGACACTTGTCTTTTAACTCTTTTCCGTCTAAGTATATGCTCCTGACTCCCTGATTCAGTCCTAATGGATTCTTAACCAGGATTTGATAAAGGGTTTCGCCGTAGCGGTACATGATTTTATAATCCTTCCATTCCCTGGGAATACAAGGATCCAGATAAAGATGATTCTTCTGTTTTTTAAATCCCAGAAGCTCTTCAATGCCAACCTGATACATCCAGGAAGCAGCCCCGGTATACCAGGTCCATCCTCCTCTCCCTACATGAGGCGGTGCAGCATAGACATCCGCCGCCATCACATAAGGCTCCACTTTATAGGTGGCTGTTTCAATAGTGGTCCTGCTGTGATTAATGGGGTTTATCATTTGATACAGTTCCCATGCTTGATCTCCCATCCCTAAACGGGCATAGGCCATGACTACCCATACGGCGGCATGGGTATACTGACCGCCATTTTCCCTTACTCCCGGCACATAGCTCTTGATATATCCCGGATTCAAATCTCCTTCATCAAAAGGAGGGGTTAGAAGGAGAATAATCCCTTCTTCCTCTTTAATTAAATAGTTTTCCAGAGCAGACATGGCCTCTATGACCCGCGCCTTTCGCCCCGCTCCGGAGATCACCGCCCAGGATTGGGCCAGAGAATCAATTTTGCATTCGCTGTTCTCCGCTGAACCCAGGGGACGGCCATCATCAAAATAAGCTCGCCGATACCAGCTGCCATCCCAGGCATGCTCCTCCAGGTTTTCGATCATCTCCCGGCAGATTTCCCGGTATTGGGTGCCTCGACCTTCATCCTCCATGAAACGGCAAAGGGGAAGAAATTTCTCAACGGTTGAATAAATGAACCAGCCCAGCCAAACACTTTCACCCTGACCTTTACTCCCCACGGAGCTCATGCCGTCATTCCAGTCTCCTGATCCCATCAAAGGAAGTCCATGGGGGCCAAATTTCAGTCCCCGTTCAAGAGCCCGGACGCAATGCTCATAGAGAGAAGCTGTTTCCCGGGAAACCGCTGGAACTCCATACCGCTCTGCTTCCCCTTCTTTTAAGGGTTCCTCCTCAAGAAAGGGCACCTGAATATTAAGGATCTCATAATCTCCCGTCTTGAAGGTATATTCCCCCACCACATAGGGCAGCCAGAGCAGATCATCGGAAAACCTGGTGCGTACACCCTTATCCCCCGCCACAGGATGCCACCAATGCTGCACATCCCCTTCCGCAAATTGATGGGCGGCATGAAGGAGGATTTGCTTTTTCACCAGCTCCGGTTCGATATAAATCAAACTCAGTGCATCCTGGAGCTGATCCCGAAACCCAAAAGCTCCGCCTGACTGATAGAAAGCAGACCGTCCCCAAATCCTGCAGGATAATACCTGATACAACAACCAATCATTCACCATAATATTGAATGAGGGATCCGGTGTCTCCACCTGCAGAATATTTCTTTTCTGCTGCCAGAAGCTCCGGGCTTCCTGCAAGGCTTTTTTAGCCTGACTCAGATTTTGGTACTTGGTTCCCATGGCCATTGCCTTTTCTTCCTGTTTTTCCTGACCCAGGAGAAAAACCAGTTCCTTACTCTCTCCGGGAGGAAGTTCTATCTTCACTTGCATGGCTGCACAGGGATAGCCTCCCGAGATCAAACACCCGGACAGGCTTTCCCTCTGTAATGAAACGGGAGAGGCAAGAGTTCCCCCTGACCCACCGCCGCCGATAAACTCTTCTTCATTGGTGGTGAAGCTTGCCACAGGGCAAGAGGAGGCGACAAAAGCTACTCGGCCGGGAAAATCCTGATGATAGCTGTTCGTGAGAAGCAGAATTTCCTGTCCCTGATGGTAATTTGCCTTGATAAATTGTTGTGTATTTTGTTCAGAGACCCCTAATACCGGTTTTAAATAATAGGTGCCGGTTAGAGTGCGGGGTTCCTTTCCTTTGTTCCTGATGCGTATCAAATTGATTTTTATGGGATCAAGGGTAGGAACAAACTGAATTAATTCCTGTTCCAGCCCATGGCTGTCATGATGAAAGTGGCTGTAGCCAATGCCATGCCTGATGGTATAAGTTTCTTTTTCCCGAATGGGCTGGGGAGTGATGGTCCAGATCTCGCCGGTCTCCTCATCCCGCAGATAAATAATTTCCCCCGGCTGATCGCTGACAGGATCGTTGGACCATGGGGTCAGCTTGTTTTCCCGGCTGTTCTCTGCCCAGGTAAAACCGCCTCCGCTTTCCGTGACCAAAAAACCAAACCGGGGATTGGCAATGACATTGCTCCAGGGCAGAGGGGTCTGCATACCCTCCTTCAAGCGAATCAGATATTCCTTTCCCCCCCCGGAAAAGCCACCGTACCCGTTATAAATGAGAAGCTGCTTCAAGGGTTGATCCTGGGGAGGATATTCCGTTTTCTCTTTCAAGAAGTGCTTTTGCTTCGGCAAAGGAAGACCAGGCATTTCTTCTTCCAGCTGAACAGATATTGGACCCCCATTTCCTGCTAAAATCAGCCGGCCGGCGTTAAACAGCAAAGCTCTGTCTTCCCGAGATAATGTACTGCCTTTCAGCACAAAGACTCCACCGGGACAGTTGATCACCTCCCTGGCCTGACAGCCTTGCACCGCCTCCAGTATATATTCTTGTACAGGCTGTACATATCCCCCTTCTTCTTCATTGAGCAGAACCAGATCCACCTTAAAGCCTTTCAAGCGCCAATACTCATGGGCTTTAAGCATTGTCTCCACCTGGCGGATTTCTTCCTGATTTTTTACCGTCAGCAGTAAAATTGGATTATCTCCGGAAATACCATAAACCCATAGACCCGGCTGGCCCTTAGTATTTTGCCCGATCAGCTCCTGATGTTTTTTTCTCAAGGGGCTGATAAAGACCATGTGGGCCAGCATCTTCTGATAATTTTTTATTTCTTCAGGCTTTAAATTCAGGAAACCGGCTTCCACCTGACTCCTGTTCCAGGCCAATTCAAAGGCCCTGGTGCGGGCTGATTTATCATGATATTTTTCTGCCAGCATGATTACTTGCTCTCGATCCGCCCCTTTCCCCAGAACAAATGCCACCTTCACCGATTTTCCAGGGTAAATTTTCACCCGGCATCTCAGACTGAGAATTGGATCTAAAACCGGCCCTACTGTATCAGATAGGGGATGGCCGGAATCTAATGCGTACGGGTCCTGAATGGTTCGGCCCCGACCGATAAATTTGCTCCGATCAGTTTCATATTGGACGTCCCCGATCGCATCTCCCTCCACCCCCACAGTATGAAAGGCCCAGAGTACCGGTTGATTGCTTTCCCGGGGACGGCGGGAGGCTATAAGACTGTCATATTGGGACAGAAATTCCGTACGTATAAACAAATTGCTAAATACCGGATGGGCAACATCAGTATTATGGGCGGTCAATACCACTTCCAGGTAGCTGGTCACATCCAATAATACCGACTCCTCCCCATGATTAGCCAAGGTCACCTCTCGAATTTCTACATCATCTTCCGGAGATACGGTCACCTCGGTATGGGTGGTAATGTTCCCGTCATTGCGAATAAATTCCCCTTTATGAGGAGTAAAAAACACTTCATAACCCTCCGGCACCTGAGATAAGGGACGGTTGGTGGCAGACCAGGCTCTTTGGGACTGAATATCACGCACGAAAATAAAGAAACCCGACATGGTTAAGCTGCCCCGATCCCGCCAGCGTGTCATTTGAACCTCATCCTGCCAACTATAGCCTCTTCCCTGGGGTTCCATGAGCAGGGAATAATGCCCGTTAGAGAGAAGATGCACTGCAGCTTCACCGGCATAATTCTCCTTGTTGCCTGGCAAAAAGGATTGCTCCGCCGCATCTTCTTTGGGGAAGGGTTCTATCTGTTCTTTAATTTCTTTGGTAATGATGACCCGGAAAGGAATCTTCTCCTGAAGGAGCAGTTCTCCGGCTTGGACCACCGGATCCCCATGGAAACGGCGCTGCATCACATTTTGATGAAAATAATTATTCAAAGCGACCAGAATCATTCCCTGATGATGCGCCATATAACTTTTGACGATCCCTTTTTTCTTCCCGAAATGCAGCCGCTCCCTGGTATAATCTACCGCTTCATATAGGCCGTAGGGGCCTTCTACCAAATCATCCCGCAGTCTCTTTAAATTTTCCCAGGCACTTTCTGCATCAAAGGGCAGGGCCAAAAAGGTGGAATAAGGAGAAACCACCATATCTTTGGCCAGGCCTCTTTTTAAACCCAGATCCGGTACGCCAAAGGCTTTATATTGATAATTCAAATGCATATCAAAGGCGTAAAAACCTGATTCTGAAGTACCCCAGGGTACTTGACGTTTCGCTCCGTATTTCTGCTGATTTTGCAGCACAAAGCGATAGGTTTCGTCCAACAAGGTGTTGGGATAATTTTTCATGATCAGGGTAGGCATAAAATACTCGAACATGGTTCCGGACCAGGATACCAGACCCTTATAGCCATCCACCATGGTCAGGGATTTTCCCAAACGAAACCAATGCTCCGCCGGCACTTCCCCCCGGGCTATGGCTAAGAAGCTGGTGATCCGAGCTTCGGAAGCCAGAAGATCATAATAAGAATCCGTTAATTTTTCTTCCTCCACATGATACCCAAGAGAAAATAGTTGCCTGTTCGCCTCGTACAAAGGGGAAAAGCGAGTGTCATTGATTAATTTTTCAATTCTTCTGATCAAATGACCCAATTCTTCGTCCCATTTTGTCCCTTCCTGAGATGTTTCAACTTTATATTCTTTCAGCCCTTCTTTTAATGTCATGAGATAACCGACAAAATTACCGCTGTCTACCGAGGAGATATAAGCGGGCCGAAGCACCTCCAATGTCCTGGTATCGTACCAATTGTACAGGTGACCATGCCACTTTTTCAGCTTTTCAATGGTATTGAGGGTTTGCTTAAGTTTCTCTGCCATCTGCTCCGTGGTAATAAAATCAAAATCCCGGGCGGATAAAATAGCCAGCAAAAGAAAACCGATATTGGTAGGGGAAGTGCGATGTGCCACACCATTGGGAGGATCCTCCTGAAAATTGTCCGGGGGGAGGAAATGATCCTCCTGACCCGAAAAATCCTCATAAAAATTCCAGGTTTTTTTTGCCCATAATCTTAATTGCTCCCGGGCTTCTGAACTCAATGTCCTTTCCTTTTTCTGATCCGGTTTGCTGATGTAAAAAGCCGCGAAGGGTGCACTGCCCCAAATCACACCGTTGATCAGGGCATAAAAGGTGTTTTCTTCCCGCACCAATAACACGATGATCAAAAGGAATACACCGTATAAAGGAGCGAAAATCATGTTTCGATAATAGCCGGCTACATCATTGCTCGTGGTTTTTTCCGCGTCTGCTGCTGGAACCCATTGCAGCATATTTTTGCGGGAAATACTAACCCGATAAAGAGTCCGGACAATGGCATCTCCTAAAAGATAGGCCTGCTGGGGAAGGAACATCCAATTTAGTGCTGTTTGATAAATTACCCCCTTGATACCGAAAACCATATTTCCGTGGCATTTTTGCCAGGCTGTTTTATAATGCTTAAACAAAATATAATCAACCAATCCCATCACCAAAGGAAAACCAATGGTTAGAGCTACGCTTACCAGCCAAAAAACACCTTTACCAGGGAAAATAGTCAATCCTAGAGTTAAAAGCAAAAGCAAGAAAGGCGCTACCAGACTGCGTCGTAAATTATCAATTATTTTCCATTTAGATAAGGGGTTTAAAGGGCTTCTCTTACCTAACCAGGAAAGCAACTGCCAATCACCCCGTACCCAGCGGTGCATTCTTTTGTTAAAGGAATGGCAGCGGGCGGGATAATCATCAATCAATTCCAGATCCGTAGCCAATCCCACCCGCAGGAAGCATCCTTCCAATAAATCATGACTGAGCACGGTATGGTCAGGAATTACCCCGTCCAAGGCCTGTTGAAACACCTGCAGATTATAAATCCCTTTTCCGGTGAAAATCCCTTCACCGAAAAAATCCTGATAAACATCAGATACCCCTGTGGTATAAGGATCGATCCCTCCCTGTCCGGCGAAAATTCTGGTAAACAGGGTACTATTTGCACTTTCCAGGCTAATACTGATTCTCGGTTGGATTAAACCATACCCCTCCGTAACCAACCCTTTTTCCTGATCAAAATGCGGCTGGTGCAAAGGATGGGAAATGGTACCAATTAGTTTTTTGGCCGTGTTGAGAGGCAGTCTGGTATCCGCATCCAGGGTGATGACATATTTGACCCGAGGCAATTTTTCCAAAGCATCATTTTTTTCAAAAGAACCGGGATCTCCTTGGGTTAGCAAACGGTTTAACTCCACTAAAGCGCCGCGTTTTCTCTCCCATCCCATCCAGCGCTTTTCTGAAGGTTCATATCTTCTTTCACGCAGGAAAAGATAAAATTTTTCTGTCTCTCCGGGGTACTTATCATTGAGTTCTTGAATCCCCTTCCAGGCTCTTTGGCGAATCACCTGATCCCCCGGCAGATCCTTTTCTCCCTCATCTTTATAGTCTCCCAAAAGAGCAAAATACAGGTGTTCTTCCCGATTCGCCAGATAATGAACCTCCAACTGATGCACCAGTTCATCAACCCTTGCTTCATCCGGCAGCAGGGTAGGCATCACAATAAAAGTGGCTGCCTCTTTCGGAATCCCATGATCATAGGATAGCTTGGGCAGGAAGGAAGGCTGCCTGCGGTTGGTGATAATCCGCTGCACCAAGTGAATGGCAATATCACTGGCCGGAATCAATACAGTTAAACCCACCAAAATCAGAAGGCCGGGCTGCCAGGAAGATAGATGATCATAGGCATAAACCAGCACCGCTAACACTAAAATACTGCTTACTATAAAGATCCAGGACAAATATTCTTTTAAAGGACTAAGTTGCACCGGCTCCTTCTTCCCCGGCCGAATCTTTTGTTTTAAAACACTTTGGCCCGCACCGACCAAAAAGGCTCCCACATGCCGCCCGCGGCTCCCTGCTTCCTCCTCTTGGGCCAATTCCAAGGCCTTGCGCACCAAATTCGTTTCTGAAGTCTTCATGGACCGGGCCATCTGCTCCACTTGTTGCCGGTAATAATCCCGAGAAGAAAAATCCATGCGGCCATAAGTCCCATCCGGATCTTCTCTTAATAGTTTTTCCACCACACTAAGATCTTCAAAGACATGCTTCCAATTCAAAGCTAAAAGCAAGCGTATGCTGGAAATAGAATTACCCATGGCCATCTGCTGGGCTGCTAACCTCTGATGTTCTTCCTGAATGACCTCATCCAGGGAAAAATCAAATTCATCCAAAAATTCTTCAAAATATTCATAAAGTTCGGTGGCATTCAAGCCTTCTCGGCGCCGTTTTTTCATCAAATATTCCATTAAGGAGAAGACATCATGTTTCAGGGTATGGTAATCAGTGATGAAAGAGGTTAAATCCGGCAAATAGTCCGGTTCCATCTGCTCTCCCTTTCTCCATTGCATTTGAGTATGAGCCATCTGACGGCACATATTTTTGATATTTTCAATTAATGCTATTTTTAGCATCAAGGGCAAAGCCCATAATTCTGCCATGGACAGAATGCTTTGTTTTTGGTATGAGTTAATGAATTTCTTGATCATTTCTTCATCAATCCTGCCATCGGAATGGGAAACCATTTCCAAGGCAATACCGTATACGCGTGGATAGCCTTTTAAGATACCGCTGTTTAAGAGATTTAGTTTTAAACATTTTTCCCGAACTAAGCTGAGCTTAATCTCTTGCACCTGTTCCTCGATCAAATAAAAGTTATCCAGTAGCCATTCCGCAGCTGCCGGCACCGGCACCTTATCCTTAATATCTTGATTCAACATCTGATACACATGAGTTATAAAGGTAAAATTTTCTGACATTTTGGATAAGAGGCAATCCGAGGATCCCGGATTTTTTGAAATTCTGTGTGTCTTGGCGATTTCCGCCCCATGTTTTTCCAGATCCTCCAGGCTTAAAATCACATCCTGAGAAGGCTGCTCCTGATCATCACGAGGCGTAAAAGGCCTGCTTAAGGCAAGAAATCCGATCAATATTAAAACAAGAAACAATATTATACTCCAAAGGGGTATCATGTTAATCCTCCTAAAGAAAACGTAGCCTCCGCCCAGCCAAAACCGGACGAAAAAAATAAGAAACCAGGAACTAATCAATTGTTCCTAGTTTCTTATTATTACCCAATTAAATCAGGATTAACCAAAGAAACAGCCAAACTCATCCAGTTTCACCAAGTACAGGGTTTTCCAAAGAAGTCCTCCGATGTTATCAAAATCGGAAACGTAAGGAAACCATGTGCCATTGTTTCTTTTCCAATAAAGATGCCACATTCCATCAAAAGGAGTAAAGCGCAATTGGCAAAGATCATAATAATTATTTTGCCCCTTGTTTTTAATACTGACAGTCATCCTGTTACGGCGTCGTACTACCCGATGCTGTAGGGTTGGCCAGGTAGTTTGAAAAAAGTCATTAATTTGTTTAAGGGCCTCGGTGACCATTTCCTTCTCCATATCAAAGCTCTCTGTTAAAGCCCGAATTCCGGGGCTGCCCCCCTCTTCAAAAGCGCTGATCCACAATTCCAATTTTTCTTCGCCCAGCTTAAACTTGTGCAAGGATTCCATAAAACCCCTCTCACCGCCATATACTTCCATCGCCTCAATCGTTGCTCTCACTATCATCTCTATTTCATTTGAATTCACTCGTTTGTTCTCCTTTTTTAAATTTCAATCTCTTCCCCTGGGAAGCATGCTTTTGTTACCCCTAAAAAGGGAATGATGAAAGTAAGTGATCCAGGGATTTTTATCTACTCCTTATCATTTTAGCCTGAATAGGTTAAGAATAAAACCCTTTTTTATTTTTCTCATATCATTTATGCGCAATATTTTCTTTTATTACAGTAAATACTAAAATAAGAATCCACAAGGAGGATTGGAAAAATGGAAGAAAATTTAGTTAACCTGTCCCCGACCGCAGCAAAAAAGGAAATCACGGTGCTGGTTCCGGAGATGCATCAAGTAGAAGAGCTTCTCTATCAAACCTTGGCTGAGGCTCAAGGAACCATCGGAGAAATGGGCACCTATTTTCTAAATTCAGGCGGCAAACGGCTGCGTCCCTTATTAATCATTTTAAGCGGCAAAGCCACAGCTCCCCTGACACCGGAAAGAGAGAAAAATTTGATCGCCGCCGGCGCTGCGGTGGAATTAATCCATATGGCCTCCTTAGTCCATGACGACATCATTGATCAGTCCCTGTATCGCCGGGGACAGCCTTCTGTTCATGCCCTTTGGGGTGCAAAAGGAGCTGTTCTGGCGGGTGATTTTTTATTCGCCAAGGCCTTTGATATCCTGGTATCCCATAACCTTTTTTCCGTTCTCAAACTGATGGTCCTAGCCATTCAAGAAATGTGCCAAGGGGAAATTTTGCAATCTGAGCAGCTTTTCCAAACCGGACAAAACGAAAAAGATTATTTTCAACGGATCGAGCAAAAAACCGGAACACTTCTTGCGGCTTGCTGCCAATCCGGTGCTTTGATCACCCAGGGAAACCTGCGTCAGGTAACCGGACTCAAAAACTATGGTACCTACCTGGGTTATACTTACCAAATTACTGACGATCTTTTGGATTTCTCGGGCAACAGTCTTGATCTAGGGAAACCTGTCTGTCAGGATCTGCGTCAGGGAAATCTTACTCTGCCAATTTTGTATCTGCTCCAGAATCAAGAAGCAGGATCCTGGGTACGGCAAGTCATTGAAACGAAACGACTGAAACCCCATCATTGTGCTGAAATACTAAAAATACTGCGGGAAGAAGGTTTTTTGCTCCGGACAGAAGAAGCAGCGGCAAGATGTGCAACTATGGCCAAAAATGAACTCGCCGGGCTTTCGCCCAGTCTGAATCGTACCCTCCTGGAAATAATCCTGGAAGAAGCCTTAAAACGCACTTCATAGCAAGGCTGCCAGATAAAACAAAGAACCGTCCCCTGTTTGGACCTAAAGAACCGTCCCCTGTTTGGACCTAGATCATTTTATAACGGCGCAGTTGCTTACAGAGATGGTACCAGGTCTGGCAGGACCAACCCCCTTGTGCCAGTAATTTTTTGGCAATTCCTTGATGAACAGGATGATTCACCTTTTGATCCGAAAGATATAGGGCCAGCAAACCCTTCACTACCGTGTCCTGAAAAATCGGGTATCTCATCCGGGAGGTTCGGACCAGGGATTCCTTGAGAAAATAGCATAGTCTCTCCGCCGTTTCCTCTGCACCCTCATAATAAGAAACAAAATTCAAATCCCCCTCCACCAAGTCTTCCCTTTGATCAATAAAATAGTCCAATAAAATATGCAGGGCAGAGATAAAGGGAAAATAAACTGTGATGATTTCCCCGATCTCTTTGGTTTCCCTTTGCTCCTGACTAGCCCAGGCCACCAGCATAAAAACACCTAAGGTAGAGCCGGTTGCGGCGCTAAATTCCCAGGGAGATAATTGGGGATAGTCCTTTAAGTAAGGTCCCGCCCATTGTTTCAACCGTTCTTCCCTTATATCCCGGCCCAAATGTTTTAAAGATTGCAGGTCCGTATATAAAGAAACCAGAAACTGTACCTCTTTTGCTGCCAAGCCATAAGAGGGAAAGAAAGTCAAACACCGGCGGCATTCCTGCACCAAAGCCTTCAAATATCCTCCATCTGATTGGTATGGATAATAAAGATAATAATCCGACAAAGGAAGGTCCGGTTCAAGAGCTTCTTTCATGGCCAGATGTAATTGCCGGAAGCTCCTTTCATCCTCACACCCCGTCCTGTCACACAAATTATCCAAATAATCACTGATCGTTTGAAAAGCCACAATAAAGGATACCATCCTTGCCTGATCGGCTTTGGGATAAAGGGCATAAATACTCCCTCCCTGACAGTGAAATTTTTTATTTTTTAAACTAGCTAAAGCCTGGGTTTTTAAAACCGGATCAGGGATCTTTGCTCCATACTCCTCCCACCTAGACAAAGCATGATGCACCAGAGGGAAAATTTCTTTAATAAAACGAGCAATCAATTTACCTTCACTTAGTAACGAATTCAATTTATTGCACTCCTAATTTTTTTAATTTACGCATTTTTTTCGGGAACTTAAATGGAGAAAAACTCGTCTTTATCCTATACTACTATACTAACCCTCATTCAAGAATAATAATCCAGGGAATTATTTTTGTCAGGTAATAATAAGTTTGACTCTTGAAGAAAAAAGTTCCATTTATTATAATGGATTTACATAAAATAAATAAATTTTTAAGGAGGCACATATGATTAAAAACAAAAAGAAAGTGATCGCTCTCGTCGTTTCCGCATTAATTTTGTTTATGTCCTTTAGTACGACAAGTTTTGCCGCTAGCATCCAAACAACATTAAAAGCCCAATTTGTTTCATTTAAGATTCTCTTAAACGGACAGCAGGTTACACCGAAGGACAGCGCAGGCAACATCGTTCAACCCTTACTGGTTAATAACACCACCTATTTGCCTTTACGGGCGTTTGGTGACCTTTTTAACAAAAATGTGGATTGGAATAACACCCTGAAACAAATCAGCATCACCGACAAACCCAATAATGAAGTGGAAGGTTTAAAATCCCAAATCAAAGACAAGGACAACCAGATTTTGCTTTTAAATTCTCAGCTTACTGCGGCCAACAATAAAATTACTGATCTGGAAAAAAAGAAGGACACCAAGAGTAATGACATCGATGATATCATTGCCGATATGGAAGATTCCCTGAATGATGATTATGATGATAAGAATTTCGGAAGGGATTATCTGAATAACAAATCTGTGCTCTTTGATGCCATTAACTTAGACGGAGACGAAGATGATCTTGAACTGGAGCTAAAAATCGATTTAGAGGATTTTTACGCTGAGAAATATGACTGGTACGATGACATTGATCAAGGGGATATTGAAGATTTATTGCAGGAAATCTGTGATGCGATCTGGGATGACCGGGATCTGGAAGATGCTGATATCGATGGCACCATCTATGATACTTCTGAACGGGAAGAATTGGAGTCCTTCTCCGTGAAAGCAGGCAAAAGCTTAAAGCTGGATTAATCACTAGGATATGATAAAACCCGGCAGGGTAGCAACTGCCGGGTTTTATATTTATACTCTTTCTGTCCTTCAATTTTTTTCTTTGGCCAGCATCATTAAAATTTTATTGCCCCGGGCAATAAAATCAGTCAAGGCAGCCGGTTCCAGCTGTTTATGGCTGAGCATCGCCAAATCATAGAGATGGCGGCAAATTAAATCCAGTTCTTCCTGCTTTTCCGGTTGTTCCTTAAGCTTCAGTACCCCTTGCACCAGCGGGTTGCCCGCATTCAATACCAAGGTCTCCTCGTCCGGGAACATGCCCTTCAGATCTGAGCGGCCGTAAAGAACATTCATATCTTGCATGCGCCTGGTCTGCTCACTTAAAAGCACGATGGCAGGCACATCTTCCGTTTTCAATGTCTCCACCTGAACCTTCAGCTTATCGTTGCCCAGAACTCTCTGAAAAAGACCGGCCAGTTGATCCTGCATTTCAGCATCATGGGTTTTTTCCGGATCTTTGAGACTGTCGGAGAGGTCGGAGTCAATGCGGTTAAAATGAACCTCCGGCATCTTCCCTTCCATGAACTGGATAAAATGCATATCTAAGGGGCCGGATAAAATCACCGCTTCCAACCCTTGTTCCTGAAAGAGACGGATATATTGGCCTTGTCCCTTTTCATCACTGACGTAAAACACCTTGTTTTCATGGAAAGATTGATTTCTGTCCAAATATTCCTTCAGTGTCACATAATCTCCTTTGGTGGTGCGGTAGACGATATAATCCTGCACCCGGTCATAGAACTTATCCTCCCGGAGACAGCCATATTTCACAAAAGGATTGATATCATCCCAATACCCATGATATTTTTCCCGGTCTTCCTGAAAGAGCTCTCCCAACTTATCCCCAACCTTTTTGGTAATATGTTTGGAAATCTTAATCACATTGCTGTCTTTTTGCAGAAAACTTCGGGAAACATTCAGGGGCAGATCGGAGCAATCGATCACCCCTTTCAAGAGCATCAAAAATTCAGGGATCACTTCTTTAATGTTGTCGGCCACAAAAACCTGATTATTAAAAAGTTTTATTTTTCCTTCCAACCGTTCAAACTCATTATTAACCTTGGGGAAATAAAGAATTCCCTTAAGGTTAAAGGGGTAATCCACATTGAGATGGATCCAGAATAAAGGTTCTTTGAAATCCATAAAGACCTTGGCATAAAACTCCTTATAATCCTGGTCGGTACAGTCCTTAGGATTCCGCATCCACAGGGGATTGGTATCATTAAGAGGTTTAGCCTCCCGTTCTTTGCCTGCTTCGTCCTCGGTTGGTTTGGCATTAACCAGGAAGATTTCCACCGGTAAAAAGGCGCAATATTTCTCAATAATTTGGCGCAAGGTAAATTCCTCCAGGAATTCAAGGGAGTCCTCCGCCAATTGCAAAGTAACCGTTGTACCTCTTTCTTTGCGCTCAGAAGGGAGGATTTCATATTCAGTACCTCCGGTACAAATCCAGCGCACCGCTTCCGCTTCTTTTTGATAAGAAAGGGTATCGATTTGCACTTGATCCGCCACCATAAAAGCAGAATAAAACCCTAACCCAAAATGCCCGATAATTTGACTGCCCTCATCAGCTTGGTCCTGATATTTGGCAATAAAATCCTCAGCCCCGGAAAAAGCAATTTGATTAATATACTTTTTGACTTCCTCAGCCGTCATCCCAATCCCATTGTCAATAAAGCTTAAGGTTTTCTTTTCCTGATCAAAAACCACCCGCACATAAAAAGGGAGATCTTCACCCAGATCTACTTCCCCCAAAGCGGATAATCTTTTTAATTTACTAACGGCATCAACACCGTTTGAGATTAACTCCCGTACAAAAATATCCTTATCGGAATACAACCATTTCTTAATAATCGGAAAAATATTTTCCGTATGAATCGAAATATTTCCGTTTTCCGGATTCATGTTCATCCCTCCATCTTTGTTCATGATCATATCGATATTACTAATTTTATCCCTTATGATAGATTTTTTCAAGAATAAAATTAGCACTCATCTAAGATGAGTGCTAACACATTTTCCGGCAACACAAGGTATTGCTTTTGGAACCTTAATCGTGAATATTCCTAATTACAGCGTAATCATTTTAAGAATCCTTGTAAAATCTTCTCCTCGGCCTCTGTTTCCGTCAAACCCATGGACATCAATTTTGTTAATTGCTCAGAATTGATTTTTCCGATGGCTGCTTCGTGAATTAGCTGGGCATCAGAATGGAAGGCGGTAATCTCCGGTATCGATGAGACATGGGCCTGGTGCATAATAATAGAGTCACATTGAATATGTCCCCGACATTGGTTCCTGCCTCTCATATTAAGATGGAAGACCTGCTTGGAGGTATTCTGAGCAACAGATCTGGATACAATCTGAGCCGTCGAATCTTCACCCTGCAAATCAACATTAATAATGGATTCGGCCACCTGGTCCTCATTGGTAAGGAGTCGTTCCACCACAATGAGACGGGCATTCTTATGCAGCACAACCTCCGTGTCCCGTTTGGTCGTGTCAACCCCCTTTATCTGCACCATCTCCAGTTCGGCCACGCCGCCTTCTTCCACTTCAATAATGGTTTTGGGGTTGAGAATTTTCTTGCCGGTACCTTCTCCTTCTCCATAGTGCTTCTCTACATATTTCATCCGGGCACCTTTGCGCACAATAAAATCAT